>WAKG01000028.1 GCA_015523445.1 Desulfurococcales archaeon | reverse complement strand
GGCTATAGAGTCTCTGGACGGCCTGTTCTTGGGGGCTTATGGTATTACCAGTCCATGTGGGCCTGATTGTGTAACAGTGACCCTACCATAGCCCAACGTTTTTGTACCCTAGGTTTATTATATCCGGTGTGGTAGTGTATGGTGTACTAGTGTATGGCGGATGTTACAGGCTACGCGTATGGTAGCCCCATATTCAGGTCTCGAAGGGTCCTCACCGACGAGTATGTACCCCCAAGCCTCAGGGTTAGGAGAGAGGAAGCGGATCTCCTCACCAGGAGGCTCCTACTCAAACTAATCCACGGCCCCGTAACGAATGACATCACGTTGATTTATGGTAGTAGTGGTGTGGTCGGCGTTGGTAAGACTATGCTAGCCAAGTACTCGGGCATGAGGGCTGTGGAGGAGGCTAGGCGGAAGGGGATAAACGCTGTCTACATCCACGTAAACGTGTATGGCAGCCCCTCGATATACACTGTCCTCAAGGCCATCGTGCCGCAGCTGGACCCTAGGATACCTGTCCACGGCGTCTCCGCTATAGACGTGCTCCGCGAGATCGTCTATAGACTGTACAGGGAGGACATGTACATGATCCTGACCATAGACGAGTTCCAGAGCATGCTAGCCGGGAAGATCGACGATGCAAGCCTATACCAGCTCCTCAGGCTATACGAGCAGATACCCCCGCCAGACGGGGTCAGCAGGATCATATATATACTGGTGGCGATGGACCTCCAGATCCTCGCCCAGCTCAAGAAGAGGTTGCCCCAGATCGAGTCCCAGATAGCATACAGGATCCACATGAGGCCCTACAACGCAGAGGAGCTATACCAGATCCTGGAGCAGAGGGCAGAAGAGGGCCTGCAACCGGGCACATGGACCCCATACCTTCTCCAGATGATAGCAGAGGAGGTAGCCATGGGGACCCAGGGGGGCAGCGCTAGGAAGGCGATAAACGTGCTCAGGACAGCGGCGGAGAACGCCGAGGCCCTAGGCCTAAGCACGATAACCGAGTCCCTCGTCAGGCACGCGCTGGCCGAGACGCAGATGTCACTCATATCCGTGGACCAGTTATCCATGCTCAACAAGCACGAAGCCCTAATGCTACTAGCACTAGCCAAGCTGATAGACCAGAAGGGCAACTACGCCACAACAGGTGAAATAGCAACGCTATACCAACAGCTAGCCGAGAACTACGGGATAAAGCCTCTCGGCCATAGCCAGTTCCATGAGAGGCTGAACAGGGTCATGTCCAGCCTCGCGAACTCGGGCCTAGTAGACTATAAGAGGTCTGGGAAGGGGATGAGGGGCAGGACCACACTGTACAGGCTAGCCCCCTCAATACCAGCCGATAGACTGGTAGATGTGATGGAGAGGTTAGTACTACCAAGGATACTGGAGGGCTGACAAGGGATGGACCTGGAGAGCCTATTCGGGAGCAGGGGCAGGGTTAAGGTCCTCAAGTTCCTCCTAGAAGAGGGATACTCCAACATAACCAGGATCGTGAGGGAGACAGGCCTCTCCTACAGGACAGTGGTGAGGCACCTAGAGGAGCTTAAGAAGGCGGGCCTGGTGGAAGAGAGGCGCTACGGCAGGCTCCGCGTATTCGAGGTAGACCTATCCAACCCCAGGCTAGGGGCTATAAGGGAGCTGATAAGAGAGCTGGAGAGGCTATAGCACTTGGGGGTGCGGCACAGGATGGCCGGAATGGTGGACATAACGGGCAAGCCCGACTCCTACAGGGAGGCAACAGCCCGGGGTAGAATCAAGCTCAAGCCAGAGACCGTGAAGAGGATCCGGGAAGGTAGCGTGGAGAAGGGAGATGTGGAGCAGGTGGCTAGCGTGGCAGCAGTGATGGCTGTTAAGAGGACCCCAGAGATACTCCCACTCTGCCACCCCCTACCCATAACAGGGGTCAAGGTAAGATTCTCCTACGGCCCCGACTACGTGGAGGCCACCGTAACGGTGAAGACTACTGCTAAGACTGGGGTAGAGATGGAGGCCCTAACCGGGGTCTCAGCTGCCCTCCTAACCGTGTGGGACATGGTGAAGCAGTACGAGAAGGATGAGAGGGGCCAGTACCCCACTACCAGGATCGAAGGTGTAGAGGTGGTGGAGAAGGTCAAGACCTCCCCCGGCGCCGCCCCCTCCTAGTAGACCGTGACGACCTTGAGCCCCTACTTGGGCCACCTCCACCCCGGGGCCCTAAGCCTAAGAAGGCGTCCAAACCTGTAGGCTTGACCTGCCTAGCCTCCTTGACTGCCTGCTCCTCCCCGCTCTCCCTCTCCTCCTCGGGCCTTGCCTTCCTTATCCTCTCTGCTGCCTTGAGTATCTCCTCAGCCCTAGCACCAGCTAGGAGCTTCACCTCCTCCCTGGTCATGTTGTATCCGAGCGCTATCCTAGCTGGCATAGTAGGGTCACGGCTATTCCTGAATATAGCGGTAAGGAAGGGTATCACCTCCCTCTTAACCGTGGCCTTGCTTGCCAGTATCCTCTCCGCCAGCTTCCCGGCTAGGGCCTCCCTCGTCTCCCTGACCTGCCTGAGCTGGGCCATTAGCTTGATCCTCTCGGGGTAGGAGAAGCGCTCCCTGGCTACCTGGCCCTTGACCCTGGCGAATGCGACCCCAGGGCCCATAAGGTCGAAGACGTAGGAGAGCATGCTCCAGTGGCCCTTGTATTTGGCTCTGGATAGGAACAGGCTAGCCCTGGCGAGGGCGTCGTATGCCCTGTATAGGTCCTCAGGCTCCCTATACTTCTTGTAGGTGTTATCGTTTAGCCAGGCTAGGAGCGTCTCATAGTCCTCCTCGCTGCTCGTCACGGCCTTCTTGGCCTGCCAGGCGTATTTGGCGTAGTATATGCTGTTCAGGGTCCTCCACAGGTCTATACTCTTATCCCTACCCCTGACCAGGACCTTAGCAAGGCTCAGGGTCACCTTTCCGTAGCCCTCCGCCACCGCCTCTAGGTCGTTTACAGCTGCCCTAACGTCGCCCATACTCCTCTCAGCTATATACTTCAACGCCTCCTTCTCGCAGTACAGCCTCTCGGCCTTGCAGATCCTCTCGAGCAGCCTGACAATGTGGCCTGTGGCCAGCTGCTTGAACTCTACGAGGAGCACTGAGTCCCTGAGGGGCCTCAGCTGCTCTTTCCACGGGTCATTGGCAGTCATCACTATGGGGTTCTCGGTATCCCTGATCACTTCTAAGAGAGCCTTCAGGCCCCCCGCATCCTCCCTAGGAGCTATACCGTCTATCTCGTCCAGGAGTATTATCAGGCTGCGCCCATATAGGGGCCTCTTCCTGGCCGCGGAGCCGACTATCCTCTTAATATCCACATCCCTCCTATAGTCGCTGGCATTCAGCTCGACCAGCTGGAAGCCGTACTCCCTGGCTATAGCCTCTACTAGGCTGGTCTTCCCCACTCCCGGAGGACCGTAGAGGAGGGCCGCCCTCTTCGCCGGCTTCCTCCCGCTGGCCCAGGCCTCTATCCAGGGTATGAGGGCCTGCTTAGCCTTATCCTGGTTTACAACCTCCTCGACCCTCTTGGGCCTATACTTGATTACCCAGGGCAGCCTCTTGGTCATGATGCATGCCTCCCGAGTACCGTGAGCCATGCAAGGAAGGCGGTTAGCTGTATATCATCGTCACTACCCTCCACTAGGCGGTAGTGGATCTCGCCTAGGTAGTCTGCTATGAGGACTCTCTGCTCCTCCGGCATCTTTAGCTCGTTTCCGAATATCTCCTTGTGGATCTGCCTTACTATGTCCTCCCCGCTAAGGCCGTACTCGATCATTATCCTCCTAAGCATCGTCCTGGCCGCCTCGAACTCCCCGTCTAGTGCAGCCTTCAGCATATCCCTGACCTCGCGGGGCCTAGCCATACCCACGACCTTGAAGACAGAGTCCACCGTAACCCTGCCTAGGGCGGCTGCTGACTGGAGTATGTTTATCGCCTTCCTCATGTCGCCCTCACTAATCTCGTATATAGTCTCCAAGGCATCATCCTCGTACTCCACCCCCTCATTATCAGCTATGAAGCGGAGCCTCTCAACAACATCCTCCTTCCTAAGGGGCTGGAAGCGGAAGAAGGCGCACCGGCTCTGAATAGGATCTATGATCTTACTCGGATAATTAGCTATCAGTATGAACCTGGTGGAGGCGCTATACAGCTCCATAAGCCTCCTAAGCGCCTGCTGGGCGTCACTAGTCATATTATCCGCCTCGTCAAGAATGATAATCTTAAAGGGTATCCCAGGCGGAGTCCTGCTCCTGGCGAACTCCTTCACCTTCTCCCTGATAACGTTTATCCCCCGCTCATCACTGGCATTGAGCTCTAAGACGAACTGTCTATAGCTATCCCCGTAGAGGTCCCTAGCTAGGGCGTGAGCTGCCGTGGTCTTCCCAGTCCCGGCTGGGCCGGCGAAGAGTAGGTGGGGCATGTTCCGCTCCTCGACGAACTTCGTGAGCCTCTTTACTATGTCCTCCTGGTTGACTATCTCCTTCAGGCTCCTCGGCCTATACTTCTCTACCCAGAGCACGTCGAAGGCGCTTGACAACTCGTGTACACCACCCTATTCTTAGGGGTGGTTGTGGGCCCTGCTAAAACCCTTCAGCCCCCCGGGAGGGGGCTGAGGATAGGTCTACTTGGGCTTGAAGTAGAGGATATCATCTATCGTGCCCTTCCTCTCAGCCTCTGGCTTGAATACTGGCTCGACCTCCATACCTATGTAGACTTGGTCTGCCTCAACCCTATGGATTAGCCCGCCCTCGGCGTCGTCGGGCTTAACCACCGCTATGACCTCGGGCTTCTCCAGCCTCCTTCCATCCATCGTCTCGGCTATTATCGTGTACGTGACCACGCGCCAGGGCCCCCTTACCTCCACCAGCTCTCCGGGCTTGTGGTCTGGGCATAGGGTTAGGGGGGGCACGTATATGGTGTCACCGCACTTGGCCCCTAGTATCTTGCCCTCCTTCAGTGCCTTGGCCTGTTCCAGGCCATGGACCCCGGGTGTGTATACGTACTTCTCCACCTCCATCTTGCCCGGGTAGTGCCTGATCCGTGAGGCCACGTTCTCCTTCCACCAACTCACCGCTACCACCCCTCCTAGGACTCTATGGGCTCGAAGCATTCTATGTCGTTAACGTCTCCCTTCCTCTCCTCCGGAGGCCTCCACCTGGGCTTGACCCTCATCCCGATCGCCCTCCCACTCATCACATCCTCGGGCTCAATGTTGCAGAGCTTGTGGAATAGGCCGGCGAACTCATAGCCTCCCTCAGTGTAGCCGGGGGCGTCTAGCTTGATCACCGCAACGATCTCGGGCTTCTCCATCCTCTCCCTGAAGGTTGATATATAGCTAACCACAGCAGTATGCACCTCCCCCGTCCCAGGCAGCTCCACCCAGTCGCTGGTCGGGGCCATGCAGTACTCGCAGTAGCTCCTGGGAGGCACGTACACCCTGCCGCACCTAGGGCACCTCTTGCCCAGTATCCTGCCCTCCTTGAGGCCGTCGAGGAACCTGGATTGGGCCTGCCCGGCGCTGAAGAGGTAGCGAGCCACAGGCCTATACTCCACGAGGCCGGGCAGGCTATACATCTCCCTGGCCTTCAGGTAGTGCCCGGGTAGCCTCCTCTCAGCCCCACCAGACACATCAACCACCCCCTAATTGCCCAACACTATAACTGTGCCAGCCTGCATGAGGTCACCCCAGGCTTGGGCCACACCCCTGTGGACGGGCTTCTTCACCTGCCTAGCCCCGGCCTCGTAGCGGAGCTGCCAGAACAGCTCGGCCACCTTCATCACCCCCGCAGCCGCTATAGGGTTCCCCACGCCCAGCAGGCCCCCGCTGGGGCTCGTCGGCAGGTCCCCGTCCCTGTTGAAGTGGCCCTCCTTGAGCAGCTTCGGGGCCTCGCAGGGCCTGGCCAGCATTAGGCCCTCTATGTGGTGGAGCTCCTTGTAGTCGAAGGGGTCGTATGGCTCTGCAACGTCGATCTCCCTCCAGGGCCTCTCTATGCCAGCCATCTTGTAAGCCATCCTGGCGGCGTACTGGACGTACCTCGGGTACCCTAGCTCCCTGTTGTACCAGTGCGTGTTGTCCAGAGTGAAGCCCACGCCCTCAACCCAAACCGGGCTATCAGTGATCCTCCGAGCCTCATTCTCGCTCGCCAACACCAGGGCCGCGGCCCCATCACTCACCGGGCTTATATCAAGCCTGTTTACAGGCCATACAAGGACCTCGCTGTTGAGCACATCCTCAACAGTTATCCTAGCAGCGGCCTGAGCGGCTGGATGGCCTAGAGCGTTAGCCTTGTTCTTGACCGAGACAAGGGCTATATCCTCCTTCCTAGCCCCACACTTGTGCATGTACCTCCTCATCTCCAACGCGAATATCCATATCAGGTTCGGGCCTAGAGGCCTCTCGAGCACAGGGTCCCAGATGTAAGCGAACACGCCCTGTGGGTGTGGGTGGCCAGGGCTCATCTTCTCCTCAGCCACAGCCAGCACAGTCCTACAGAGGCCGCTGGCCACGTGCCACCAGGCTGCTATTGGGACGAAGACCCCGGTGCCTCCGCCAACGTAGACCCTAACAGTAGGCCTATTAATCCCTCCGGCCCCATCAGCTAGGTACTCTCCGTTCAGGTGGACACCGTCGAAGGCATCGGGGGCAGTGCCAATCACAACACAATCTATATCCTTTAGTGTTAGCCCCGCGCTCTCGAGGGCCATGCTGGCGGCCTCCCACGCCAGCTCCCTAGGAGTCTCCAGCATCCTCCTCCTGAACAGGGTTAGACCAGCCCCGACGACCGCGACCTTACTCTTCACATGTATATTAGGCCTCACCACTCACACCCCCATCCTACAATGCATCTCCTGACTCTAGAATCACGGCCATGCTAGTATACGTCGGGGGCCCCCTCCAGGACGCCACCAGTGCTCTAGAGGCCTCGACCTGGTGAGGCCCCGCGGCCCCAGCAAGCTGTAGGTAGGCCTCCAGCAGTCTAGCCAGCCCAGTAGCCTCCAGAGCCACCCCCATAGCCAGGCTCCCCCCGCTCGGGTTCACAGGCAGGCTACCATCAGGGCTGAAGACGCCCTCCCTAGCCATCTTGGCAGCACCACCCTCCGGAGCTAGCCTCGCCTCCTCAAGCGTGAGGGGCTCCATGAAGCTGAACCTGTCCTCAACCTCCGCCAGGTCTATCTGACTGGGCTTCACGCCAGCAGTCCTATAAGCCATGTCAGCGGCCATCCTCATGGACTTCATTCTACCCCACTCGTGCCAAGCCAGGGCCCCAGTACCTGTCTCGGTAGACCACCCGACCCCGCTGACCCAAACCGGGTTGTCGGTCAGCCTCCTAGCGGCATCCTCGCTGGCCAGGATCACCGTTATCGCGGCATCGGTGAAGCCTGCAACCTCATACCTGGTCATGGGGTAGATGTACGCCTCAGCCTCGAGGACCTCATCGAGGCTTATCCTGGCAGCATAGCTAGCCCTAGGGTTCCTCAGCCCCTGCACCCGGTTCTTCACCGCTATAAAGGCAAGGTCCTCCCTCTCCAGCCCCGTCCTAGACATGTAAGCGACAGCATCTAGGCCAGCGGTGAAGAGCGGGTTACTCGGCGACAGAGGCCTAACATTCACAGGGTCCAAGGCTAGCTCGTAGATCTTATCCAGGGTGAGTATATCGCTGGGCTTGGCATGGCTCTCAACTAGCACCACATCAAAGTACCCAGTCCTAATCAGCATGTAGGCCTGAGCCAAGCCCTGGAGCCCGTCACCCGCAACTGTGAAGGTGGGCCTCAGCACCCCTCCAATAGGCTCCGGGGCGAACTCGTCTGAGATCGCTACACCCTCCCAATAGTCCTCTTGGCTTGACACGAAGGCGTCTACATCCCTCCTCAAGTCTACCCCGGCAGCCTCGGCAGCCCTCACTGAAGCCTCGAACATCATCTCCCTAAACGACAGGTCGGGGACGGCAGGTTTGAAACCATACCAGCCTACTCCTATGATAGCCACTCTCCGCGACAAGGTGGGCCCCACCCAAACGTGCCGGGCGGTGGGATTAAAAAGGTTATATAAGGATATAGATGAAATTCCTCTGAAGCTAAATGAGAATCTAGATAGAATATCGGTAAATCATATCTTGTAGACGCTTAATTTCAGGATAATTAGATGTAAAGAGTTAGTTAATAAATATAATTATGTAGTTTAAACTATAATACCTAACCTAAATATATTATAGTTTATAATAAATGTTATTC
>WAKG01000027.1 GCA_015523445.1 Desulfurococcales archaeon | reverse complement strand
CAACCCGCCTAGAGGCATATTGCTCTTCGGCCCTCCGGGCACGGGTAAGACCCTACTAGCAAAGGCCGCCGCCACCGAGAGCGGGGCAAACTTCATAGCGGTGAGAGGCCCAGAGATACTCAGCAAATGGGTAGGCGAAAGCGAGAAGGCGATAAGGGAGATATTCAAGAAGGCTAGGCAGTACGCCCCGGCAATAGTGTTCTTCGACGAGATAGATGCTATAGCCTACGTCAGGGGCACTGACGTGGGCTCAAGGGTCGGGGAGAGGATCGTGAGCCAGCTACTAACAGAGATAGATGGCATCACCGACCTCCAGGACGTAGTTGTGATAGCTGCCACCAACAGGCCTGACATAGTAGACCCCGCCCTCATAAGGCCGGGTAGGCTAGAAAAACTCATCTATGTCCCGCCTCCAGACGAGGAGGGCAGGCTGGAGATACTGAGGATACACACCAGGAGCATACCGCTAAACGATGAGGTAGACCTAAGGGAGCTGGCAAGGATGACAGAGGGCTATACAGGTGCAGACCTGGCAGCGCTAGTCAGGGAGGCGGCGATGATAGCCCTCAGGGATGACATAAACATGAGGAGCGTCGGCTGGAAGCACTTCGAGGATGCGCTGAAGAAGGTGAGGCCTAGCGTGACGAGCCAGATGATCGAGTACTACCAGCGCTGGCTAGAGCAGGCCAGGCAGATCAAGGCTGAGGCGAAGACCGAGAGGCTTACAATATCATACTAACCCTAGGTGCTAAGGGATGGTCCAGAAGATATGGCACAGCCAGCCACTAGAGAACATAGTGTATGACGCGGTCAGGGACCTATCCAAGGGCGGCAGCGCCCCGGTTAGAGACGCGGAGCTACTAGCCCACCTTAGAAACAGGAGGATAGACATATCCAAGATAGAACTGGTAAGGGTACTCATAGTACTCGAGACGCTAGGCTATATAAGGACCTTCTCCAGCGGGGACGAGATCGACATAAGACTCCTCAAGTAGCACACCTCAATATATCCCCCTCCACGTTCCCTAACATGATAGGGGGCTAGTCGTGGGTGTAAACCTCAGAGATCTGATCCCTAGGAATGCCAGGAGGGAGGTGGAGGTCAAGGCCCTGAAGGGTCACAGCATAGCGCTGGACGCCTACAACACGCTCTACCAGTTCCTAGCAGCGATAAGGCAGCCCGACGGCACCCCGCTCATGGACAGGCAGGGCAGGGTGACGAGCCACCTAAGCGGCCTCTTCTACAGGACTATAAACCTCGCCGAGGAGGGGGTCAAGCCGGTATACGTCTTCGACGGGTCACCCCCGAGGTTCAAGGCGAGGGAGCTTGAGGAGAGGGCTCGCAGGAGGAGGGAGGCTGAGGCTAGGCTAGAGGAGGCCAGGAGCATGGGGGTGGTGGAGGAGGCTAGGAAGTACGCGCAGCAGGCTATAAGGCTGGATAAGAAGATGGTGGAGGAGGCCAAGAGGCTCCTGGACGCCATGGGGATACCATGGGTCCAAGCACCGGGGGAGGGCGAGGCCCAGGCGGCGTATATGAGCCGCAGGGGCGACGTGTGGGCGGCGGGGAGCCAAGACTACGATAGCCTCCTCTTCGGCGCCGCCAGGCTGGTGAGGAACCTCGCAATAACAGGGAGGAGGAAGGTGCCGGGCAAGGACCTCTACGTGGAGGTCAAGCCGGAGGTGATCGAGCTCGACACCCTCCTCAGGGGGCTGGGCATAACGAGGGAGCAGCTGGTAGCCATAGGGATCATATTGGGTACCGACTACAACGAGGGCGCGCCCGGGGTGGGGCCGAAGAGGGCCCTCAGCCTGGTGAGGAGCCTGGGGGACCCGGTGAAGGCGATCAAGGCGGCAGGCCTGGACCCTGCTAGCGTGGAGGAGGTATACGAGTACTTCCTAAACCCCCCGGTTAATACTGGCTATAAGATCCACTACAAGCCGCCAGACGAGGACAAGGTCAAGAGGATACTAGTGGAGGAGCACGACTTCAACCCAGAGAGGGTTGGGAAGGCGCTGGAGAGGCTCAAGAAGGCCTACAGAGAGCATCTAAAGGCCAGGCAATCAAGGCTGGACGCCTGGTTTACATAACCCTGGGGGCGCCTATCTTGGCCAGGAAGAGCATGAGCCTACTAGACCTCAAGGCGTGGATCCACCACAATATAGACACGCTAAAAGGGTCTAGGATAACCAACATATACTATGAGCATAGCCAGGCAAGGATACTACTCAAACTCAAGCCACCGGGAGGAGAGGACAAGCTACTAGTAGCAGAGCCGGGCAGGAGAGTCCACTACACGAGGAGGATCAAGCCCCCCACCAGCTACAAGCCACACCCACTAGTAGCCACTGCCAGGAAGCACATGAGGGGGGCAAGGCTGGAGGCGGCAGAGATCCTAGGCGGCGACAGGATACTAGCACTGAGAGCCTCAACAGGATACACCCTCGTAGTTGAGCTACTGCCCCGGGGAGTAGCACTCCTCCTAGGCCCCGACAACAGGATCATAGCAGCAACCAGGTACGAGAAGTTCAAGGACAGGACGGTGAGGCCCAAGGAGGAATACAAGCCACCCCCACCCCCACAGGTAGACCCCCTAAACCTGACTCCAAGCCAGCTGGCCAGCCTGCTAGAAGGCCAGAAGGACCTAGTTAGGGGCCTAGTCAGGGCGGCGAAGCTACCAGGAGAATATGCGGAGGAGGCGATACACAGAGCCAGCCTACAGCCAGGGGCCAAGCCCAAGGACCTAGAGCCCAGAGACATCGAGGCTCTGATAGAAGCGGTACAAGACATCTGGAGGGAGTCTCTACAGGGCAAGGGCTACCTAGCCCCAGCCCGCGGGGAGGCAACACCCTTCAAGCCAACCCGCCTCCCCCAGGGTGAGGTGGTGGAGCACCCAACCTTCGACGATGCACTGGACGAGCTGTACTCCACCCCGGCCCAGCAGGTTGATACGGGGGAGAAGGAGAGGCTCCTCAAGAGCCTCGAGGAGGCCAGGGAGACGGCTAGGAGGTACGCTGAGGAGGCGGAGAAGCTGAGAAGGGCAGCGAGCCTAATACCAAGCATGTACGACGAGATTCAGTCAATACTAGACTGCGCCGCAACCGGGGGCCAATGCCCCGGCGTGGACAGGAGGAGGGGCATAGTTGAGATCCCAGTGGGAGATATGATAGTCAAGGCGAGGATAGGGGAGACAGTTGATCAGCTTGTCCTCAGGCTATTCAGGGAGGCGGGGGAGCTGGAGGCTAAGGCGAGGAGGGCCAGGGAGGCGGAGAAGAGTATAATGGAGAGGCTTGAGGACCTAGAACTCAAGGCGAAGGCCAGGAGGGTAGCGGCCCTGGCCAGGGCCAGGAGGAGGCAGTGGTACGAGAAGTATCACTGGACTATAACCAGGAGCGGCCTCATAGCGGTGGGTGGCAGGGACGCGGGGCAGAACGAGGCGGTGGTAAAACGCTACCTGGGAGAGAGCGACATATTCATGCACGCCGACATCCACGGCGCCCCAGCGGTGGTGCTCAAGACTGGGGGTCACGAGCCCCGCAATGAGGACCTAATGGATGCAGCGGTAATAGCAGCGGCCTATAGCAAGGCATGGAAGGCTGGGCTAGGCCACGTCCAGGTATACTGGGTCCACGCCAGCCAGGTCTCCAAGAGCCCGCCAACAGGTGAATACCTGGCCCGGGGAGGCTTCATAATCCGGGGTAAGAAGAACTACCTCCCCCCGGTGAGGACAAGGCTATACCTAGGCCTAGCACAGGATCAGGACGGTGCTCCATACATACTAGCCGGCTCGAGGGAGGCGGTAGAGCCAAGGGTATTGGCTTACCTAGAGCTAGAGCCCGGAGACCTTAAGATGGAGGAGGCGGCGAGGAGGATCAAGCAGGAGCTGGCGAAGACCCTCCCAAGGGATGCTAGGCACATAGCATTAGGCCTACCCGAGGAGGATATAGTACAGAGGCTGCCGGGGAAGATCAGGATACTATCGGCGAGAAGGGGAGGGGCAAGCCCAGCTTAGAGCTACCCGGGGAACCTGCCGCTCCTCACGTCACTAGCATACTCCTTAACAGCCTCGAGTATGAGGCTCCAGGCATCTAGGTATTTCTTAGCGAAGGGCGGGCTCTCCCTTGCCAGGCCTATCACGTCGTGGAGTACTAGGACCTGGCCGTCGCAGTGGGGCCCGGATCCTATGCATATAGTTGGGATCGAGAGTTTATCCGTTATACTCCTAGCCACGTCGGGGCTCGTATACTCTATCACCAGCGCGAAGGCTCCTGCGGCCTCAAGCTCCACGGCGCTCCTAACAAGCTCCCTAGCCTCTGCCTCGCTCCTCCCCTGCATCCTATACCCGCCCAGGGCTAGGTAGCGCTGGGGTGTTAGGCCTATGTGTCCCACCACCGGTATACCAGCGTTAACGATCGCCCTAATCCTATCAGCGTACTCGCTGCCTCCCTCGAGCTTCACAGCCTCCGCCCCAGCTCTGGCCAGGGCTATAGCGGATTCCACCGCCTTTGCACTACTAGGCTCGTAGCTCCCAAAGGGCATGTCCCCCACAATCATAGCCCTAGGCTTGGCCCTCGCGACGGCCTCGGTATGCCTAACCATATCCTCCAGCCTGGCGTGTAGCGTGGACTCGTGGCCTAGCACAACCATTGCCAGACTATCCCCAACTAGGATCATATCGACCCCGGCCTCATCCACGATCCTGGCGGTAGGGTAGTCGTAGGCAGTGATCATCACGATCCTGCCCGACCCCTTCATCTTGAGGACCTTTCTTACAGTAACCCTACCCACGCCCAGAACCCTAGGGGAGGCTACTATGGATTCCACTATAAAACCCGGGTCCATGCAAGCATATACGAAGGGCGGTGGATAGGCATGGTCGCAGAGGGAAGCCCGGCCCCAGACTTCGAGGCCAAGGCACACACGGGGGAGTCTGTTAGGCTATCCGACTACAGGGGCAGGATCGTGGTCCTCTACTTCTACCCTAGGGCTATGACGCCGGGGTGCACCCGGGAGGGTGTAAGGTTCAACGAGCTATATGAGGAGTTCCAGAAGTATGGAGCAGTGATCCTAGGAGTATCAACAGACCCGGTGGAGAAGAATAGGAAGTTCGCCGAGAAGCACGGGTTCAGGTTCCCCCTGCTGAGTGATGAGGATGGGGCGATAGCGGAGAAGTATGGAGTGCTAGAGTCTAGGAGTAGTGGAAACATAGCTGCAAGGAGAACTACCTTCGTGATAGACAGGGACGGGGTCATCAGGAGGGTACTAAGCAACATAAGGCCGGCAGAGAAGCACGCAGACATGGCCCTAGACGAGGTCAGAAAGCTGGCGGGAGAACACTAGGTTCACAACTCACCACGCTAACCATCACCATCCGCTAAGGCAAATACGTATCAATATAAGGCTCCAAACGTGATCCTCTACCAAACAATAGGTGGGCGATATGGAGACATGGAGAATCCTAGTAGCCATAGGAGGCATACTAGCACTACTAGCAGGCCTCACAAGCCTCGCAACAGGCACACCACTAGCAGAGATGCTCTTCGGCCTCAACCTAGTAGAGGGCACGATAGTTAGAGTCATGGGGATAATAGGCATAGTAGGAGGCCTCATAGCACTATACGCGGTACAAGGCAGCAACCCGAGGCTAGGCCTCGTAGGCGGAGTGCTAGGCCTCCTAGCGCCCTGCGGGCTAGCCATACTAGCGGTGGTGGGCGGAGGCCTAGGGATGGCCAGGGCTAGCCAACAGCAGCAGTAATGTAGGCCTAGAGTGTTATGTGTATTCCTAGTATTTCTATTATTGTGAAGTATATTAT
>WAKG01000026.1 GCA_015523445.1 Desulfurococcales archaeon | reverse complement strand
CAGATGTGTATAAGAGACAGCACCACATTCTCTAGGGCGGTTAGCGTGGGGACTAGGTGGAAAAACTGGAATACTATCCCCACGTTCCTCCTCCTCCACCTCCTCCTCCACGACTCGCCTTTGCCCGAGATCTCCTCGCCTAGGACCTTGACGGTTCCCTTTGTTGGCACGTCTATGCCTGCTGCTAGGAATATGATTGTGCTCTTCCCGCTTCCAGAGGGCCCTACGATGGCTGTGAACGTTCCCCTCTCTACCGTGAAGCTGACGCCGCGCAGGACCTCTTCCTCAACTTTTCCTGTCTTGTAGGTCTTCCAGACGCTGGTGAATTCTAGAGCCGCATTCAACGTATGTACACCTATATACAGCGGCATTTAACTAGGCGTGTTAAAAGTGTTAGCAAGTAAGCCCCACTCCAAGATACATATCTTGATATATCAACCACAATAAATCTAGACTACAACATGGGGTTAATGGAATGCAGTTCCAAGGCTCGGCCACCTTCATGAAGGCCCTCCCCCTAATGGCATCAGCGATGATAGCCCTCCTAGTGGGGGGCCTAGCCGGGCTAGGTCTCCTAGCAGTCATAACCGGCTCCACGCCCGGCCCCCTAGCCGTACTCTCCCCCATATATGGCTCCCACTGGTTCCTGATGATACTGGGATTCACCAACGCGCTGATCAGCGCCGAGCTACTAACCCTGCTATCAATGGAGTGGAGCCGCAGGATCGCCCCGAGGAGCCTAGTAGCAGGGTTCCTAGTAGCATACTGGATCTCCATAGCACTATATATAACCGGCTCCACCACCATAGCACTAATCATATCCACAATAGGCCTAGCCCTAGTAGCGTGGCACACATCCCGAGTCCTCCTGACCAGAAGCTGGATCGGGCTACCCCCAACCCACTACAACTACCTCCTCACCGCGACACCCATAATCATGGCAATGATCATAGTATACTGGCTGGTAGCCCAGCGCCTGGGACTACCCTCCTACAACCTCCCCCTAGCCAGCCTAATACTCCCAGTCACAGCGATAATAGCGGTGGAGTCTAGAGATATACCCTTACTCCTCGGCATACCGCCCACCAAGAGCCTAGCCGCCAGGAGCAGGAGCCTCAGGATAAGGGCAGTAGCAGCATACATAACATCATCCCTGGGCATACTAGCCCTAGCCTCAGACTACACATCAATCGGCGGCATGCTCATAGCAGTGGGAGGAGTCCTAGCACTCACAAGCGTAGCCCTACTCGAAGCTGTAGAGAGGGCCAGCAAGGCAGTCCCAGCCACCGTCAAGAGGCACGTAGCCACTCACGTCACCCTATCATACGCCTGGTTCATAGGGGCAGGGCTGCTAGCCCTAGCCAGCAGCCTAGGCGTAATAAAGGGCATAGCCTTAGGAGATGCAGTAACCCACATGCTGACCCTAGGATTCATGTTCAACGTGATAATGGGTATAGATGCAATACTCCTCTACGGCCACGCAGGTATAAGCCTAGACAAGACCCCTCCCCCGCAGCCATGGCCCGGGCTGCTGCTCAACACGGGGCTAGCCCTAAGGATACTCCACGATATAGGCCTGCTGCCGGGATGGATAGCGGTCGCAGGCGGGGCATTGACAGGGGTCGCCATAATAATATTCTACGTCCGGAACATGATCAATATAAGGAGGATACTGTCCCAGGGGGTGGCCAAGGAGCCATGGAATACCCCATAATAAACTATAAACCAGCCCTAAGCGGGGAGACAGATCAGCCCCTCCACCTCCAGCTAGTAGACCTGGAGAAACTATCGGCCCAGGGACACATGAGGGTTGTACACCATGCAGGCGAGAAAGGCTACCATATAAAGCTAGTCCTCAACAGCCGGGAGGCAATCTCCCTATTCGTCTGGAACGACAAAGTCTTCAAATCGAGGAATACCCTAGCTAGGAGCTACGGAGTCATACCTATAGAGGAAATTGAGGTTGACGAGGATGAGGGTGATAGGCTTATCGCTGAGGGAAGCTATAGGCTGCAAAACGGGATACTAGAGCTCAGGATAGAGAAGAGCTATGATGAGGCAGTAGCGAAGCCATGCACCTGCAGGTACAGGCTCAGGCTGAAGGGGGTTAAAGAGTACATCTCACCCAAGCACGGCCACTCCACAAGGCCAGAATACTACCTAATAGCACTCCGGAAACCATAAACCCAAATAGATCTCCCGGATGATAGCTTAATAACTGGGCGATGTGGATACGGCCGTGATCCAGACCCTGGCGGGTGTGACTGGCCGTGTTTAAACCGAGCCCCCTAAATAGATCTGCACGTACTAACTAACTATAGACTACTTTATCTTGATAAATCCTATACTTTGTAGGATAAGACAGGTTAGATAAAATTTAGTTTTGAGAGATCCCGAATCTTGATCTCCGTATTCTCCAGCCAATTATGGTTAATAGTATTAGTCCTACTAGTATTGATACTATACCTAGTCCTTCTATAGGCATCCTCACCATAGCGTCTCCACCTATAATTGGGGGTATTTCAACCATCGCCATTGTCTGCAGGCTCCTGTTGGCTAGTAAGCCGTCATCCACCCAGTATATGGTTGCGTTGTTCCAGTATACTAAGTCTGACCTGTCACCCTCCTGGGGTACATAGTCAACCCTCATCATCATAATTACGGTTATGTTCAGCGGCTTCGTATCATTATTCGAAACATTTCCAAATTGTATTGTCAACATGTTACCTGACTGAGCTATTATAGGTACAGATATTGTTATGTTTGGTGGATGCTGTACATCTATATCTACTAGGCTTAATCCATTATCCCATACATCCCGGAGTGTCAAGTTGCTGGTGTAGCCTGTTGGTATCGTTATGTTGATCCTAGCCTCTACTATCGAGCCTACCCATACACTGGTCGGCCTCATAATCTTTAATCCATCCACTATAGGGTCGTAGAATAACTCAGCTGATGCCGAGGTACTGTAGTGCTTCTCCCCAGGTATTGATCCAGGGACGCTTGTATAGTTGACTTCAGCAGTGTTGATTGTTGTGCTGTTCCACGGTGTTCCAGCATAGGCTCTGACTGTAAGGTTTATGGCTATCCAGCTGCCCGGATCAAGCCTATCTATCATATAGTATAATGTGTTTCCAGCTACTGTGAGCGAGCCTATGGAAGGTGTTGTAAAGTTTACTACCAGTAATGTGGAGGGTACTATATCCTCGATCACTATATCGTATGCAGGGCTGGTACCCGTGTTACTCACATTTATTATTAGCGTTGAGAATACTTGTGTATGATATATTACCGGTGGGTCGAAGGCCTTCGTGACAACTAGTTCAGGCTCTACAACGTTCACAATAGTATTATCGATACTTGTGTAGGCATCTCCATATCCATCCCTGATAATCATGGTTACACTATTAACGATTACATCCCCACTACTCGTACTATTAGATACCTGAACTATATATGATAATGTTATATATGAGTATGTGAGGTTGGACGAGATATTATAGAATGTAATCTGTAATGGAGAGTATGATGCTATGGTGTAGGATCCTATTGAGACTCCTGGGCCGGAAATTATGGTTACGCTCGAGGTGACTAGCGAGGTCATCGGGTCTAGCAGGTCACTTATATTTACCTCTGGTATCGTGCCTAGAGGTATTGTAATGTTCATCCTATACTCTAATATCGCTCCTGGCGGGGCATTTATCTCGCTAGACTCTACATAGAGATCTGGTGCTAGGTCATCCACGGTCTTAGCAATACTGAACCCTGCAGTATAGGCTAGGGTATCGTAAGCTGAGATATTATATACCCTCTCTCCAGATACATCTCCGGGTAGCGATGATCCTATTAGACCAACTGTATTGTTGATTGTGGAGTTAACTATTGTAGAATTATTTGCTGTTACTGTTATGAGTAGTGTGATGTAGCCTCCTGGAATGAGGTAATCTGCTGTTAGCGTTATATTGTTGCCATTTACAGTTACCGTTACCCCTGCCGCGTAACTCTCGGCATGGCTCACTGATACTATGGACAGGGTGCTTGGTACTATATCCTGCACTATTATATCGTATGCTGTTGATGAGAATGTAGTGTTCAGGTTCCTAACCGTTATGTTTATCACAGATAGTGGATTAGTATTGTTAATTGTTGAAGGCGTGAAATCCTTATATAATACTAGATCTGGCTCGACTACTGTAACAGTCACGCTACTCGATGTGGAGTTGGAGTTATAGTATATGGTTGCGTTATTTGCTAGGTTAACACCAGCTGTATTGGATGGTATATCCTTAACGGTAACGGTGTATATTAGAATTATGTATCCGTATGCGGGCGTGGTTGAGGTTACGTTTCCAAAGCTCATGATAACCTTGTTGCCTGTTACCGTGATTATTGGGGGGCAGTTGTCTACACTAATCCCCACCCCATTTACTACGCAGAGGTCCAGTGATACGAATGAGAAGCCTGGGCCCAAGTCGTCTACCAGTGTAAGGTTATTTGTTGTACCGAATGGGATCAGGATACTCACCTTATAGCTGACACTCTCGCCTATAGTAGCCTTATTCTTGTTAGAAGTCTTTACCATATCAAGCCCTGGGACTGTGAGGGTTAGTATAGGTGAGGTTGTATTATATATTCTCTCGCCGTAGAGCGTCCCCGGGTCTCCGGGGGTTAGATTACCAGTGCCATGCGGGCCTGGTAGGCTCGAGGATATGAAGTATCCGGCAACGTTTATGATGCCCCCCGTTAATAAGCCTGGGCTGGCTGTTGCATTGAAGTAGACGTGTATTGACTCGCCTGGGAGTAGGCCTCTGTCGAGGCTGATCGATATATTTAGCTTTGACGGCGTGGAGTAGCTGGTATACGATAATGGGTAGAGGCCTGTACTGTTCCTGAGGTATACGAGTATTGTAGAGGTGTCAAGGTATATCCCTGGGGGTAGGGGTGTTATAGCCCATAAGTCGAATGCTGGCCCACTGTAGGCTGATGCAGCGTTGTGCAGGGTAAGGTTGAACCGGATCCCGGCGCTGCCTACTCCTATAACTGTCGTGTTAGATGATAATAATGTCTGCAGATCAGGCTCGTGTATGACAACCACTGCGTAAGGTGGAGAGTCGCATTGGGGGCATCTCCAGTTCCAGTTGGAGTCGTGGAATGCCGTGATTGCCCCATTCCAGGGCCATACCCCCGCTGTGTTGTTGGGCATGTTTAGCACTATCGCCTTGAGCCTGATAGTTACTACCTCATCGTCGCTATCATTATTGGTGTTGGTCACATTACCTAGGTAATACCTTACAATGTTAGGGTACACTCTATCCCCCGTTATGCTAAGCCATGTGCCTGGTATGAGGGTGGCGTTAGATGCCGTTACTCCTGGATCATCTATTGTTACATTAGACTGGTTAAGGTACTCTACTAGTAGTATGTCCCAGTAGCCTGAGGAGGTGTTGAACAAGGCTGGTAGCCAGTCCTCAACTATCAGGTTCCTCGTCACGCCCTCGGGAATACTGATGTTAACCTCGTATATTATAACCTCACCTATGCCAACGACAATGGGCTCGCTATGCCCACTAACTATCTTACCCGTGAAGTCCTCCTGGCTCCAGTACACCTTCTTAGCCAGCACTAATGGACTCTTCAGGTTTACCGTTGCCGTGGATGACGGCGGGTTGGCTGGGTCAACATAGTTTGCCCCGTTAGCCACTGCGGAGTATCTAGTGACCTCCACCTTATTATAATAGCTTGTTCCGGTTATTACCTTCTCGTGTATCCATACTGTAAAGTTCACCAGTAGGCTCTGCCTAGGCTCAAGTGGTATGAGTAGTGTGAGGTTCATCCAGTAGGGGTATGAGGTGTTGGGTGCTATATGCATTATATAATGGGTCCCGTTGGCCAGTACGGTGCCGTTCGACAAGTATACTATTATATTCGAGATGTTCCTGGCCCATACAGACGGGTCTAGCGCGTTTATTGAGTCGTTAAACGTTAGATTGTATGTGGGGGATCCCCCGGTATTTGTTATGTTAATCATGAAATCCACTCTATCCCATGCATCCACCGATACCTCGCTGGCCAGGGAGCCGCCGATGGCAACGTATTTCTCAACAGATACCTCAGGGCCCCTAGCGTTTATCCCATAATTTACTACCGTATGCTGGAATATCGTGTTGAGTATGTTACTGAAGCTTAGCCTTGCGGTGTTAGCCATCTGGTAGGGGTCGTCGAAGGGGGCATCCCTTACGGTTACCGTGTATAGGAGCTCTATCCTCAGCGGCTGTGACCCGATAATGTTTATCGAGCCATAGATGAATCTTATGGTGTTTGATGCAGGGTCTATCGAGATAGTCGGTGTGACTCCCGTTATAGTGGTAAGGTTGTCATTGCCACTGATCATCCAGTATCCTGGAGGGGGAGGTGCTGGCCCTACATATTGCCCTATAATCTGGGTGACGTCTAGTAGTGGTGGTGGCAGTGTATCCTCGATCACCAGGTTATGTATGTCTCCCGAGGGTATTATCACCGTAATGTTATATGTGATATTATCTAGGACGTACACATCCACTGGAGCGGTTGAGGGCGCCCCGTTCACGTATGCTAGGCTCTTGAAGACTTGGGGCGTTGGGATATGAATTGTAACACCACTGGAATCGGCCACGCCTATACTGCACAGTGTATCGTTTGCCCTGGCATCCACACTATTTAGTAGGGGATCCCCAGCGGCTACAGGCGCATTAATGGGTCCACTATAAGTATCCTCGATCGTGGCGTTGAACTTTATTGCTAGATACGTTGCACCTCCGCCTAGTAGCGCGCCGCCGCTGAGGTTAATGTATCCTGTCAGCCTCTGCACAGCCCCGGTTACGTTGAAGACTAGTATTGTCTCCCCATTAGGGCCGCCGTGGTCGGGGCCGTAAGTGTATTCTCCTGGATCGAATGTTGCAGTAATGCATGATCCTGCTATGCATAGCAGGAGCTCGGGGTCCCGAGATCTGTCTACGAGTAGCCCGTTTCCTAGAGTGTCATTCACTATTACATTTGTTAGGTTGCTGTAATCCGAGACCTCGAGGTATATCGTGTATTCTACGATATCGCCTGGAGTCGGCCCTGGGGCATTGTTATCGATAACTAGTGCAGCCGATTTTTCTACCGTCATGTGTTTCGCAGTTAGATTCTCTGTTGAGGAGGCCGTGTATATTGTGGTGGTGTTAGTATTGACATCGTGGTATGCGGCGGTCACGTAGGCGGTGTTCACTATGTTGATGGTTGTGTTGCACGATAGTATATCAGGGATTAGGTGGCCCTCCAGCATGATGATTGCGTCGTACCCGCTTACACCCGTGGCGTTGACTAGGTTGAGCCTGAGTATGCCACCTGTGTAGGGGTTGTTTGATAATGTGAATGTTGATGAGGATACGGTGGAGTAAACGTTCCACCAGTACCCTGTAACGTTGTATCCCTGGGGTAGAATGTCTGTCAGGTTTACCTCCGAGACGTTATAGCCTGGGGCTATATCTAGGTAAATGGTGTAGTTATACAGGTAGTTGGGGCCTACTGGAACCGTGTCCTCCTCCGCCCAGTCTCCAAGGCCCCCGCTAACCTTTACCTCCTCCTTGACGACTCTAATTATTGTGGGTGTAAGGTTGATCAGGGAGCTATACTCGCTGACGGGCTCATCGCTCCACGGGTTATCCAGTGCATCGGTGCCTAGGTAGTATGTTAGGGTGAAGTTGAGCCTATGCTGTATCGAGGTGCTGGAGCCGGGCTGCAGGTTTACATGTAGCAGTATATCGGGGTAGATTTGCAGGCTGGAGACGGCGCTTACAGGTATCCAGGCTAGATATACTATCTGGCCGGGCGAGCCTGTTATATTCAATACTGCGTTGCCAGGAGAATAGGTTGTATATCCACTGGATGGTATTGGCCCCAGTGTATACAGTGTTAGCGGGAGTGGCGGCGATACGTCCAGTGCTATACTGTTTATTGTAATGTTTGGGTCTGCAACTATTATAGCTAGAGGGCCGTAGAGCGTGCCGGATGAGGAGTTCAGGCCTAGCCTTATCGTGAGTCCAGTCTCGGGGAACACCTCCAGGCTGCTACTGTAGGTGTGTATTGGGACAGTTAATATACCCCAGCCTGCACCATCCCCAATACTCCTTGTCTCACTATAGACTTTGCCTCGAGAGTCTAGGATGCTTAACCCGGTAAACAGGCCAATAACTACCAGCAATAATAGTATGGCGGATGCCAGGCCTGCTCTTGACATTTGGGGATACCCCCGGCGTTAATATAAACTATAATAGTGTTCGGTGTAATTTTTGTCAGTAAATATAATATTTAAAGATTATAGATAACATAAAACCATACAGCCATATCCTAATCCCATTAAGCTGAAAAGTGGCCGGATAAGGTAGCCTAGAGGCGCACCAACCCTACGCAGTGGTATTATAGCCCCTATCCTTAAGGCATTGCAGTATCCTACCAGACAGCTTGTGCAGATACCCCTCCCGGCTAGTTACAATATTAAACAGTCTCTGCGCCCTCTGCCCATAGACAGACTTAACCCCCTGGGCCTTCTCCCCAGGCGAGGTGCCATAGCCGTTACGGCCTAGCATAGACTCTAAGGGCTGCCTAGGCCTCCTTGCAGGATCCTCGCCAGGCCTGCCTATGGCAAGGCCTACCACGGGGACTACCAGTGGGGGTAGCTCCAGTATCTCAGCCACTCCGCACGGATTGCCGTACACTGCTATGTAGGCAACCCCATACCCAAGGTCCTCAGCAGCTAGCCCGGCCCAGCCCACCATTATACCTGCATCTATCAACGCAGCGAATACATGGCCAAGGCCCGGCTCCGCAGGCTCCACGCCGCTAGCCCTTGAGGCTTCAACTATCTTGGCGTAGTCCACGCTGAATACTAGGAATAGGGGGGCCTTCTTCACGTGCTCCTGACCCCCAACAGCATCGCCTAGCCTCTCCAGTAGCTTGGGGTCTGTTACTGCCTGTATGCTTACTGGCATCAGGTTCCACGCCGTGGGGGCCCTCCTGGCAGCCTCTATTATGAGGTCTATGTGGGCCTCCTCAACGGGGCCACTGTAGGACCTTATGCTCCTATGCCTCCTGGCAGCCTCTACCACGCACGCCACGGCACGCATACCTCCCCATGTCTCGGGCTTCTATGTATTGATCCTATTTATAACTCCTTGCCTCACAAGCTCATCCCCCACCCTAGGGGCCACATCCACGATCCTAACCCTGGGGTGGCTCCTAACCGGGAGGGTGTTGGCTACAACCACCTCATCCGCCCCGGCCTCGATAAGCCTCTCAACATTACCTGGTATATCGAGTAGATGGGCAGCCATAACAGTTACACTCCTAGCCCCAGCCTCCAGGAGGCTCCTCGCAGCCCTAGCAGCTGTCCCCCCAGTACTTATAATATCATCAACTATAACAACCTCCCTGCCACTAGCGTTGATCTCCTTAGGCTCTATACTTATCTCCCCAGTCCTCCTATCCCTCCTCTTAACCAGGTAGTCATAGTCTCCCCCTAGGCTTGACGCGAGCTCCCGTGCCCTGGAGAGGGCGCCCATGTCGGGGGCCAGGAAGAGGAGCCCCCTGCCTAGCCCAACCTGCCTGGCCATGTAGGTGAAGGGCCTAACACTATACGCCCTCCCCGGGAAGTGGCGCAGGCTATACTCCTTATGTATCTCCACTGTAAAGTAGCTGCTAGCCCCCGCGGCGTATATCGACTTGAGCACAGCCGAGACGGTCACGGGCTCCCCGGAGAGGAACCTGGTATCCTGACGCGCGTATGCAGTATAGGGTGCTACAACCGTAACCCTAGAAGCCCCCAGACCCCGGGCGGCGTCTACCAGCATAAGCACCTCGAGGAGGCTCCTGTCCTGGGGCCTAGCCATAGTGTGGACTATAACCGCTGTACCCTCAAGCCTATCTTGGGGGATCCTAACATAGGCCTCACCATCAGGGAAGAGCTTAGACTCGCACCCTACAACATCTAGGCCTAGGCTCCTACCCAGACCCTCGGCGAATCCCTTGCTGGCCTCGCCCGGGCCATGGACGATTGTGGCCGACATGCTAGGCACCCTCCACCTCATTCCTCTCCATTTATCCTGCCGAGATATATAGGGTCGAGGGACCAGCCCACCTGTGTAAGCATGGTATGCTAGCCACCCTTCGTGGCTTGTGTTTGACCACGCTTTTTACTCTGGCTCCTCCTCGCTAATAGAAGGAGTAGTAACAGTAGTATTGCGAGGAGGATTACGGATACCAGAAGCCTGTCGTCTGATGATGTTAGCTTTTGTATATATGGATTGAGGGTTAACTGGTCTAGCAATGTGGATCTAGTAACTTTAATTTCCTCAGTGGCATTATAGAGGGCAACAATCCCGGATATTGAGCCTGCTGCTAGCATTGAGCCGTCGGGGCTCCATGCCACCTGCATTACCTCGCCTTGTAGATCATGCCTCCACAACACTTTCCCGTTGGAGCTATTGTATATTATAACCTGTGGGTAGGTGCCAACTGCTATCATACTCCCGTTAGGGCTCCACTCTATATCCCTAGCCGACATGTGGATATTATCTAGCACGTGCTCCCACATCTTAGTCAACTTAGTCCCATTGATGCTAAACGCCATGACCATTGGAAGGCTATAGAAGTTGCCATAGATTCTTTTGCCAGAAGTCGCTAGCATGGAGCCATCGGGGCTCCATGCAGCAACCATGCCTATACTCTTTTTAGGATTAGGCTCCTCATAGCTCCATAGTAGATCCCCATTCCTGCTGAAAAAGAGTACCTTACCGGAGGAAGTGATTATCGCTAGCATGCTCCCGTCAGGGCTCCATATTGGACTACTTATCGTATACTCATCCAGCTCGTGCTTCCAGATAATAGTGCCATTAGGGTCAAAGACCATGAGAGTGCTGAAGGCCCAGAGTGTAGTGCTAACTGCTAGCATAGAGCTGTCGGGGCTCCATGTGAAATCCAGTATTGCGCGGTTGAATTCAAAGCTTATACTGCGTTTCCATAGTAGATTGCCCTCGCTATTCAGCAGGAATAGCTGAAAGCTAGACTCAGCAACAGCTAGCCATTTCCCATCTGGGCTCCACGATACCTTATCGATTGGGTATAGGTACTCTCCTAGCTTCGTCTCCCATAGCAGGTTCCCCTGTGGATCTAGAACAACGACGCGATCGAAGTTTTCCCCGACTACGGCGATCATGCCTCCATCTGGGCTCCACGATATATCGTATATAGTACCATATAACTCCCTCTCCCATAATATGTTACCCCTTGTATCAAGAGCTACAACCTTATTACTGACTCCACCAGCAACCAGCATAGTACCGTCTGGGCTCCACTCCACTGTAAACACGGGGCCTAGATTCCTCACCCATAATACAGGGGGTGGCGGCGGCTCCTCGTGGAGGAGCGAGGATGCTACAACCGCTACATCCGGTAAAGCGAGGATAATGAGGCATATTACGAGAATCCTAGCTACTCACAAAGCCCCAGCTAGACTAACAATATTAAGGAGATCCTGTAATAAGGATTTCTTTCCAAACCCGAGGATGGTGCCCTAGTGGTGCTAGTCCTATAGTAGAGACTCCCATGGCACCGACCTCTGGGACACCATGCTGCCAGGCCTTTCACCCCGGTCTATACTCAACCCTGCCAGGGCGTAGTCCACCCATTCCCCTCCCAGAGCCTTACCGATAGCTCCGGCCTCCACCCTAATACAATCACTGTATTCCCTGGAAACCTCCTCCAGCAGGCTAGCTGGGCTATCAGCCCCCGTGTAGGCCCTTGCCAGAGCGTCTAAGAGGCGGGTTGCATAGGCAGGGGGCGAGGGTAGCCTAGGTTTTTCTCCTGTGTGCATGGCTAGGAGGAAGCTGTTTACTAGCAGTGTGCATGCTGGGGAATGGCCAGTGGCTAGCCTAACCAGGAGGGTGTAGTAGTTGTATACATCGCTATCAAGGCCCACACCCACACCTTTGGAGGCAACGAGGTATGGATCGGCGTAGCTAGGGGTGACATTCTCAACTATAAACCCTTTAGGCCCCCTGATATAGCCTGAGAAGTCTGATAGCTTATACATGCCTCCCCTACGAAGAATGTTCCCTGGCTTCAGGTCGAAGTGGCCATAGCCTAGGGCATGGGCAAGGGCTAGGGCACGGGCCGCACTAGCCGCTACATCATGTATACTGGCCTGGCCATCCTCCAAGCTACCCTCCATGAGCTCCATAGCAGTTACAGGCGGTTGCTCGAGGTAGCTGGATCCGGGGGGCACGTGTATACCATAAACTCTTGCCACAGCATCCCTCCCAGACTCTAGCACGTCTACACCAACCCCTTGGGCCATAGCAGCAGCCTCCTCCAGTACTCTTGTGGGTACGTTGGACACCGCGGCTTGGGTGAGGGCTTCCATCGTGAACTTCCAGACCTTCCCGGGATCCTCTGCATGGCTGGGCTTGAGGACCTTCAACGCGATCACACCCCAGGGTGCCTGGGCACGGAGTACGTAGCTGAATGCACCCTCACCAACTATAGCCTCAACCTTATACCCGTAGAGTACGCTTCCAATCCAAGCATGTGGAGGCTCTACCCGGCGTGTAGCCTCTAGTAACATTTCCTTGTATGGCAGGCTTTCTAGGTCCACCTTGAAAACTTCTACCCTGCACTCGGCCTTCGGAGGAAGCGTTTCTAGAGCCCTTCTGCCACGTCCCTGGGTGCTGAGGGCTGCCACTATAACCCCTGATACTATGAGGAGCTCTACCCGGCCCCAGCCCCCCTCTAGCCTCGCCAGCCATGCATTCTCTTCGGGTAGATCCTCTAGGCTACATGGGCCCTGATAGGACCTCTCTAGAGTTGAGGCTAGTATTAGGGGGGCCCTCTCGACCGGGTCCTCCAATATCCTGCTGGCTTCATCTATGGAGGGTGAGGGTCTTAGCATCACTTATCCTATCCCTTTTTAGCCTCCTCTTTGCCCCCCTCTTCTACTTTACCCTCCTCCTGCTGCTCAACCTGTATAACGGTTAAGCCTACTACAAGCTCGCCCCGCCTGGGTGCCTCTACAGGTCCCTTGCCCTGTATTTGCGTGTTATCTAGTAGTGTCCCGTTCTTGCTACCCAGGTCTTCTATCATCCACTTGCCGTTCTTGTATAGTATCCTGAGATGCCTCCTAGAGATGTACTTGTCAGGTATTGACAGGTGAACCCTGGGGTCCCTGCCCAGTATATACTCGCCCGGGGGATCTAGGACAACTTCCTTCCAGGGAGTCTCCTGGGGGGACTTAACAATCCTAAGCCTTAGCCTCACCACCTTCTTCACCTCGTCTAGCCCTGAACCTGGCTGAGTAGAGCCTCTTAGCAGCCTCCCCGGCCTCGCCGCTCCTCAGTAGCTCCGCTATGTCCACGGTCTCCTCGTAGAGCCTCATGTCTCCGAGGCTCAGCGTGGCCTCCGATACCTCGTTAATGATCTCGTAGACCTTCTTATAATCCTTCTTCTCAACGGCCCTCTCAGCCTCATCTAGCGCCTTGAGGATCCTGAGCCTGTACTCGACATACTCGTCCCTATCCCTAGTATCCGTGGCTATTCTTATGGGGCCGAACCTCCTCTGTGATCCGGTTGACGGGTCTATATACTCCACCTCAACCTCTAGAGGGCCACCATTCAGCTCTAGGCCTACATCGATAACTTCTCCAGAGGATAATGAGCCTAGGTTTAGAACAGTATAGCCTCTATTAGATGCAGCCTTCCACCCGTAGACTTTGAGCCCGGGCTTGGACGCCTTGATCTTGAGAGTGAGCTTAGATGCAACCAGTCTCGCCGCCTTGGCAACTTCTTCTAGGAGTGGCTCTTCTAGATGGCTAGGATCGGATATATGCCTCATCTCGCCTCCAGCCTTCTCGGCCAGCCTCGCTAGGAGCCTCTCATTATACTCCAGCCCGACGCCCACAGCTAATAGTTTATACGGGCTCTCCCTGAGGATTTCGGCTAGTCTATCCGGGTCCCTTTTTCCCACGTTCGGCTCGCCATCCGTTATCAGTAGGAGGACTCCGGCGCCCCCAGTTGATGTTAGTCTTGATAGAGATTCTATGCCTAGCTTGAGGGCTCCCTCGATGTTTGTGCCATAGCAGGTCCTGAGCCTAGCTACAGCTCTGGCCGCCTCTCTTTTCTCGGCTTCGCCCTGGATTAGGGCCTCGTACTCGATCCAAGCTTTCTTGCAGAACCCTATTATTGAGATGCCATCGCCATTCTCAAGCGTATCTACCGCCCTGACGGCCCCACTCTTCGCGTAGAAGATCCTATCCCCATCCATAGATGGGCTAACGTCTATGGCAATGGCTGCGGAGACCCTGTTCCTACCCTCCTTATCTCCCTTGACCCTTAGTAGCAATGCAGCTCCATTGCGCCTCCTGCTAGCCAGGGCCTCCAGTACGACCCCGTCCAGCTTCTCGAGGGACTTGGCCAATCCTCTGCACCCTTTATTCCTTCCTCATCCAGGCTACTCTTGTGGCAACATGACACAGCGT
>WAKG01000025.1 GCA_015523445.1 Desulfurococcales archaeon | reverse complement strand
TCAGATGTGTATAAGAGACAGCTTTACTACATGTTTAAGCAAGTTTTTTGGAACAAAGAAATCATGTATAGGATAGATAATTTCTATAGGTTTTCCTGCATCTATGTAAAAACCACCTGACTCCGTCCTTCCCATACTTAGACCTAATGCAAACACTCTTTCTACAATCCTATCATCAAATATAATCATAGGCTCATCAATATATATGTCTACATCTTTTGTCTCATAAATATATGATGGGGGAAGCCAACCCTGAATTATTAGTGCATAGGTACCGATAATCACTGGACTATAGCCTAGCCGCTCAAGCTCTAAGTAAATGCTCTCAATAATCCTATCGAGGCTATACACTCTATTCACCAAAATCTATTTTTCTGCATGGCGCATATAATAGTTGTGTTCTCAATTTCTACAATAAATCGTTAAATCCATATTCAATTTTTAGAATCTAATCTATCTACTATCATAGTTACTAGATTACTAGAATTTTATAATTATATCCTCTACACCAGTCCTGGGGGGCTATCCCATTGGAAGGCCTGGAGTCTAGGCTCTGGAGGCTGGCCCAGCAGATCTACACCGGGGACCAGCATGTGGCTGGGAGCCCCGGGGAGAGGGGTGAGGCTGAGAGGATAGCTGGGATCCTGGAGGACTATACCGGGCTGGAGGCTAGGCTTGTCGAGACTCCCCTGGCCAGCTGGAGGCTTAGGCACGTGGAGCCCCGGGGGTTGCTGGTAGCGCCCTACGTTGAGTCTGGCTATGCACGGGGCAGGGTTACCAGGATCCGGGGCGACCCGGCGCTGCCCGGGTCGTGGAGGCCTGGGAGGGGTATAGCGGTCATAGGGGAGCCTGAGGATCCTGATGATATCAAGGCCGCCGCCCTCCTGGCCCATGAGGCTGGGTACGAGGCGCTGATCGTGGAGTCTCCCAGGCCCAGGGTGATTGTGGTTAACGGCCACTGGGGTTACAGCTACAGGGCTGGGGCTCCCAGCCCCATACCGGTGGCCTACGCTCCCCCGGGGCTTGTGGGGGATGAGGCTGAGATCCAGGTTGAGGCTGAGACCGTCGAGGCTCGGGGCTACACGGTGGAGGCTGGGGGTGGCGAGGAGCCTATAGCTGTGGGTGCCCACTATGATAGGTGGCTATCAGGGTTCCAGGATAATATTGCCGGGGTTGCCGAGGCTGCTGAGCTTGCTAGGCTCCTCCACGAGGGTGGCAGGGAGGTCCTCCTACTAGTATTTACTGCTGAGGAGCACGGGGCCCCGGGGTACGCCTCATGGTACTGGGCCTGGGGCAGCAGGTTCTACTTCAACCAGCTCCAGGAGGCCGGGCTTCTAGATAGGGTTAGGGCCTACGTGAACTTCGACGTGGCGGCTAGCCCCGGCTTGAGGGTTAGTGGGAGCCCCCAGCTGGTTGAGGGGTCCCGGCTGCCAGTGAGGAGGTGGGAGTGCCCTGAGTGTGATAGTTTGCAGGCGGCTGTGCGGGGGGTGCCCACGGTGTCGATCCACTCCCTCTGGAGCCGTGAGGCCCTAGGGGTCTACCACACAGCATGGGACACGCCTGGTAATGCGAGCCCCGCTGCGATGGTCATGGCCGTGGAGGAGGCCTATAGGCTCGTCACTATGGAGCCCCGGTGGGGGGCCCTTGCTAGGGTGCTCCACGAGGCTCTATCCCTGGGACCCCTGGAGGCTAGAAGGCTGGACTCGATGATACAGATGGCGCTCCGGAGGGATCCTGAGGGCACGTATAGGGTGTTGGCTAGGCTTATGCTCAATCCTGTCCACTACGGCTCCTACAGGTATGAGGGTAGCCACCTGGAGGCCCTCTGGATCCCGGAGGTTAGCCTGCTCCCCCGGCTGCTTGAGGACCTTGCCCGGGGGAGCGCTCCGAGGGAGGTTGTGGAGCCCGGGGAGGAGAGGCTCCTCCTCGTGCCCTCCAGTGGGGGGAGGCCTGTGGGTAGGAGGGCCTTGATGGCGCAGGTTAGGGCTGCTATAGCCGAGTACACTGGGGCCTTGGAGGAGTGGCTTAGGAGGTGAGCCCCTCTATGAGCCTCCTGAGCTTTGATGCTAGTCTCGCAAGGTCGCCCCGTCCTGGTGCCGATCGGGTTACGCACCACTCTAGCCACCTGGCGTAGCACTTCGGATCCCCTAACCTGACACCGGCCCTCAGCTTTGTGTAGAGCACCATTAGCTCTACTAGGCAGCCGTGGGCCCTGGAGTATGGTGGGGGCGACCCGGCTAGGTGCTCTAGGCCAGTGCACTTGTAGAGGGTGTACTCGCCCATGTCCTCAGCCTTCTCGGGGGTGCACCT
>WAKG01000024.1 GCA_015523445.1 Desulfurococcales archaeon | reverse complement strand
CTCTAGGAGTGGGGACGAGCCGGGGGTGGAAGTTGCGGAGGAGGCTGCGAGGGCAGCTAAGGACCTCAGGGTCCCCCTTATTGCTGGTAGCGGAATTAATCATGATAACCTGCCCTTATACTGGAAACATGTTGACGGTTTCATAGTGGGAACCTCCATCAAGGTAGGCGGTATAGTGGAGAACCCTGTGAGCCTCGAGAGGGCTAGGAGCCTAGTGGAGCTGGCCGAGAGGTATAGGAGGACGGGGTCCTGCTAGGCCGAGGAAGTAGAGGCTCCAGGCCAGCGGGCCCCCCACATCTCCAGGGATCAGTGTTAGCCTAGGCGATGGGAGTAGCCAGGGATCCACACCTCTAGCCACCACATACTCACCCTCATGGCTCACCTCTACAACCCTATAAGCCACCTCATCTCTTCTCGGTGACACCAGGGTGTATCTTCCAGGCCTAAGCTTGTTACCGGGTATATACCCCTCCCTGGCAGGCTCCAGCCTCCTTTCCCTGGCAACTAGCGTGGGCACAAGGATAGGATCTACTATGAGGCCCTTATCGTCATGGTCTATAGCAATGCCGAGCGCTGGGGGCTTGCCAGTAAGCGAGAGGGACGTCATAATGGGGCCTAGCATCTCCTCCATTCCACTGCAAGTTGCAGGAACCCCCTCGTCCAGGAGTAGGTGGAGGGCTAGGCTAGGATTTACCCTCTCGCTCTGGAATAGGCTACAATTCAGCACGACAGCGTTAGCCCCTGATGCCTCTAACACGCTCCTGACAGCTAGGTAGCCGCCTAGACTCCTAGATAGAAGGTCCTCAGCAAGCCCCTCAACGGGGTAGTACTCGGCTAGGTATGTACCTATGTAGAGGCTGCCATAGTCCAATGCCTCCCTAAGAGTCTCTATAGCATCACTAGTCTCATAGAACCTCGCATCAGCAATCCCAGCATCGAGAACCTCATCCTCAGTGAAACCATAGAATAGGACGGTCATGTCCCTAACAGAAGCGCCGGCCCTGAGGCCGCGGAGAGCATCAACCATCCACCCCTCAACCATCCCCCCGCTGGAGATGGCGAGTAGGGCTACCCTCCTACCCGCATCCCGGGCCTTAGCCAGGGCCTCGAGCGCCCCGCCTAGGGCCCTTGAACCCTGTAGGACCACGACAGCTCCACCCTCTACCCCAGGCTTGGTAAGTATACTAGTGGCGGTATCGGCATCTTCAGGTGACGCCAAGAGTATTATGATGTACTTGGCATCTGCAGAGCCAGTGCCCGGCTTAAGGCCATAAAGCGATGCAGCCTCCACTAGCTTATCATTGCCACCGATCATCTCAACTCTGACACTCAACCCGCCTAGCCCCCTATGAACCCTAAGTGGATGAGTAGGCTCTACAGGATTATATGGTGGGAATTTATACTGTCGTATAGCCACATACTGGTGGTGGTGGGGAGTAGAACCCGGACTGGCGGAGGCCGGGCCGATGAAGAATCCTAGTCCATCCGACCATGCTAGGGCTACTATACTCCTCGCCATCCTACTCCTCACGGTGTTAGGCGTATCTCTGGCCCCGGCCCGGGGCGGGGCCCCGGCTATACTCCTTGTTAGGTGTGATGACTCAGTATACCTTATACCGTCGCCCAGGGGAACGTTCATAGTAGTCGAGTTCACCCATAGTGTTCATAAGACTCCGGAGATGGATGTAGTTTCTCCCGGCCCCATTATGAGGATCCGGGCCATCGCCTTCCAGGAGTATGGGGCGGGCGTGCCCGAGGGGCCCCAAGCTATAGGTGGCTCCCTGGAGGATACTAGTGGGGACTTTATAGTGTATCAGGGTGGCGGCGGAGCCTTGGCCGAGTCCATACGTTATAACTTAGAGAACGTAATAGATCCCGACATTTCTATAGCGGGCATACCGGTCTCCAGCGGGGATTGTGGGAGCATAGAGGTCAGGGTAATGACTGGGGCTAGGTGAGGTGCTACAGGATAATTAAAAACCTCTTGAGCCTCTAGGTCCCGGGAGGGTTTAATGGCAGCCTCTACTACTTCTTCCTCCTAGTCCTCACGGTAGCTACAGGCTTGGCCTCGCCGGGCCTGGTTAGGCTCTTAGCTGCGCTGGCAGCAGCTTCTAGGAAGGCTTGTATCTCCTCCCTTGTGTGGGCCGTGGATAGGTGGATCCTCTTTGTAGGGTTTGGACTGTAGAG
>WAKG01000023.1 GCA_015523445.1 Desulfurococcales archaeon | reverse complement strand
ATATGGAGGAGGATGGGGTGTAGCTTCGACTATTGGAGGGACGGCACCGATAGCCCCGTCTACAGGACCCTAACCCAGACAACCTTCATAGAGCTATACAAGAGGGGCCTCATTTACGAGTCTGAGAGGCCAGTCAGATGGTGTCCCAGGTGCAGGACCACGCTGGCCGAGGCAGAGATTGAGCATCATGAGGAGGAGGGCTACATATACTATGTGAAGTACAGGCTTAAGGATGACGGGAGACCGCTAATTGTTGCAACCACTAGGCCAGAACTCCTGGCAGGATGCGCTGCCCTAGCATATAATCCTGAGGATGAGAGGTATAAGGGGCTAGCTGGCAAGAAGGCGGTAGCCCCCATCTACGGCCATGAGGTAGAGATCCTAGAGCACCCTAGTGTTGACCCCTCCTACGGTACTGGCCTCATGATGATATGCAGCTTCGGCGACGAGGCTGATGTAAGGCTCTTCCAGGAGCTGGGCCTGACTCCCAAGAAGCTCGTAGGCCCTGATGGGAGGATGCTGCCAGATGCTGGCCCCCTAGCTGGGCTACCAGTCGAAGAGGCTAGAATTAGGATTGCGGAGATGCTGGAGGAGGCTGGCCTCCTAGAGAAGAAGGAGAGGATAACACACAAGGTGCCAGTATGCTGGAGGTGCAAGACCCCGCTCCAGATAATATTCAGGAGAGAGTACTTCCTCAAGCAGCTAGAGTACAGAGATAAGATCAGGGAGATAGCATCCAGGATCATCTTCAGGCCGGAGATGCACAGGAAGAAGCTCTACGACTGGATCGACGGCCTAAGCATGGACTGGCCTATATCCAGGGACAGGTTCTATGCCACCGAGATACCGCTCTGGACATGCACCAAGTGCGGGGCCAAGCTAGTCCCAGAGCCCGGCCGCTACTACAAGCCTTGGGAGGAGGAGCCCCCGTGGGACTCTTGTCCCCGCTGCGGGGCGCCGAGGAGTATGCTTGTTGGAGAGAAGAGGGTCTTCGATACCTGGTTCGATTCCAGCATATCGATATTATATGTAACACAGTGGAGGAGGAACGAGGAGTTCTTCAAGAAGGCATTTAAGAGCACTCTAAGGCCTCAGGGCCAGGACATCATAAGGACCTGGCTCTACTACACCCTGCTCAGGGTGTATCAGCTCACAGGTAAGCCAGCCTTCAGGTGGGTTAGGATAACCGGTATGGGCCTCGACCCCAAGGGGAGGCCTATGCATAAGAGTGCTGGGAACGTGATCGACCCGGAGCCGGTCATATTAGAGTACGGGGCAGACGCCTTCCGCTACTGGGCAGCCGTAGCCACGAAGCTGGGCTACGACTACAGGTTCGACTTGAATAAGATAAAGACTGGGAGGAACTTCGTCACAAAGCTGTGGAACCTGGCTAGGCTACTCTCAGCCTTCCCTATACCGGAGGATGGCTACAGGGAGACCCTGACAGATAGGGCATTCCGGGCGCTCTTCGAGGAGTACGCCTCTAAGGCTGACAAAGCCTACTCAGAGCTGGACGTCTTCGACCCCGCTAACCTGCTCTACGAGTACGCCTGGGACTACTATGCAGACCACTACGTTGAGCTGGTCAAGGAGAGGGCGTATAATAGGGATTCGAGATTCAGCGAGGAGGAGCAGAGAGGTGCGTGGAGGACTCTCCACTCCATCTACAGGGACCTACTGGTAGCCCTCTCACCTATAATGCCATTCATAACAGACATGGCCTACCGCAGGCTCTACGGCTCCACCGTCCACACGCAGAGGTATCCAGAGCCCTCAATGGATGGCGAGGAGAGGGTCAGGCTAGTAGGCATTGCTAGAAGGCTGGTCGAGGTTAATAGGGCGGTATGGAATCTTAAGAGGGAGAAGGGACTCCGCTTATCCGACCCGCTGGAGGGATACACGCTATACATACCGGAGGACCTAGCCGAAGCCTCAAGAGACCTCGAGGCTCTTCATAAGGTCAGGGTCCTAGTGGGAAGTGGCAGTGGCAGAGAGATAGCTCCTGGAGTCTATATAAGTGGTGAATCTTGAAGGTCCTGGAGAAGAGTGGCCGTGGAGAGACTGTTAAGGTTAGGGTTGAGGGCGAGGAGGATCTGTGGACCCTGAAGACCCTGCTCAGGCCCGGTGACGTGGTTGGTGCTAGGACCTACAGGGAGGTATCGATGGGTGGTAGGGGCCCCAAGGAGAGGAGGCCCCTCTTCCTCAAGGTTAGGGTTAAGAACGTCGAGTTCCAGCCCTTTACGGGTAAGCTGAGGATATTCGGGGTGATCGTGGAGGGACCCGAGGAGTATGGGCTGAAGGGTAAGCATCATTCGATAGTAATAGGGCCAGGTCAGACAATCGTCCTTGAGAGGCCGGGAGGGTGGAATCGTAAGGACCTTAGCAGGATGGAGGAGAGCGGGCCCCGGGGGAGAGCTATAATTGCCGCTGTAGATTATGATGAGTATGGTATAGCACTTCTAGCCCCCTACGGATTCAAGATCCTAGTAGAGGAGTCTATGAGGCTCCCAGGCAAGGATGATCCTAGCAGAGAGCAGGAGCTTGAATCTAGGCTTGCGAGGATAGCCAGGCTGATAATAGACTATGCCAAGGCTAATGATGCGGGGGTGGTAGTTATAGTTGGACCGGGCCAGCTTAAGGCCATTGTGGCCGACAGGGTTAGAAGAGAGGCACCTAGCCTCAGAGTGGTTGTGGACGACGCCTCTATGGGTGGAAGGCATGGGATCGAGGAGGCGCTAAGGAGGACAACAGTATCCCAAGCGTTGAGGGAATACACGATAATGGAGGCTGAGGATGCCATTGGAGAGTTCCTCTCAGCAGCGGCAAGGGAGCCGGAGAGGGTAGCCATGGGGCCAGGCGAGGTACTAGCGGTAGCCAGGATGGGTGCTGTGGAGAAGCTGGTGGTGCTGGACTCGATGATCCACTCCATAGACGATAATGAGAGGGAGATGGTCGATGAGGCTCTGGCTAGTGCTGAGATGTATAGGGGTAAGGTGATCATCATACCCGAGGACTCGCCTCCAGGGGAGCAGGTTAAGAGGCTGGGCGGAATAATAGCGGTGCTTCGCTACCCGGTGCCTATGCAGTCTAGGAGGATATCAGAGTAACTGTCTTCCTTACACCCTCCAGCTCCCTTATCCCGGTCACCACGCTGTCGAGGACCCTCATGTTGGGTACTTCTACCCTGACCACTGCATCATGCTCTCCATAGGTCACCCTAGCCTCCGTAACCCACCTGGAGAACCTCTCCAGTATAGCCTCCACTACCTTATGCTCCATCCCTATATCAACGTTGAGTAGTATGTACGCCACCAGGGGCTCCGAGGCCACCCTCTATACACCGCCACATATTAGATCCGGGTACAGGTATATCCGGTTTATGGCCTGTGATGACCGATTTCGGCAGGGAGCCCTCCAAGGGCTATGAGGGCGGTGACCCGGGCCGGCGCATCTGAGGCCCCACAATACTATAGGTCTCCTCTGCCAGTGTATGATCTAGGGAGGCTATCAAGCTCCCTATCCTAGACACCCCTGACAGGTCTAGGCCAGGCTCCACACCGTCAGCCCCGATCAGTGAACCGCCACACTCGAGGAGCATGCCAGCGGCCGCGGCCGTGTCAACATTCCTGAGCTTGGACCTTACGTCTAGGAAAAGAGTGATCCTTCCTATAGCAGTGTATGCTATCTCCAGCGCGGCGCTACCCAGGCTTCTGACCTTGAATCCTCTAAATCTAGACATGAAGCCCTTTAGACCCTCTAATGCACTTGGATGCTCAACGTAAACCGCTATCACCCTCTTATAGGGCTCCATCCTCTCTCTGATGAGGGTCTCACCCATCCTGCACCCTCCACCCCGGCTGAATGATAGTGGCTGGCCCGTGAAGATTGGGGCTACGGCCCCCGCTAGGATTTCTCTGAAGGTCCTAGCATTGCCTGGTGCCAATGCTATTGATACCGAAGCCCATGGGATGCAGTTGAGGTAGTTGACGCTTCCGTCTAACGGGTCTATCAGTGCAACTATATCCCCGTCACCATAGACTCCCCCCTCCTCCCCTATGATCCTGACCTTAATCCCCTCGGCCCTGAGTACCTCTACAGCGTATTCCTCCGCCATCTGGTCTGCCCTAGTAGTCTCGCCCCGGATCACCCTAGCCATCCTAGGGGTACACGCGTTATCCCTCAGCATAGCTGCTGTCTCAGAGGCTACCTTCACAGCTATCCTCCTGGCATCCTCCGGCTCCAAGGGTGCTTGCCACCTCATCCCTCGAGGAGTTCCAGGAATAGCCTTAGGGCGCCTTCTAGGTCCCCACTTCGTATACCAGGGGCCCCGTATGAGACGGCTAGTACCCTCCTTGTGGCCCCTGTTATCATGGTCTCTCTGCTGTCCCTATGAGCGTAGAGGTGGATTATCCTGCCCCTAGCGTCTATCAGCCCCATCATTCCCCGGGGAGCCTTGATTTCACCACCCCCTATAGGCTGAAAGACCCCACCATCTAGGACCTTTACCCTGAGAGGAGCCTCAACTCTGTCTAGGTCATAGAGACCTATGGAGATTAGGGTGTATAGGCTAGCGGCGTTGCCCGAGTCCACCACGCTATTTATGCCCGGAAGTTTCCCAGTCCTGATAACCCTCCTAGCTAGAGCCTCTGGGCTCGGCCTCATTTTAGTCGGATCCACCTTCATGCCCCAGAATAGCTTTCTATATGCTCTTACATGCGGATGCTTTGCCAGTGCCTCCATATCCCTAATAGTGGCCCTAAACCTGGAAACTACTTCCTGGACTCTCTCCGCTACAGAGCTAGAAGGTTCTACCTCTATATCCTCAACAATAATATATCTTACCTCTGCCCCCTTCATCCTCGCCTCTGGGCCTACCTCGATCAACTCTCAGGCCCCACTACTCTACCGGGTATACTGCAGCACCATAGTATTATAAACCCTTGAAACAGGTCCATGTACGCCTCTGGAGTTGGGGTGCAGCCTGTGGTTGCTAGGCTGCTAAGGATCTTAGCATCGATAATGCTAGCTGCATCCCTAGTATCGCTTGTTCTCCTCTATGGCTATGCCATATTTTTTGGGGGCTTCGCTGTTGTTGAGGGTAGGAGTATGGAGCCCCTACTTCATACGGGAGACCTTGTCTTCCTGGATAAGAGGGGGCAGCCAGATATTGGCTCTGTGGTGGTGTATAAGGATAAGTCTGGACGCTTTATAATACATAGGGTGATAGGAGTCTATGAGTACAATAATATTACCTGTTATGTGATTAAGGGTGATAACAACTCTATCCCGGATTATGGATACCCTGACGTGTGTAGGAGGCCCTACAGGGTTGGGCCGTATAGCGCGTATGGGGTCCCTGAGTCCAGGATTGTAGGTGTTGTTATATCCCTAGACGACTCGCCAGTTAAGGTCCCCTACCTAGGCGGTCTTACCATACTCTACAAGGGATAAAAACTTCTCCGGGTCCTTAGGAAGCCTGCTGCCTCCCTAACCAGCCTCCCAGCCATCCTCATTGATGCCAGCCTATCCAAGACCTTCAGCTCGCTCTCCCCCATAGCATGAGCTATCCGGGGCAGAGCCTCCCGTATCCTCCTAACAGCCTCACAGTGTAGGGGGCACAGGGTGTAGCCTCTACACCTCCCCGCCTCTCTGCCGCAGATCTGACATCTAACCCTAGGCTCCGCTAGGCCTAGGGCCTGGGAGAGGCTGGTCCCTATCTTATCTAGGTTCCTCTGGTACTCCCTAATGAGCCCGTCTATAACCCTTATAGCCTCCTCAACAACCTCCTGCCTAGTGGCACTGCCCGCCCTTATCATCTCTAACTTCTCCTCGAACTGCCTTGTTAAGCTGGGAGAGGCTAGCTGTGGGAATAACTCCTCTATTATCGTGGCAACGGTGAAGCCGAGATCGCTTACCTCAACGCCTCCCCCCTCCTCCGTAAGATAGCCTCTCTTGAAGAGCACCTCAATTATCCTACTCCTAGTTGCTTCGGTCCCTATATTCACCTTCTCCATCCACTTAAGCAGGTCTATCTTGGAAATGTTAGTGCCCGGCTTGCTCCAGCTAGTCTGCATGCGCGCTCCCTCAACCCTGGCTCTCCCGCCAACGCCTATACTGGGTATCTCGCCTTCCCTGGGTTTAGAGAAGTGGTAGTAGTATAGCCATCCCTCCTCGATAACCTGAACACCTCGTGCCTGGTACCTATACCCGTCCCTATCCTCTAGTATCAGCGTCGCCCTAGCAAGCGTGGCGTGGCTAGAGAATGCTGCTAGGAATCTCCTAACTACCATGTCATAGATATTCCAGTGGTCCTTGTCCAGCTTGCCTGGCTTCTCTCCTGTAGGATGTATGGCCGGGTGGGCAGGATCCTCCTTCCTGCCTTGCACAGGCTTAAGTGCACCCTTGGTCTCAGCTAGGATCCTCTTAACT
>WAKG01000022.1 GCA_015523445.1 Desulfurococcales archaeon | reverse complement strand
TGTATAAGAGACAGGCTTTGAGGGATGCACTAGCCCTAATCCGGTATCTAAGGGATCAGTACGGGGCCGATGGTGCTTTGCAGTTTACGGGAAGACGTGGGTATAGGGTTTGGGTCTTCCTAAAGCAGCCTTTAAACCCTAGCGTCTTTCCTGGGTTAGTTAGGTCGTTGCTAGGGTCTCTCAAGCTAGAGACACTTGAGCTCCAGGCTTCCCTGGATAGGAGACACTTATTTAGGATACCCTATACGCTCCACGAGGATACAGGCAGGATTGCGTGGTTCCTGGACTCTGGCTTGAACCCGTTATCCTTCTCCGAGTGGAGCTATAGCTTATATGAGCCTTTGGACCCCGGAGTTGTAAAGATAACACGTATAGAAAATCTGATACCTAAGCCTCTCATTTTGAAACGGGGGTTAAAGTCTACTAGGTTGTATGGGTATATTGATTCAATTCTCCGGGAAGGCCTACCCGATGGTAGGAAGAGGTTTATACTCTACATAGCCTCAAGATACCTGGTAAACGTTAAGGGCTATAGCATGGATGGGGCCCTGGAAGTGTTGCAGGGCTTCTTGGATGCAAGCTGCCGTAACTATGGTAACTGTGGCAGGGTTTACCAGTCGTGGCTGCGTAGCGTCCTTAACGGGGTAAAGGCTGGGGGCTACATGCCCTGGAGCCTCAATGCATTGAAGGATCGGGACCCAGACTTGCATAGGATCGTTGAGGGGGTGCTTAATAGTGGCTAGGGAAGGCCTGGAACTCCACCCCCTAGCCAAGATCTATGCTGCTGCTGAGGAGACTTACCGGGCTGCCGAGGCGGGGCTTGCAGCGGCTAGGAGAGAGCTAGAGGCGGTAGAGGAGAGGCTATCCAGGCTACAAGTGGAGCTTGCAAGGCTATACGGCCCCGGCTACCTAACAGTCAAGACCGTGGGGAATAGGCGTGGCAGGCGGTACCGCTACCCCGTGTGGCGCGGCATAGACGGTAGGGACAGGTACCTCAAGGGGGACCCGAGAGCCCGCGAGGTCCTAAGCCTGAAGGAGAAGCAGCGGCTCCTAAGGGCAAGGATCAACAAGCTGAAGAGGATAGCCAGATACGCATACGCCCACATGCAAGCCACAAGAGAGTATAAGGATACATGCATAGACCAGGAGACCGGGGAATACCTAGACTGCCCTCAGGGCTTCAGGGTAGAGGGTTGACGGTGTTAGCAAGCGGAACACCCCCTATTATAATATTATATTATCGTTTATGGAATCCATATCCAGATGCTAACCACCCTACACTATAATGGTAGAGGACTGTGACCGAGGATATAGGACCTGGGGAGTACCTTGGAGAGGAGTGGCTAGGAGAGGAAGAAGACCAAGAGTATAGTGGGGAGTCCTGGGATAGGCCTGCAAGACCCGGTAGAGGTCCTAGAGTGGCTGGAGTAGAATACATGAAGAAGATGGGAGAGGACTTGGAGAATCAAACACTGATAGCGGACCCCGACCTACTCGCGGCGGAGCTCCTAACAGACAGGCGGATCCTAGGCGTATTCCTAGCCCTAGCAGCAAGGCCGAGGCAGGCCGGGGAGCTGCTAGGGGTTAGGGTGTGGTCCAGGTGGAAGGAGAAGGCTAGGAAGACCGTTAGGGAGAGGGACTCCAGGGGCTGGGGGTACCGTGAGGTTGAAAGGACTGTTGAAGAGGAGAAGCAGGGGTTCAAGAGGGTCCCTGCATCAACACTCTACAAGCTCCTACAGAGGCTGGCAGAGGCCGGGCTGGTAGAGGCTGGTAGGGGCCTGGATAAGAGGAGAAGGTACTACAAGCTCACGGATAGGGGCCGTGAGGTCCTGGGCCGCGTAAAGATGATGATCCATAGGGCCCTGTATAGGTGGGCCCAGGAGCCCAGGGGCCAGGGGGTAGAGGCTCCAAGGGGCCACAGGGTCCTCAGGCTTGAAGACTTCCAGGATAGGGCCAGGGAGATAGGGGTGGAGCCACGCACCCTACTAGAAACCCTAGGCCTAAGGGTAGAGGGGGAAAGATACTCCAGGTACGTCCTCATACCGCCGGTAGAGGAGAAGCCCCAGAGGGACGGGGGCAGGCAGGCATACACGTGGTAGCCAGTAAGCCCCAGAGGGGTCCAAGAGGCATGCCCTACTCGAGGCCGCCATACTACAAGCCGCCCAGGGACACATGCAGCATATGCCACAAAAGCCTATACGGAGAGGACCGGTACAGGGTCAGGCTATACCTGAGGGCGGAGCCCTACAAGGACCTAGAATACAAGATCCTAGTAGTATGCAGCACATGCCTAGCAAGGCTACGCGCAAACCCCACCCTAACCCGCCTACTCAAAATAAGATACCGCAAAATGCCGACACTAGGCCGGGGGAAAAACAAAAATCCAAGAATAAGAAGAAGAATATAATATTACTACTATTCTATACCCTATACTATTATTATATTTCTTCTTATTCTTCTTAGGGAGAATATTTTTACTCCCCCTACACCTGGCTAGCCACTACCCTTCTACCAGCTAAGGGTCTAAGGGTGTACACGGGGCCGCCTGTATAGGCGGGTAGGCCCCATTAGGCCCGCGGGGTGTAAATTTGCCCCTTGCGCGCTCTTCCGTCCTTTACTGTTTATAACCCGCTGGCTAGCCAACTAGGGTATGGTGGCCTTGTATTGGTTAAGGATGACTGCAGGGATGCCCCCTGCCATAGCCCCGAGGAGTTGAGGAAGAGGGCTTCTAGGCCTGGCGTACCCATAGATGAGCTCATAGAGGAGATAGCCAGGGAGCTGGCTGCCAAGACCAAGCGCTAGTAGCAACTGCTCCTATGGCATATCTCGACCACTCTAACCAGCTCCTCGGAGTCGATGATCGTGTATATTATCCTGTAGTCTCCCACCCGCCTACGCCAGAAGCAATGGTATTCGCCCTTCAGGTGCCGTGTATCCCCTGCCCTGGGGTCCTCTTCCATCTCCTTTATGGCTAGGGCCAGCCTCATCCTGGCGTCACCCGGGAGCCTTTTGCTCCTGAGCAGCTTGGCAGGCTCACGGTCCACCTCAACCCTATAAGCCACGCCATCCCACCAATCCAGGCACACCAACACGGGGGTAGAAGGGGGCATACTAGGCTATAGGGATTCAGCTCTCCCCCTCTCCCTCTCTCCCCGTAGCCTCTCTAGAAACTCTAGCGTGAGTTTGGCTATCCTCTCGCCTTCTGGTGTTAGCTTGGGCGGTTTACCCCTTTCATACTCTATATACCCTTTTAATAGTGCTTCCTTGAGGAGCACGCTGGAGCTGTGGGAGTTGGAAGGGGACCTAGCTCACGTACTACCAGACAGGAAGACGGTTAGGGAGAAGGTAGGGGGAGCACAGGGAGTCACGCCTGTAGAGTCGAGTGGTGCAAGGTGATCGGGGATGGATATACTGTTAATGGTGCTTTGGCTGGCAGGCTACCCTATAGCGTTGCTAGGTGGCCTGGTGATCGGCCTCAGGGCATGTACTCCCAATTTCAGAAAACGCAGAGGGCCCTGATTTACCGTGTTTTTCCCTTCTCCTGGGGTATAGAGGTGTAGGGCCGTGTTCTACGTGTATCTCTCTTGGGAGATGTTTCCTGGGGCCCCGCCTACCAGCGTGTTGTACCTCTACCTGGTAGCCTATGAGTTGTACCTGATTGCAGCCCTAGCCTACGCCCTGCTAAGGATGCTGCGGGGCCATAGCACGACAATCCCCATAGCAGTACTACCCTACCCAGACAAGAGGCACCCATACAGGAAGATACTAATCACACTAGAACCACGTAAACAATGAAACAATAACACCCAGGCCCCACAGTACAAGTATCACATGAAAGGCGTGGATAAAAGTACAATACACGTTTCTAACCGGATATTTCTTTACGCTTGTATCTTGCTTATTAGAGTCTACTCTACAAATATACATGCAAGCCTCTAGGGGGTGGCCCGCGGGTTGAGGCTGGACAGGCGTAGGGATAGGCGTGTTCTCCAGATTGTATCCGTCTTGTACACCAGTGGGCCTATGCCTGTCCTGGGCTTGGCTAGGCGCATCGCCGAGGCGACGGGGGAGAGTGCGGAGAGCGTCCGCAGGGTCATCTACAGGATCCTTCCGTATCTCCGTAGCGAGGGTATAGTAGAGTGGAGAGGCAGGCAGGTGAAGCTGACGCCGGTAGCAGCTGAAGCGTTCTCGTGGCTGCTCGACTGTATGGAGTCCAAGCCGTGCAGGCTCCTAGCTGAGTCATACGTCAGGACTGGGGAATTTCCACACACCCTATTTAAGGCACGGGATATGGGGGTGAGGTTATAGGATGGCGGGTGTTCCCACGATGGAACCGGTGCCCCAGATGGGGGTCCGGTGGTACCTACGGGAGAAGGCTGGGAAACTCTACCTAGTCAAGATAGTATTCACCCAGGGCCGCAGGCGGGAGTACTGGATAGGCAACGTCGAAGTAATAGAACAGGTCATGACAGAGAGGAAGAAGAGAGGCCCAAGACACTACAGGAAACAGGGTCCTAGGGGCGAAGCCCCTAGAATGGTGCGGCCGCCGGGATTTGAACCCGGGATCACCGGCTTGGAAGGCCGGCGTCCTAGTCCAGGCTAGACGACGGCCGCCCGCGCAGGTTTCTCTATGCTGGTGGGTATTGTTAGGGGTTTAAGAGGGTTCCGTGTGGTCTTGCCCAGTTTATATTCCATGGCTTAGTGTGGGGTGGGTTTTGGGGCGTGGCAAGTTACAGCCGTTGTTTGGCAGGTGGTCTGTGAGGGGTGTGTGTCCTGCTAGTAGTTTGGCGGCGCTGCATGGAGTTGTTCCTGTATGCCATTTTACTAAGATGAGGAGTGTTGGGGCTAGCTCCTCCAGGATCCTCTTTAGCCTGTGTTGCTGGCTTGCCTCCTCGAGGGGTGTTGCTATCCCCCATAGTGGGACTCGCCCGCCCGTCACCCTTAGCCTCTCCTCCTCTACTATCCCAGTGCCCTCGACCCTATCCATTCCGGGGGATAGTATGCAGGCCTCGAATCTCCCTGGCGCGCCTGAGCGTGGCGGCCTTATCACCCTGCCACGCCAGCCCACTAGGACCCCCGGAGGGTCTAGACTGGCTACAACCGGCGCCCCCCAGGCCTGGGGGCTGTAGGCTGCTAGCCCCTCAGGGCTCCTACGAGTTATAGTGTACCCTGCCTCTCTTAGCAGTTGTAGTATCTTTGGCATAGGTGCTGTGCACCCGTGCAACCATCCACCCCACCTATTTTACCGTTGACGGCCCCGTCATAAGCATCTGGGGGCTGGGTCTAGGATTGATGAGGATTATGCCGGGATTCATTGATGTGGACTTCCTTCTGGTACCGCTACTAGGCCTGCTACTCTTCATATTGCTACTAGTTATCATAGTTAAGAGTATGTCCCTCGGCTTTAAGATCTTCCACGGCATTGCAAGGTCTGTATCGAGGGATTTAGCCCATCACTGGGGGCACATAACCAGGCACTGGCTGGGGCACCACGGCCACCATAGCCACCATAGGAGGAGACACTACCCCTACACCTACAGCAGCAGAGCTAGGTATAGGGTTGAGCCCAGGAGCAGCGGGTCGGAGAGGACCCACACCCGGGGCAGCGGGGCCACGGTAGAGGCTCCCAAGCCACCTCCCAAGGCGCCGCCTAGGCCTCCTGAGGAGCAGGTTAAGCCCCTAGCCCTACCC
>WAKG01000021.1 GCA_015523445.1 Desulfurococcales archaeon | reverse complement strand
CAGATGTGTATAAGAGACAGCCCCAGGGGAGGATGATCTTTCCAGACCTGACAGCCCTGGAAAATCTGGAGGTTGCCTACGGCGGCCCGGTACCGGGGGACACGCTGGAGTGGATCTACACGATCCTCCCAGAGCTGAAGAGGTTCATAGACAGGAAGGGCAGGTACATGAGCGGGGGCGAGCAGCAGATCGTGGCTGTGGCCAGGGCCCTGGTGAGGAGGCCCAGCCTCATAGTGCTGGATGAGCCCCTAGAGGGCCTGGCTCCCAGGGTGGTTAAGAGCATCCTGGACGCCCTGAGGGAGATCAGGGCCAGCGGGGTCTCAATACTAATAACGGAGTCAGGCACAATATCGAGGGTCAGGGGCATAGCGGAGAGGGCCTACGGCCTCGACAGGGGCGAGATAATATACAGCGGGGACCTAGAAGGGCTGGAGAGGGACCCCGAGGCCAGGAGGAGGATATGGGGCCTCTAGCCAGGCCCCGAGGGGCCGGGTGATGCCAAGGAGATGGCTAGACTCAGTAGCTAGAAGCGTGTGGGTAAGGAGGGTCACGGGGAGCCTCAGGGATATAGAGCTATGGATAATCCTCGGCAGCATAGTCGGCCTCCTATCAGGCCTCGCCGGGGTGGCCCTAACCCTAGCCATAGAGTATGCATCCCCCAGGCTAATAGGCGGGGCCCACGGGATCCTGGTCAACACCAGCCTGGACCCGGGGCTCCTATGGGTAGTACCCCTGGCCGCCCTAGGCGGCCTCGCATCGGGGCTGATAACAAGCTTCCTAGCCCCAGAGGCTGAGGGGCACGGCACCGACTACGTTATAGATTCTATACATAGGAGGAAGGCCGAGCTCAGGGCCAGGGTGGCTGTGTGGAAGATCGTAGCCTCGAGCATACTCATATCCACCGGGGGGAGCGCGGGGAAGGAGGGGCCCATAGCGCAGAGCGGCGCTAGTATAGGCTCCACGGTCGCCATGATCATGAGGCTGACCAAGGTTGAGAGGAGGCTCCTCGTCCTGGCCGGGGTGGCTGGGGGCATCAGCTCCGTCTTCAAGGCCCCCCTGGGGGCAGTGATATTCGCCCTGGAGGTGCCCTACAAGAGGGATATCGAGGCGGAGGCGGTGACCCCCATAGCGGTCTCCTCATTCACTGGCTACCTAGTAAGCACCCAGATACTAGGCGGCTCCACCCTCTTCAACGCCCCCACAATAACCCCCGAGGGGGTGTACAGGCACCTCTGGATCTTCCTCGCCATAGGCCTATTCACCGGCCTCCTGGCGAGGCTATTCGTGAGGACCTTCTACTGGGTTGCCGATAGGGTCTCGATGCTCAAGCTCCACAGGGCCCTCAAGCCCGCTCTAGGCGGGCTTGGAGCCGGGCTGATAGCGTTCCTAGCCCCAGGGGTCCTGGGGCAGAGCTATTGGGTTGTGGACGAGATCCTCGGGGGCACTGTGTACCCCTGGGGGCTCCTCCTGGCACTAACCCTGGCCAAGGTCCTCGCCACCTCCCTCAGCGTGGGCAGCGGCGGCTCTGGCGGGGTCTTCGGGCCCTCCATAGTGATCGGGGCCTCTGGTAGCGCCGCGCTCGCGATGCTCCTAACAGGGGACCCCTCGCTGGTCCCCATGGCTGGCCTCGTCGGGATGATGGCGTTCCTAGCCGCTGCGGGGAAGGTGCCCCTGGCAGCCATAGTTATGGCGGTAGAGATGAGTAGGGGCTACACGATGATAGCCCCTGCAATCGCGGCGGTCGCCATCTCAACGCTCGCATCGGGCGGGGACTCGATATACCGCAGCCAGGTGGATACCAGGGTTGACTCGCCCTTCTACCTAGGCCTGGAGCTAAGGCAGATCCTGAGGAAGGTGAGGGTGAGGCAGGTGATGACAACCAACGTGATCACAGTCAAGCCAAGCCAGACCCTATTAGAGGTGCTGAGGCTGATAGGCAAAACCGGGCACCGCGGCTTCCCCGTGGTGGACGGGGAGGGCAGGGTGGTTGGGATGATAACGGAGAGGGACATAGCCAGGTATGACAGGACCAAGCTAGACAAGGTCAGGGTCGAGGAGGCTATGACGAGGCACCTGGTCGTAGCCACCCCAGACGAGACGCTGGATGATGCTATGACTAAGATCATAAGGTACACCGTGGGGAGGCTACCGGTTGTCGAGGACCTAGACACGATGAGGCTAGTCGGCATAGTCACCCCAAGGGACATACTGAGGGCCTACAAGGCACTGGAGGCAACAATAGAGTAGCTAGGGCTGCGAAGCCC
>WAKG01000020.1 GCA_015523445.1 Desulfurococcales archaeon | reverse complement strand
GGGTATGTATGGATACAGATTCCATCCGGAGATGCAGCTAGCCGCCTCCAAGGGCTATGCCGTAGTCTACTCCAATCCCCGTGGCAGCGATGGCTATAGCGAGGAGTTCGCCGATATAAGGGGTAGGTACGGCGAGGAGGACTACAGGCAGATCATGAAGGCTCTAGATACAGCCGTGGAGAGGTTTAGCCTAGACCCTGATAGGCTAGGGGTCACCGGCATAAGCTACGGAGGCTACATGACTAACTGGATAATAACAAGGACTACTAGGTTTAAAGCAGCGGTTAGCGAGAACGGGATAGCTGACTGGATCTCAGACTACTGGGCCAGCGACATAGGCTACTGGTTCGATCCAGACCAGATAGGGGGAACACCGCAGTCAAACCTCGAGGCATACATATCCAAGAGCCCTGCATTCCACGTAGATAACGTGGAGACACCACTCCTCCTCATACATTCAATGGAGGACTACAGGTGCTTCATAGACCAGGCCTTAGCAATGCATATATCCCTAAGGATGAAGGGCAAAAAGTCTAGACTCATCGTGTTCAAGAAGGGCGGGCACGGTCACAGCGTTCTAGGGGAGCCAAGGCATAGGAGGAAGAGGCTCGAGGCTATATGGAGATGGTTTGACGAGCACCTACGAGGATCCGTTGACAGGGGGAGGCAGGGTAGTGGTCATTCTCCCAGTTTCAATCCTGCCAGTGAACCTTGAGACTAGGCTAACACCCGCATAGACTAGAGGCGTGTCTAGGGCTGCTATGAGGACCTTGGCCAGCCACATGCTTATAATCATGTTTATAGTCGCGCCTATGGCATTTAAGCTGCCAAAAGCTAGGGTTATGAATATTGTAGAGTCTATTAGCTGGCTTATCATGGTGGATGCATTATTCCTTATCCATAGGTGCCTGCCTCCAGTCAGCTCCTTCAGCTTGAGGAACGCCCACACGTCGTGGTGCTGGCTTATAAGGTATGCTATGATGCTGGCCGCCACGATCCTGAACTGGGGCGTAAAGACCTGATCGTATAGGTTTGGAGGAGGCGCATTTGCAACTACAGCTGGGGGTAGGAGCTTGTCTATACCGATGAGTAGTAGCATGACCAGCTCCGCCGCTAGGCCGCCCCAAACTATGAAGAGCGCCCCCTTCCTGCCATAAATCTCGTCAACAACATCGGTTATAGTGAATGTTATGGCGTAAGCTATTGTACCCGCGGGGACTATAAACCATAGGATCTGAGTGAACTTGACACCCGCAGATATGTTAGCGTAGACTAGAGCGGCTCCGAACATGCCTGAGAGTATCAGAAGCACCATCAGATCCCTATCGCTGAGTCTATCCACCACTACTCCCCGGTGGAGCGATTTGACTGTTAGAGAGATAAATCTTGCATCATGTAGCCCGGTGAGAAAGTTGTGGGCCCAGGCAGGGCTAGAGTTCGAATCCACGGGGTTTCCTCTGCTCCTCCGGCCTTATCTTCACGATCCCGTAATGGATGGCACAGGATACGCAGTAACACTTAGTGACGGGGTACCTCATTATTATGGCCCCCTTCTTCTCTAGCTCCTCTGCTAGCCCGGGATCTACGGGGCTATACATCCTAGTCACGCATATAGCCTTGTCGGCCGGGACCAGCCTACCACAGTTGTCACACTGGATTGTGCCAGTCTTACCTTTAGCACCCTTGCGTCTGCCCCTGCTCTCCCTCTTCTTGGGCATCCCTACCTTCCTCCCCAGCCAGAGGAGGGCATGGATGGACTATAATAATATTATATGGTGCTTGGGGCCTAATAGGTCTTAGCATATCTAATCCAGGTTACAGCATTCCTCCCGCATACAGGGCACTGGGTGTGGCCAGCATCCTCTCTAGGCCACGGAGTCCCCAGGCTTTTAGCCTCCAGCTCGTCCTCCATCCTAGCAGCGCATTCATCATTACCGCACCAAGGCACCTCCGCTACCCCCCTCCTCTGGGCCACCCACTCCTTGGCCTCCTCTAACCTGGTGGCCCTCATGATCCTGCTCCTCATGTAGCTCCACGCCCTCTCCTTCAGGTTCTCATAGATCTCGTTAAACACCCTCTCAACAGTAGCAGGTAGATCATCGGCTGTGACAACACTCTTCTCCAATGTATCCCTCCTCACTAGGGTTACAGTATCATCCTTGGCCTCTCTAGGACCTATCTCCAACCTAACCGGGACACCGCGGGCCTCCCAGTAGTAGAACTTGGCTCCCGGCCTCATCTCCTCCCTATCGTCAACCCTTACCCTTAGCCCAGCCCCCTCTAGAATATTCTTTATCCTGGATACGTGCCTAGATACGGCGCTTCTCTCATCCTCCCCGCCTGCTGGTATGGGTACTATAACCACTTGTATCGGGGCTATGCTTGGGATCATCACGGTGCCCCTGTCATCGCCGTGCACGCTTATGAGGGTAGCGACGATTCTATCGCTTATACCATAGCTTGTCTGCCAGGGGTAGTCATGGCTCTCATCGGAGAGCTGTATCTTGAAGTCGAAGACCTTGGTGAAGTTCTGGCCTAGGTTGTGAACGGTGCCTATCTGGAGTACCCTACCGTCTGGCATTATTGTGTCGAATGCTATCGTGTATAGGGCTCCGGGAAACTTATCCCACTCGGGCCTCTTCGAGATAAGGTAGGGTATGCCCAGGCTATCGTAGATCTCCTTGTAAGCCTCTATGGCCTCCAGCACCTGCCTCTCGCTGTCCTCAAACGAGTCATGGACTGTATGGGCTTCCTTAAAGGTTGTGACCTCTCTCAGCCTTATCATGGGTCTAGTCGCCTTGGTCTCGTATCTGAATATGCTCACTATCTGATAATACTTCTTGGGCAGCTGCCTATAGCTTTTGATCCAATAGTTCTCCATATAGGTTATACTGGTCTCGCTGGTAGGCCTCAATGCCAGCTTTATTTCTAGTGGCTCTAGTCCTCCATGCGTAACCCAGTACACCTCATCCTCGAAGCCCTTGATATGCTCCTTCTCAACCCTAAGCAGGGTCTCGGGTATCAACAGGGGGAATAATACCTCCTCATGACCCCTCCTATCCAGTGCATCCCGGATAAGCTCCACCACGCGCCTCCTAATCTGGAAGCCGTAGGGCATCCACACGCCCATACCCTTAACTGGGTAGCGGCCATAGTCATAGATCTCAGCCTCTTCGAGCACCCAGTCGAACCATCGGGGATAGTTGGATTCCCATCGATCCCTTGACACCATGAGGGGCACCCGCTTATGGAGGATACTGCATGTATGTGCAATAAATATGCCCTTGGCCTCGAGGTGGATATGGGGTAGGGAGATAGGTTGGTGTTTATATGACGAAGAGTATTATCAGCGCTACCAGCAGACCGTAGATGGCTATACCCTCTCCCAGGACGACGAATAGTAGGCTGGTACCCATCAACTCCCTCTTCTCGGCCACAGCACTTATTGCGGTGGAGCCAGCCACACCTACAGCATAACCGCCTCCTATGCCGGCGAATCCAACAGCTATACCAGCTCCAATAGCCTTAAGGCCTACTCCTGATGCCCCGGCACCCTGCTGTGCGTCCTCCTGTGCTGCTGCTATGATAACCCCGGTCCCTACAGCCATCATCATTGCTAGGAGTGCGGTCATGAGTAGGAGAGCCCTACCCTTCCTATCTGATAGCAGAGCCTTTAGAGCCTTTATCACCTGCTCACCACCCCTGGGTTGGAGAGTCGTCTGCCCATCCGGATTATATAAGTATCTTCGAGGGGGTTACACACGTGACCTGTTTTACCACCAACTAGTGGTAACAAACAGTAGACCCGGGGCATACGGGGTTTATACCGAGCCTCAAACCCCAACCACCACTAAGACACAAGTAATACAGCTGGAGGCTGATCGAAGGGTGAAGCCAATTGATCCTGGGTGACTGGGACATTGAGAGGCTCCTCCGCACAGGCGAGCTCGTGATAGACCCCTTCGACCCGGAGATAGTGAGGGAGAACGGCCTCGACCTCAGGCTCGGCAGGGGCTACTGCAGGTTCAAGGCCGCCGGGAGGGTGTTCGACCCCAGGAGCCCCGGCGACCCCAGCGACTACTACGAGTGCGGCGAGGGGGATGAGATAATAGTCCCGCCGAGGGAGCACATGCTACTCCACACGATCGAGTACATACGCCTACCCCCAGACGTAGCCGGCCTGGTGAACCTCCGCAGCACCTGGGCCCGCACGGGCATCTACATCCCCGCCACAGTCGTGGACGCCGGGTTCGAGGGGCAACTCACGATAGAGGTCATAGGATCGGCCTTCCCCGTCAAGCTCTACCCCGGCGACCGCTTCCTACACCTAGTACTAGTCAAGCTCCAGACCCCAGCCAGGAGGCCATACACCGGCAAGTACAAGGGCCAGAGAGGGGTGAGGCTACCCAAATTCTTCCAGGCGAGTGCTACAAGGTGGTAGTGGCGATTCTCTTGAAGTTATGGTCAACCGATAAATCTTCCGGGCTGGAACCACTATGCCAGGAGGCTGGGGATGAGGGTAGTAGTAGCTGGGGGAGGAGTTGCTGGCTCCTCCCTAGCCCTACAACTTGCTAGTCAAGGCGTTGAGGTCGATCTCTATGATAGGATGATGAGCTACGGGAAGGCTTGTGGAGATGCCCTAACCCTGAGACCTGGTATAGAGAAGCTTGTGGAGGAGACTGAGAGTTATAGGGGTGAGGTAGGTAGGTATACTGTTAGGGTTGAGGGTAGGGAGGTAGCATACGTAGGCCTAGGAAGAAGGAACTGGGTAATCATTGACAAGAGGAGGCTTGTTGACGGGTTACGTGGGATCGCCGAGGCAGAGGGAGCTAGGATACATTATCGTCCTTGGGCGGGGGAGAAGGGAGATATAACTGTAGATGCCCGGGGGCCATACGCTTGGAGGCTCCGAGGCAGTGTAATGGTTTACAGGATCATAGCCAGGGCCGAGTGGGAGAGGGACCATGCACTCCTAGACTTCAGGGTCTCCAGTAGAGGTTTCTACTGGGTATTCCCAGCAGATCCTGAAGGAAAGATGGTGAATATAGGCGGGGGCTTTGAGGAGTACCCTAAGCTGGGCCAGGTCAAGGCTAGCGTTTTCAGGTATGCTAGGGAGCTGCTAGGAGGCTTCGAGGTGCTGGACGAGAGGGGAGCCCCAGTCACAGTGAAGGGACCCATATTACTCCACGATGGCGAGGCCTATAGGGTAGGAGAGGCCGCTGGCCTAGTAGTCTCCACTGCAGGAGAGGGGAATAGGCCTGCAATTCTATCGGCAGAGGCACTGGCTGGAGCCATATTATCCAGGTGGCCCGGGGACGTGCTGGGCGAGTATAGGAGGAGGGTCTCAGGGCTAATAGCTGAGGTGAGGGCCTCTAGGATGCTCCTCTCATTCGTAGAATCGAGGCCTAGGGAGGGGGCCAAGATTATGGCTAGCCTGCCTACTGCCTTCTGGAGAGACTACTTCCAGTCTAGGGTTACCCTCTCTAGGCTGGCACTACAGGGGCTGAGAAGCCCCCGCCTCCTGGGGGTGCTGCCTAGAGTTCTCTTAGCTTCTCGATCCTAGTTAGTATAGCGTCCAACGTGGTTGCGGTACCGTCCTTACATATAGTATAGTGGATCTTGCCGTTAGACACCTCTATCCTAACCTTGATATTAGTCTCTGTAACCTCTATACTCCCGTCTTTTGCGATCTCTACCCTGTACCCGGCGTACTTGAGGCTCCTATAAACAGTGTCCCTGTCCAGCTTTCTCTCCTCGCCTCTAGACTCCATCTTTGATATCGAGTCTATAGCCTTCGACGCTATCTGTGGGCAGGATTGCCTATACTCTTCCGCTAGCTTCTCTAGGACCGCCTTGAGGATCCACTCCATGTGGAGGTTCTTGAGGTACTCCATCAGGTCGCTCCACTCCTCGCTATCCAGGTACTCCGCTAGCTTCCTAGGGTCGCCACCGAATATTGTGAACCTGTACCTGTCTTCAGCCCTTCCTATATGCTTTCTTATATCATCTATCACGTTGGAGGGAACCTTCTCAGCATAGTCGGCTAAGACCCTGTTAACTATGTGCCTCAGGAAGTCCTTGTCGGGGCTACACTGCTCCACCAGTACCCACCCAAGACGCTACTGTCATTCGGAGCGGTTTAATTATAATCAGCGGTACATGCATAGGCTGGGGCCCCCAGGGAGCCTTAGACGCTGCGCGGGTGCATGGGTTGCTGAGGAAGATCGTGTCATACACGGGCTTAGCTGTAGGGACGTCAAGCTTCTCGCTGATAGGGGCGGGCCTGTACGGGATAAGCTTCACTATGGAGCATGAGGTTGCCCTGGTATTCCTAAGCTTGGGCGTGGCATACCTACTCGTTGGCTTGGCACTGTCTAGGGTTGAGTCCCGGGGTCTCAGCATTGGTGAGGGTGTCCTACTAACTATACTAGTTTGGCTTACAGTTCCTGCTCTAACCAGCGTAGCACTCGTCATAACACTGGATATCCCATTTATAGATGCCTACTTCGAGAGCGTGGGGGGCTGGACCACAACAGGCCTTACGATAATGAGTGGAGAGCCCAGTAGCTGGGACGGCAGCTACGTGCCCAGCGTGGGGGAGCTGCCTGATACTGTGAAGATGTGGAGGAGTATAATGCAGTGGCTGGGAGGCCTAGGTATCATTGTGTTTACCATAGCTCTCCTGGCCAGGCCCGGGATCTCGGCTGCCGTACTCTATGTTGCCGAGGGTAGGTATGAGAGGCTAGAGGCCAGCTTGAAGAGGAGTGCATACAGGCTGGGAATACTATATACTATACTAACCCTGATAGGAGTTACCCTGATATACGCGTCTGGGGCCACGCTGATAGACTCGATACACTTCTCCATGACAGCTATATCCACGGCAGGCTTCACACCCTACACGGAGAGCATAGCCAGCTACCTGGACTACGACTGGGTCCTAGTCACGACCCTTCTAGTATCATTCATGGGGGCCATGAGCTTCTCCGACCACGATAGCATACTAACCCTAAGGATCTCTAGGCTCAGATATAGTGTGGAGCTAAGGGTCCAACTACTCATACTACTACTTGCCATAGCTGCTACATGGCTACTATACGAGAGGGACGCCCTGCTCAGGGAGGCCTATACCCTTCGCCAGGCTATCTACGACGCGGTCTCTGCATACACGACTGTTGGATTCCAGTCAGGGCCTCTAGGCGAGGCGTCGGGTGACTATAAGATATGGCTAATAGTATTATCAGCAATAGGGGGAAGCGCGTTTTCTACTGCTGGCGGGATTAAGGTCCTCAGGATAGCTGTAGCCCTCAAGGTCCTCACGATGGAGGCTGAGACTATAGTTAAGCCGCAGGGATATGCACCTAAGAGGAGGATGGGTAGATACTATGTGGATGAGAGGCTTGTTAGGAGGGTCATGGCTGGCATAGCAGCTTTCGTATTCACCTATATAATACTAGTAGTAACTGCAATACTACTCTATCCTAACATGTATAAGGCAGATGATATATTATTCGAGATGGCCAGTGCAGTGTTTAACATAGGGCTCAGCACTGGGATAACGGCTGCTTCAGCCCCGACAGGAATGAAGATACTCCTGGTAACAGGCATGCTATTGGGCAGACTAGAGGTGATACCTTTCATAGTAGCTGCGAGACAGGTGATCTATATGGCTAGGAGGAGCTAACCCTCTATGAGCCTGCCCCAGATCCGGGAGCCGTGCACCCTCTCAACCCTGATCTTGACCACATCCCCAGGCATGGCATCGCCCAGGATAACAACAGTATAGCCCTTGTAGCTGCCCAGCGGATCCCCGTTCTCGTCGGTCTTGGATACCCTGACCTCGATCACGTTCCCGATCTCGATATGCTCCCTCTGCTGGGGCTTTTTGTAGGAGGGGTAGACGCTTATCCTATTATAGTCAGTGTTGTATATATTGTGCCTCCTCTTCCTCCTCACATAAGTCCACCACTATCCACGCATGCTGGAGCCTGCAATACTTATATCCCTTCCGGGGCCATCTTGGTAGGCGGCGGGATGAGGAAAGGCAGGGCTGACTGTCTAGGGTGAGGATGCTGAGCTACGCTGACCGTTCATGGCTGCTATGGGTCTCGATACTACTCCTCTCAGTCGCCGTCTCCAGCATATTCGTATACTACTCCGCCAGCGGCTTGGCACACCTCTACGAAGAGCTTGGAAAAGAGTATGTCAGTGACGAGATATACTATGTCGATACTGCAAGGAGAATACTGCAGAATGTGTTCAAAGTAGATATAGACTATTGGAGCTATTCTGGTAAGACCGATGAGGACTATTATAACCTAGAACATCCCCCTCTAGGCAAGTATATTATAGCACTGTCAATGCTAGTCTGCGGCGATGAACCACTATGCTGGAGACTCCCCGGGATCCTGGAGGCAAGCATGATCCCCGTAATAATAGCATTAGCCTACACGGGTAGGAGGCCACCTATGATCCTGGCAGCATCATCAGCGGCCATGGCTGCAGGAAGCGATTATATATTAAGGACTGCAGGTGCAGTAGCAATGCTAGACATACATCTAGCCTTCTTTACAGCCCTCACCATACTAGCAGCTGCCCGGGGCCGCCTGGGGCTAGCCAGTATAATGGCTGGGGCTGCTGCCTCGGTTAAGATGAGTGGAGTAGCTGCAGTACTAGCACTAATAGTTTACATAGCATACGCCGGATGGATGAGTAGGAGGGAGAGGATCAGGACTGTGGTGAAGATTGTACTTATATCCCTAACCGTATACATAGTAATGTATGTTCCACTCGCCTCATATTTTGGTCCAGTAGAGCTTGTCAAGGAGAATATCAATGCATTGAAGTGGCATACAACCTCGAGGCCAGCCGATGGGCCTCCAACCTCAACCCCTACAGGATGGATATTCAACGTAAACCCATTCTACTACAGCGTATCCGGAGCCCTGGTTTCGGCTAGGCTTAACACCCTGATCCACCTACCAGCCCTAGTAGCGGCACTCATAATAACCATGTATCACCTAGATAGGGGTAGGGAGAGGATGGTATTCTCATCGATACTCTATATGAGCATAATAATAACGTACTACCTAGTCTTTGTAATGGGGAATAGGACCCTATACAGCTTCTACGCTGTCCAGCTAACTCCGGCAGCAGCCGGAGTACTAGCGGAGATATCCCTCCTAGCTTCGGGAGGCAGTGGTACACCTAAAACCCTAGAAGGGGATCAGCGCCCTAATGGTGGCGGAGATGGAGGGTCTATACGAGAAGCTAGAGCCCAGGACCCCGGGGCAGGAGAGGCTCAGGGAGGCGCTGGAGTCGGGTAGCGATATAATAGGTGTCTTCGGCCCCACAGGTACGGGTAAGAGCCTATTCTCAATATCATACGGGGTCACAGCAGCCCTCCAGGGTAGGTATGACAGGTTCATACTAGCCAGGCCCGTAATAGACATTGCAACGGGTAGAGAGGTGACCATAACCAGCGACCCAGAGATGTATAGGAGCATAGCATCGGAGTATATTGAGGATATACTAAAGGTTGGGTCGGGAGACCTAGAGCAGCTCTACGACGCTGGGAAGATCGTGCTGGTAGATCCCCACTTCCTCCGGGGCAGGACCTTCGACAACTCGATAATAGTGCTAGATGACTCCCAGAGCGTCCCCCCGGAGACTATAGTAGAGGTTATAACCAGGCTAGGGGAGGGCAGTAGGCTTATCGTAGCCGGGGACCCGGTTTTCCAGAGGACTACGGAGCCTGGCAAGGATGGAGCAAGCCTGGCAAGAGAGATACTCCTGGGCGAGGAGAATGCTACAGTGGTGGACCTAGGCGTCAAGGACATAGTAAGGCCCGGGGCCAGGAGAGGGATAAGGCTACTCCTAGAACTCAACATGAGGAAGAGGAATATGGATGAGGTTGAGAAGAGCGTCTATGAGGCGGCTAGGATAAGGGCGCCTGACGCTGATATAATCACGGTTGTAAACCTACTCGACCCCAAGAGAAGATGGGGGATAGAGAGCGACCACACACCAGATTCCCTAATAATAGTCAAGGAGAAGCACATGGGCAGGCTCATAGGCCAGCGGGGAGAGAGGATAGCTCAGGTAGAGGAGGAGACTGGCCTAAAGGTAAGGGGCATACCCCTAACCCTAGACTTTAGGGAGCTGGTCAGGGCAATACACCCGGTTGCATGGATACACAGGCACATAATAGATACAGACTTCGCTGGCCCACTACTAAAGCTGGAGATAGCCAGAGGCAACATGGGCCCGCTGATGGGACAGCGGGGAGTATACATACGGTTCCTAGACGAGATCGTCCAGAAGCTACTCGGTGTCAGGGTACACGTGGTCGAGGCGGAAGAGAGGCCTAGGAAGAGGAGGAGAAGGTAAACTACTCCTCCTCATACAGCTCTACAACTATACGGGCCTTAACCTTCTCCTTGGAGAACGGGGGCATCTCCTCCCCAAGGTCTATCGCTATAACCACATTATTCCCAAGATCATCGGTAAATCGAACCTCAGCAATATACCTAGCCCTAGGACCTCCCTCCTCCATCATCTTCAGGACGCTCTCATATATCCTAGATATAGCCATCTGCAATGCTACAGGGCTACTGAAGTCCTCAGGCTTAAACGTTATAGTGGCAAGGTTCCTCAGGACCTTGCCAACCCTAGCCTCCCCGTCGAACCCCCTCAGAAACTTAGCCTCCTCAGACACATCTACACACCCTTACCCGGATAGGGTGGAGGACTAGGGAGCGTTATTAAGCTAGCACCACTCCAAACCCACCAGCCGGAGCCTGGATGGGTGAATAGGTTGGGTGATCACACTGATCCAGTGGAGGCTATGAAGGCGATAGAAGAGAAGTGGCAGGGCCGCTGGAGGAGGGACAGGGTATTCGAGGCTGATCCAGACCCGGGCAAGCCCAAATTCTTCATAACATTCCCCTACCCATACGTGAACGCCTACCCCCACCTGGGGAGCGCCTTCACAATACTGCGGGTAGACGTGACGGCCAGGTATAAGAGGATGAGGGGCTACAACGTACTATTCCCTCAGGGCTGGCACGCCACTGGGGGCCCTATAGTAGCGGCTTCCCTGAAGGTTAGAGAGGGCAATGAGAAGCAGATCAGGACGCTGAGGGACATGGGGATACCGGAGGAGGAGATACCAAGGTTCCAGGATCCCGTCTACTGGGTCAAGTTCTTCACGAGGGGCTGGAGGAGGGATCTAGAGAGGTATGGGATGAGCATAGACTGGAGGAGGGAGTTCCACACTACCAGCTTAAACCCATACTACAGCAAGTTCATAGAGTGGCAGTACCTGAAGCTGAGAGAGAAGGGGCTAGTAGGCAAGGGAGAGCACCCAGTAGTATGGTGCCCCAAGGAGCAGAAGGTAGTTGGAGACCATGATAGGCCAGACGAGTATGCCGGGATAAGCCCCCAGGAGGCATTCATAATAAAGTTCAGGGGGGACGATGGCCTGGTCTACCCAGCACTAACCTATAGGCCCGAGACTGTCTTCGGCGTCACCAATATGTGGGTAAACCCTAGAGCCACATATCTAATAGCTGAAGTGGATGGAGAGGACTGGATAGTAAGCGACTACATGGCAAGGGAGCTGGCGGATCAGAAGCACGTGGTTAAGGTGAAGGGAAGCGTTGAGGGTAGGGAGCTGCTAGGCAGGGTTGTAGAGAACCCGGCCACCGGGGCAAGGGTCCCGGTACTCCCTGCAAGCTTCGTAGAGCCCGATATAGGTACGGGCGTGGTTATGAGTGTTCCAGCCCACGCCCCCTACGACTACATAGCGCTGGAGGAGCTGAAGGCCCGGGGCGAGGTACTGAGGGAGTACGGCGTGGACCCAGGTATACTGGACGGGTTAGAGCCTATACCCCTGATAAGGCTGGAGGGCTACTCCCGGATCCCGGCCAGAGACGCTGTGAAGAGGCTTGGAGTCAAGAGCCAGGAGGACAGGGAGCTCCTAGACAAGGCAACCAAGGAGATCTACTCCAAGGAGTACCACTCCGGGGTGCTACTCGAGATAACCGGTAGATGGGCTGGGATGAGGGTTAGCGACGCCAAGGAGGAGATAGTAGAGTGGCTAGCCTCCCGGGGCGACGCGGTGAGGGTGCACACGCTACCCACAAGGGTATATTGCCGCTGCGGTGCCAGGACTCACGTGAAGCTAGTGTCAGACCAGTGGTTCCTACTGTATAGCAAGGAGGAGTGGAAGAAGAAGGCTCATGAGGCTGTTGATAGGATGACGTTCCTCCCAGAGCATGTTAGGAGGGTCTTCCACGAGTATATAGACTGGTATAAGGACTGGGCATTCACACACAAGGGCGAGCTGGGCACAAGGCTACCCTGGGATCCAGATTGGGTTATAGAGAGCCTCAGCGACTCCACAATATACATGGCATACTACACTATAGCAAAGTACCTGCAGCACCCCGAGAAGTACGGGGTGAAGGCGGATCAGCTCAAGCCAGAGGTCTTCGACTATATATTCCTGGGTCAAGGCAGTGCGGAGGAAGTCTCCAGGTCCACCGGGATACCGGTGAGCCTGCTGGAGGAGATGAGGAAGGAGTTCGAGTACTGGTACCCAGTCGATATGAGGATTAGCGGTAAGGACCTAATACCAAACCACCTAGTCTTCTACATATTCCACCATGTAGCGATCTTTCCAAGGGAAAAGTGGCCCCGGGGCATAGGGGTTAACGGGTGGATAATGGTAGAAGGTAAGAAGATGTCGAAGACCCTGGGCAACTTCATACTACTAAGGCAAGCCATAGAAAGGTGGGGGGCAGACGCGACTAGGTGGGCCGAGGTCCTCGGAGGGGCAGATCCGGGCCTGGAGGATGCTAACTTCGAGCCTAGTGTGGCTGAGAGGGCGGCGGAGGAGCTATACTCCTGGATAAAGTTCGCCGAGGAGAAGTATGGAACCGGGAGGAGCGAGAGAATCAAGGTGGATGACTGGTTTGAGAGCGTCCTGAACAGGACTATAAAGAGGGTTACCAGCCTAATGGAGGAGACTATGTATAAGACCGCGCTGGTAGAGGGCTACTACAACCTACAGTCAGCATATAAGTGGTACATAAAGAGGGCGGGTATGCCCCACAGGGACCTGCTGAAGAGGTTCATCGAGGTCCAGACCCTACTAATAGCACCGATAGCACCCCACACAGCAGAGGAGGTATGGGAGAGAATAGGCAAGACAGGCTACGCATCCCTCCAGCCATGGCCAGAACCCGAGGAGGATAAGATAAGGGATGACGTGGAGACAGCTGAGAAGATACTAAGGGAGCTAATAGAGGATGCAAAGAACGTCCTACGCCTAGTCAAGAAGGCGGAGAGGATAAGGGTGATAGTAGCTGCGGAGTGGAAGTATGAGATGCTGAAACACGTCAAGAAGGCTAGGGCCAGGGGCTTAAACCTCAGGGACTCTATAAGGGAGGCCATAGCAAGAATGCCAGACAAGAAGAAGGCGGGAGAGGCGGCGAAGCACATAGCTAGGAACCCCGAGGTCCTATCCCTACTAGTAGACAGGAGCCTAGAGCTAGAGACGCTCAAAGAGGCTGCAAGCTTCCTGGCAAGGGAGCTAGGCGTAGGAGAGGTAATTGTGGAGGCGGAGGAGGAGAGCAGCTCCCCCAAGGCCAGGCAAGCCCTGCCAGGAAAACCCGGTATACACGCGGAGGCTGGATGAGGATGACCCTTATACCAGTAGCCGACGGGCATGGGCATAGCAACCCAGTGAGGGGTATGGGAGCCGCTAGGATAGCGGAGAGGTTCAAGGAGGCCGGGGGATGGTTCTGGGCCCTCCTATCCCTCTCACCATGGAGTTACGGTATAGAGCCGGCAGGGCTAGAGTCCTACAAGATGATGATTGATATAGTTGTTAGGGAGTGTAAGGAGGCAGAGGATGCAGGGCTCAGAGTAGCCTGCTTAGCCGGGTTCCATCCCGCCGATGTTGACAGACTGATAGACAGGTACAATATGGATCCCTCCAAGGTCCTAGAGCTGGGCAGGAGCGTGGTAGACTATGCAGCAGGTCTCTGCAGGGACGGGGTCCTAGACGGGATAGGAGAGGTGGGTAGGCAGCACTACAAGACTGGGGCCGAGAGGGCCGTGATAGCCCAGCTTATACTCGAGAGGGCGCTGGAGCATGCTAGGGACTATGGCTGTATAGTACACATGCACCTAGAGCATGTGGGCAGGATCACAGTTGACCTGGTAGAAGACGCTGCTAGGAGGCTGGGGCTGGGAGACGCTAGGGCTAGGACCGTGTTCCACCACTCTAAGCCGGGCACCGGGTCCTACGCCAGCAGCCTTGGATACCCCGTTACTATACCAGGGGTGCAGAGGCTGCTTCCCCACGTCTTCAGGGAGCTGGATCCATTCTACATATTGGAGAGTGACTATATCGATGACCCGTCGAGGCCGGGGGCTGTTGTATACCCCTGGGACATGGCTGGGGAGGTCTACAGGCTGTATAAGAGGGGGCTTGTAGGGGAGGAGTATCTTTACAGGGTGAATGTTGACAACGTTGTGAAGCTATACGGTGTGGAGCCTCCCTAGCTGAAGTCCATCACCTTGAGGGCGTCACTCTCCTCCAGCCTCTTGACCACTAAGTACCTGTAGGAGGCCTTCTTAAGGTAGGGGTTGTGGCCTTGAACCATGACGGTGTGGAGCCTCAGATTCCCCTTCTTCATGAGCCTAGATAGTATATCTGATGATAGCCTGTCCTCGCCATCGGTTATCAGGACTATATCACTTATCTCCCTGGCACGCTTCACATTCAATATATCCTCTACGGCGGCCGCTGCTGCCCTAGTTATATCCGTGCCCCCTCCAGCCCTCACCCTGGCTAGGTAGGAGAGGAGCTTCACCACCTCACCCGCCCTACTCCTAGGCCTGAGGGTGATTGGGGGATATGCTACGGAGTCGAAGAAACGGGCGTAAAACAGCCTGTTATCCTCTACCGCCTTCCTGAATAGTGCCACAGCCACGGCCCGAGCCCAGTCGATCTTGGTCCCAACCATGCTACCGCTCTTGTCCAGGAGGACATATATGGGCCCCCGCGAGGCTGGTAGGACCTTCTTGTAGAGGAGTAGCTTGTTGTTTGCTAGAGAGTAGTAGAAGTACTCCTCGGGTAGCGCCAGCTGAGAGTCATGGAGCCTCTCCAGGTCGCCTCCATACTCGATCCCGTCGATCCAGCCCTTAACAAACCTGTCCCCAGCCTTAGTCCTCGAGAATGCGACCCGTATACCCTCAACCTTCTCCAGTATCCTCTCTACATCCGTCTCCCTGGCAAGTCTTAGTATCTCCTCAACACTCTCATCAAACTCTAACACCGAGGTCCTGCCCACGCCAACCTTCGTTATCATCTGCTTTATGCTCTTAGCAGTCCTACTATCCCTCTCGGCTGCCTCCATAGCCTTCTCCACTGCCTCCTTGATCTTATCCTCGCTCCCACGTGTCCCCATACTCTCCATGCCCTGGCCGCCGCTCCTCCCCTGCCTACCGCTCCTCTGCCTGCTGTAGTCCTTGGGTAGGGCCCTGTAGAGTCTCTCTACAAAGCTGGCGGCGGCCACCGTGCTGACGAGGGAGTCTGTGACTGTGTAGGGCTTAACCCTCCACAGGTTTATGTTGCCGAGGAGCTGGGTTACTACTGAGAGGCGGAGGGCATCCCTGGGATCCCCCGTCTCCAGCTGTTCGACAGCGTCTTCCGCTATCACGGGCAGGGGGAGGTAGAAGCTGTAGAATATGTCAACTGCGAGCTCGGGAGCTATGGTGTCTTCCAGCCCTTGGGCTCCACTTATCCTGGATGCCAGCCTTATTATCTTCTGGGCTCTATACATTCTAATCTCATCTATCTCACCTACCCCAGCGATTATGCTGTGTGTCAAGGCTTGCCCCTCTCTGTTACATGTTCAGCTTGGCCATGATGTCCTGTATTATGTCATCTATCAGCTCTATTATATCCTCCGCTGCCCTAATCACCTCTTGGTCCTCGAAGTCCTTGACTAGGCTTGTGACCCTGTTCCTAGCGCTCTTCAGGCTCCTATAGTAGTCTATCAGTTTGGGGTCGAAGGACTGGAGCCTTGCTACTGCCCTCCTGGCCGACTCTATGTTGGCTCTTATCTCGTCCAGCTCCCTGAGTACCCTGTCCTTCGTTCTGAGCTCCTCCATTAAGATGATCGAGACCTTGTCGAAGTCCTCCAGGTCCTTGGGGGCGGTGTACTTGAGTACTATCAAGTCATTCTCGTTAGCAACAGGGCGGCCGCTAAGCACTGCGTGGGCAGCGACTGCCTTGAGTATCTTCCCCTTCCTCCTATCGGTTAGGTGTAGGCCCTTCTCCTGTAGGGCTAGGAATAGCTTGATCAGCGGCGCCTTTATCCTTGACAGGTCAACGCTTAGCACAGCCTTAACTATATCTCTAAGGTCCTCTATACCCATAACGGGCTCGGGGGGCGAGTGTTCACCCCTCTCTATAGTCCACGTGGCATCTAGTAGCTTGTCCCAGTACTCCACGTCTAGGGGTTTCACGTGGTGGCGGAATAGGAATCTGTCGTAGAGGGCCTCCAGCTCTACCTCGTCAGGGGTCTTGTTTGAGGCCCCGATCATGCTCCATAGGGGGACACGGATCTCCATGTAGCCATCGTAAAGGATCCTCTCCTGCATTATGCTTAGGAGTGAGTTGAGCACCGCACTGTTTGCGTTAAAGACCTCGTCCAGGAACGCTATGTCTGCCTCAGGCAGCTTGCCACGGGTAACCCTCCTATAGTAGCCCTCCCTGAGCCCCCTAACGTCTAGAGGCCCGAACAACTCCCCTGGCTCAGTATACTTGGTCAGGAGATACTTGAAGAAGCGGGCCCTTAGCAAGTCGGAGGCCCTCCTAACCAGTGCGCTCTTGGCGGTTCCAGGCTCTCCTATCAGTATAGCATGCTCCCCCGTCATGAGGGCAAGCGTGATCACCATGGCCTCCTCGTGCCTACCTATAAAGGGTGCCTCTAGCTCCCTGAGGAAAGCGTTGGTAAGCTTGGACGCGGTGGCTATATCCATAAACCACACACCCTTCCCGGCTGGTACCCAGTAAGTCTAAACTGGTGAGCGCACTTAAGTATTAGACAGTACAGGCAACCGGGGGGCCTGGCCTGTGCCTGGGCTGAATGTTTGGGGTCTACATATCATGTTAGGTTATAAGTGGATAGTATTAGGTGTAGATGAGAAACTTATATAAATATTCTTAACCTATTAGGCTTTGGTAGCACAGTGTGTATAGGTGGTGTATCTTATGCCCTCTAAAACGATCCCAGAGAAAGAGGGTATATACGAGAAGGATAGGACCCTATACGTGGTGGGGGCTAGGCATATAGCCAAGGTTGCCAACGCGCTAGCCAATGATACAAGGGCCAAGATACTTGAGATGCTGGCAGCAGGCCCCATGGACTTAGATGACATAGCAGATGCCATAGGCCAGAGCAAGGCAAACGTAAGTAGCCAGATACGTAGGCTGGAGTCGGTCAACATAATCAAGTCAACATACAAGCCGGGCCAGAGGGGTATAAAGAAAATTGTAGAGCTAAATGTTGACAAGATAGTGATGGTAATCAAGTAATCCGGTGACGAGGAGGTGCCGTATAGGGTCGAAGGCGCGTTCAAGGTATCCGGGCCAGCAAGCCTTAGAATAGTCGAGGGAACAGTTAACCTGCTAGGAGCCACCCTAGGCGAAGGCTCCACGATAACAGTGCCCGTAGGAAGGACCTACCTAGCCTCAACCCCCAGCGCACTGATAGACGTGGCCCCTAGCCCAGACAGAGTAGTAAAGGCGTCCCTAGGAGAATATGAGGAGTACGAGGATGTCGCCAGGCAGGTGAAGGACTCGAGGAACCCGGTCATAGTAGGGCCGACAGATGCGGGCAAAAGTACTCTAGCTGCGTGGGCACTCAACCTGGCATCCAGCTCTGGGGATGCAAGGCTTATGACAACTGATGTAGGACAGAACGAAGTATACTGCCCGGGATTCATAGCCCTAGCCAAGCCCCTCAACGGAGTAGCTCTACCAGGAGCAGCATTCAACGTTGAGGCATCATGCTTCGTGGGCTCCTTCACCCCGGCCAGGGCAGAGGCCAGGTATCTGCTATGCTCCTCGAGGCTATCCAGAAGGCCTGGGTGGACTATAGTGGACACGGATGGATGGGTAACCCCCTGGGAGGGGCTGGAGCTGAAGGCGGCCCTGGCATCCTCGATAGGGTCAAGCCTAATAGTAGCCATGGGGCTTCCTCCAGAGCATGTCAGGTATCTTAAGGACACCTCCGGGGTGGAGGTCCTAGCAATACAGGCCCGGGCTGGCCATGGTAAAAGCAGGGAGGAGAGGAGGAGGCACAGGGAGAGGCTACTGGCCAAGCACCTAGTCGGGGGCAGGAGCAGGCCTGTTAAGGTAGGTGACACACCGGTATACGGGGCCCCAGTATTCGTGGGGACCCCCCTACAGGACCCGGGGCCAGGAGCTGTCTACGGCGAGGAGAGGATGGACGGCGTGGTAAGAGTTGTCAGGGGTGAGGCCCGGGGCCGGGGTGTCCTAAAGCTGGGGTGGGAGAAGGGGCTCCTAGCTGGCCTAGTCAGGGGTGATATGGCGTATCCAGGGGTCGTGGAGAGGATTATCTATCAGAGGCGGGTAGTAGTGGTATATACTAGGTATGATGGACCGGTTGACTACCTTATAGTAGGGACGGCAAGGATAGACCTAGCCCCCTACACGGGGAAAGCGGCTTGAATAATTTCCAGGCGTCAGTACTACTCCTAGAATGGGGAGGCCATGTACTAGTAGTTAGGAAGAAGTGTCCCTCACCGAGCCCCTGGGCCTGCGACGTGGCACTGCCCGGAGGCAGGATAAAGCCGGGTGAGACCCCGGTCGAGGCAGCTTTAAGGGAGGCATGGGAGGAGGCATGGGTACACCCGTCCAGTGTAGATGTATCCGGTATCTTAGGCCCCTTCCAGACGATGAGGGGAGGGATTAGGATAGCAGTGGTAACAGCTAGTGCATGTGGTCCTCTGGACCCTGCTCCACGTGATCCCGAGGTTGACGCGGTATTATGGATCCCCCTAAAGTCGGTGGACAATTCACGGCCAGTCAGGCACCCGGTGAGGGGTAAGGTACAGGGGATCCTGCTTCCCGGGGGGCTGGTGGTGTGGGGGGTTACATACAGGATCCTAAGGACATATAGAGGGTTGAAGGGCATATAGTAAACATAGCACTAGGATCGGGTCTCCTAAGCCTTCCACGCTGGAGGCGCTAATAGCATGGAGAAGCTGGGGGCAATTCGCGTAGAGGACCTGCTAAACGGTAGGGTTGATAGCCCGGCTAGGATAGTTGCTGACGGGCACACGCTGGGCTACCTAGGCGGGGAGGCCCCATATCCAAGGATTGTGGAGGTTGATGATGGATACAGGTTATCGTTCAAGAGACTGTTTAGGGAGGAAACTGTAGAGGCTGAAAGCCTAAGGGATGCACTAAGGCTACTAATACACTATAATGCATCCATAAAATCGCCGGGAGCAGCTGGCATGCTCCTCGCTAGGGCTAGAGCCCTAGCAAGCCTTACACCCAAGTTAAGGCCGGAAACCGTAGCCCTTGCAGCCTACACTCTAGCAGTATATCCCGCTGCCAGCAGAGGGGGGAATCTAGGCGAGATAGCATTGGGAGCCTCAACCGCCAACAGCCTATACGCCTCCCCCGCAGCCAGTATTGCCAGGATGCTAGAGGCGTCAAAGCCGGCGGCCGGGAGAAGGCTCCTAGAGCTCTCCACAGAGCTTAGGAAGAGAATCCCTGTCAGAGCATCTAGGCTCCTAGCATACATGGCCTGGAGGCTCGGGGTAGAACCACCCTATCCCACCCTACTCCTAATCTACATGATCCTAGTACCCCACGGCATATCACGGTCCCGAGGGCCCCTCTACAGACTGCCAGCGGCTGCTGAGGCTATAGATGCTAGGGGATTGAGTGGTGTGGGTGTGATGCCTAGAGGGCCCGAGGCAGCAATGTCCCTCTCCACGCTGGCCGAGCTACTCATGCCAAAACCTGGTGGCGGGGAATTAGAACCCCTAGTCGGCTCTAGGAGGGAGCTGGCTAAGATGGCGTCTAACGGCGTTATAGACCCTCTGGGCCAGTATAGGGTTGTGGTTGTTGGCAGGTATGCTGGTATAGCTCCTGGGGACGAGATGGAGGTCTACTACTACCCTGGTGAGCCCCAGTCCAGCTTCAGGGCGCTGTTGGCGTATAGGGCCCTGAAGCCGTGTAGCCCTGCCTATAGGAGGCTAGATCTACTCCTCCCAGCTAGAAGGCCTTGTAGGTAAGACTGTACCCTCCCAGGTATTAACCAGTATATCCATATACATCCAATGTATATAGAGGTAGGTTCCAGAGGCGATAACCCGTGCCAGGAATTCCTAGGAGCATGGTGGATACCGTATTGAGGCTGGTAATGGTATACCATGACCCGGGAGACCCTCTGGGCCACGGCATGGTAGAGGCGTTGGCCCATGAGGCCAGTAGAAGGCTTAGCGTTCCAGTGGAGACGGTTACTATCTCGAAGCTGGAGAACGGGGATTATAGTATCCCTGAGGATAGCATGGTGTACGCCCTCTTCCTAGCTAGGGGAGGCCATGTGGAGGTTGTTAGGGACGCTGCTAGGTCCTCAGGCGCACTATACCTTGGGAGCATACCCCCCAGTCTAACCGGGGAGGCTCTAGCAGCTGCGCTGAGAGGTTGTAGGAGTATTGCATTGATCTACTGGCCTGCTAAGAGGTTCGTGGAGAGGCAGAGGAGAGACCTAGAAGAGATAAAGTCCAGCCTGGAGTCAATCCTCGGAGCCCCGGTATACCTTAGAAATGAGTGTAGCGAGTGCCATGAGGACTGCGTGGTCCCTCTAGTCCTTATGCCAGGAAGGCTATCTAGGAGAGTGAGGAGGGAGGCAGGCCCTAGGGCTAGGGTCAGCCACCTGCTACCGCTAATCCAGGAGAAGGTTCTGGACCATATAGAGGAGTTGGTAATGAGGGCTAGGACTGCACCATTCCAAGGTGCTGAGGCTTCTCTGGGCTAAGCTCCACCTCTTCCCGGTAAATAGCCATGATATCCATGACAACATTCCCCGGTAGTGGTGGTATATCCCTGTAGCCCAAGTAGTCTCTAAGCCTCTCCCTACTTCTGGCTATGACTATGATGTATGAGGGGTCTATCGATTGTTGTATGAATCTAAGCGCCTTCTGGCCGGGGGATCCGGGTAGGGGGTCTAGGAGTGGCTTGATCCTGGACTGGTATACCCTATGGGCCCACTTGTACCAACCCTTTCTCCTCAGGGCTCTGTGGTCGCTCAGCCCCTCCTCGTCGCCGGGTTTAAGCGTCTCGTCAAGGACTCCACCAGCATGGGGCACCCTGACTAGGGTGGCCACTCCGGCCTCTCTAGCCATCTTGGCTATAGTGTATCCAGGCTCTTGCTCTAGCATATTGTAGACGAACTGTAGCGCCTCCACCTCGTCGTGAGACAGTGCCTCGACGGCGTGGGGAAGTACATCGACTTCTGGGCCCAGCGCTATACCCGTATGCCTAGCTATCCCCTCCTCCTTGATCCTCCTCATCGCCCTGTAGATCCCGCTACCTCTGAGGGCATCTAGAGGCGGGTTATGGATCTGGAGCAGGTCTATAGAGTCTACACGTAGCCTCATCCTGCTGGCCCGCGCCGCTTTGACCAGATACTCTTCATCCATCCTAGGCACTGGCCGGTGGCTTGAAAGGTCGTAGCCCACCTTTGTTGCTATGAAGACTCTTCCGGCTACTTCGCCTGCTAGCTCCTCCCCCAGCCCCCTACCATAGATATCAGCTGTATCTAGCATATCAACGCCCATCTCAACGGCTTCAATCACAAGCTTGGAGGCTTCCTCTCTCGGCACTGTACCGTACATGCCTGTGAGGGAGTAGATGCCATATCCAATCCTGGACCCTGATAGGTGGAGCTGCATCTAGGCCCCCCGGGATTATGTGCTGGTAGAGGTGTTTTAGGTGAGTGCAGGGCTTGGCTATACTGTCCAGCCTAATGTATATAACAATATATTCCTGGGCCTAGGGGACTATACTAGGCATTGTTCTAGGATATCCCCTCCAGCCCTAGGCCAACCCAAACGTGGGGGCATAGGGAGGTGCAATCCCTAGTTAGGCTAGCTGGCTTCCATATAAGGTGGCGCACAGCCGGGGAGGACCTAGTAGGCAAGCTGCAGGGCTACACTAGCAAGGCCTACAATGCCCTCCTTCCCCTAGTCGATGGAGCTGTAGTCATATCCACCTGCAACAGGTTCGAAGCGTATGTAGATACTCGGGACCCGGCCAGCGCTAGGAGGGCCCTCGAGGACGCCCTACCTGGGGATGCCAGGCCGTATATAGAAGAGACCCGGGGTATGGGGACCGTAACCCACCTCATGCACGTCACAACCGGCCTAGACTCTGCACTCCTGGGGGAGCACGAGGTCCTAGGCCAGGTTAGGAGGGCGTGGAGAGAGGCGAAGGCCCGTGGCTACACGACGTGGCTCCTAGACCAAGCATTTCATAGGGCACTAGTCGCAGGGCGTAGGGCTAGGGCGGAGACGGGCATAGGCAGGGGCCGGGTAGGCTACCCCGAGGTTGCGGTAGACATTGCTGTTGAGAGAATGAAAGGCCTAGACGGCGCCTCAGTGGCCGTGGTAGGTGCTGGGAACGCCGCTAGGGGCATACTCCTCTCTGCATGTAGTGTGTACAAGCCTAGGAAAGTGGTAGTCTACAACAGGACGTTGGAGAGGGCTTTTGAGGCTGCAAGAATATGTGGGGGCGAGGCTAGGGGCCTCAACCAGCTGGGTGATGAGGCCTATGATGTAATGTTTGTGGCTATAACAGGGTACAGGCTATCCAGGGAGGCTTTATCATTGGCCAGGTTAGTGGTTGACATATCCAACCCACCAGCAGCTTCCGGGCCTAATGTTGTGGGCTTCGACGAGGTTACCAGAATTGCCAAGGGCAGGATAGAGTTGAGGAGGCGGTGGATACCCATGGTTAAGTCTATAATAGAGGAGGAGGCCGCGGCACTGGAGGCTATACTAGAGAGGAGTGCAGGAGATAAGGCCGCCGGGCTTGTCATGAGGTATGCATATAGCCTGATAGAGTCTGAGGTAGAGGCTACCCTGAGGAGTATAAGGCGGGGGAGGGGGGAGAGGGAAAGCCTGGAGACGGCGTTTGAGAGTTATGCGAGGAAGGTATTACACCCCCTCCTAGCTGCTCTTAGGAAGGCCAGCCTGGAGGGTAGGCATGACCTGGTTGAATTCGTGGTATCGGAGTATGGGAGGAGGATCAATGGTGAGGGTAAGGCCTAGGAGGCTCAGGGCCGGGAAGGCTGTTAGGAGGCTGGTATCGGAGGCCATTCTAGATCCAGGCCACCTAATTCTACCCATATTCATAGGGGAGGGGTTGAAGGGTAGAGAACCTATAGCTAGCCTCCCTGGCCACTACAGGTATGGCCCCGCCTCCACCGAGCTGATAGAGTATATATCAAATGCCATGGAGCTTGGGGTTAAGTCATTCCTCCTATTCTCAAGTACACGGCTTAAGGATAGGATGGGGACTCCAGCATATAACCGGGAGGGCCCTATACAGGAGGCAGTTAGGGGCATAAGGAGGGAGCTAGGCTGGGAGCCCCTTGTATTCACAGACCTCTGTATATGTAGCTATACAGAACATGGCCACTGCGGAGTTCCCAGAGAGGTAAATGGAAGAGTTGTGATCGATAATGACGAGACGCTGAGGGTTTACTCTAGGATAGCTGTTAGCCATGCCGAAGCTGGTGCAGACTTCATAGCACCCTCGGGCATGATGGATGGCCAGGTAGCGGCCATTAGAGAGGCGCTCGACAGGGAGGGCTATACTGGGGTAGGCATAATGGCGTACTCAGCCAAGTACGCCTCAGCATTCTACGGCCCCTTCCGTGGTGCCCTAGACTCTGCGCCAAGGTTTGGTGACAGGAGGACCTACCAGATGGATCCTAGGAGGGGCATGGAGGCGTTGAGGGAGGTAGAGCTAGACCTCGAGGAGGGGGCAGATATAGTGATGGTGAAGCCTGCCCTAGCCTACCTTGACGTGATACGCCTCGTCAAGGACAAGTTCCCCTGGGCCACTCTGGCCGCCTATAATGTCAGTGGCGAGTATGTGATGGTTAGGCTTATGAGCGAGGCGGGGCAGGCCGACTATAGGGTGCTAATGATGGAGGTTCTACACTCGATAATCAGGGCTGGGGCCGACATCATTATCACGTATCATGCCCTAGAAGCGGCGAATCTGGTAAGGGACGGGTTCGAACCATTCTAGAGGGTGTGGTGGCATGGGGTCTAGGAAGCTGTATAGGAAGGCTAAAGAAGTCTTCCCCGGAGGAGTAAATAGCCCCGTCAGGGCACTAGTGGAGCCCGAGCCCTTCTACGTGGCGGAGGCCCGGGGCCCCTACCTATACACTGTAGACGGGGAGAAACTGCTAGACATGGTGCTGGGCTACGGCCCCCTAATCCTAGGCCATAGGCACCCTAGGGTAGAGGAGGCTATAAGGAGCGCGGTGGGGAAGGGATGGCTCTATGGAGCTCCTTCTCCCCTCGAGGTGGAGCTGGCAGAGAAGATACTGGCACATGTTAAGCCCGGAGGCATGATCAGGTTCGTCAATACCGGGACGGAGGCTACTATGACGGCGATAAGGCTGGCCCGCGGCTACACTGGTAGGAGGCTCATACTCAAATTCGACGGGAACTACCATGGAAGCCACGACCAGGTCCTAGTGGCGGCTGGGAGCGCGGCGGGAGAGCTAGGTGTACCCAGCAGTAGCGGGGTTCCCAGAGAGGTTGCTAACCTAACCCTGGTGGCCAGGTATAACGATTTGCACAGTGTTGAGGATGCGTTTAGGCGGCATGGGGATGAGATAGCGGCTGTAATAGTAGAGCCTGTAGCTGCGAACATGGGGGTCATCCCACCAGTGCCAGGCTTCTTGGATGGGCTTAGGCGCATAACCAGGAGCTACGGGGCTCTCCTCATTTTTGATGAGGTTGTAACGGGCTTCAGGATATCGCTAGGCGGTGCTCAGGAGTACTATGGTGTCGAGGCAGATATAGTGACCCTAGGCAAGGTTATAGGGGGAGGTATGCCGATAGGAGCAGTTGTTGCAGAGAAGAGGTTTATGGAGCATCTAACACCGACGGGCAAGGTATTCAACGCCGGAACATTCAATGCCCACCCATTAGCCATGGCGGCTGGACTAGCTACCCTGGAGGTACTAGAGAAGGAGATCCAGAGGGCGTCGGAGGCTATGAGGGGCGTGGTAGATGTTTTGTGCGAGTCGGCCTCTAGGTTAGGGGTAGAGTATACCATAAACAGGGTTGAGAGCATGGCTCAGATATTCCTAGGCACCAGTGGGCCCGTGGAGAACGCTGAGCACGCTAGGTCCTCAGACAACAGGCTCTACAAGAGGCTACACCACTACATGAGGCTTCAGGGAGTATTCATAGCTCCAAGCCAGATGGAGGCCATATTCGCCTCTACAGTACATACAAGCCAAGAAATAGAACTGTTCCAGGAAGCAGTGGGCAAGGCCCTCAAGAGGGCGCTGGAGCCTTGATAATTAGAGTTGCCGCGAGAGGAAGCAGGCTCAGTAGGGCCCAAGTCAGGGAGGTGGAGGAATATATAAGAAGCAGTGTGCCTAGCGTCAGGCTACAGCATATAGAGGTTACTACCCTAGGCGACAGGGTTAGGGATAGGCCAGTGCATCTCATAGGTAGAATAGGGGTCTTCGAGAAGGAGGTGAACAAGGCCGTCCTGGATGGTAGAGCGGATGTGGCGGTACATAGCCTCAAGGACCTACCCTCAGCACTACCCCCAGGGCTAGAGATAGTAGTAGTCCCACCCCGCAGGGATCCTAGAGACTCCATAGTACCGCGCCCTCCAAAGGCAGGGCTAGCCCCTGGATCTAGGGTGGGCACCAGTAGCGTGAGGAGGGCTGGTCTTGCAAGGCTACACTACCCTGGAGTGAAGGTGGAGCCATTACGGGGCAACCTAGATACGAGGCTGCGGAAGCTCGAAGAGGGTATGTATGATTACATCATAGTGGCCGAGGCAGGCCTCCAGAGGCTAGGCTCCAAGGTGCCTAGGCTCAAGCTAGACCCGCTAGTCTGGCCGCCAGCGCCTGGCCAGGGGCTCTTAGCAGTTGTGGCCCCGGAGGACTCTAGAGTAGCGGGTCTCCTCAGGAGGATAGACCATAGGGAGTCGAGGGCTATGGCAGAGGCTGAAAGGGGCATATTATATTCAGCAGGATCCGGGTGCAGAGCCCCCCTAGGGGGCTACTCGAGAGTCCACGGGCAGATGATAACTGTATGGGCCTCTACAATCATAGATGGAAGGCTACACGTAGCCAGGGCTAGGGGCCCCATCGAGAGGGCTAGGGCCGTTGGAGAGGAGGCAGGGTATATGATTTCCAAGATGCTGGAGGGTGATGAGGTATGAAGGGTAAGGTGGTACTCGTCGGAGCTGGCCCAGGCGATCCGGGCTTGATAACCGTCAAGGGCCTTAGAGAGGTCAGGAGGGCCCATGTGATTGTCTATGACAGGCTAGTACCCCGCGAGCTATTAAAAGAGGCTAGGCCAGATGCAGAGCTAGTTTATGCAGGTAAGGAGCCGGGGATGCACCACATGGATCAGGAGGAGATTAACAGGCTTCTACTGGATAGGGCTCTGGGGGGGATGCATGTTGTCAGGCTCAAGGGGGGAGATCCACTAGTCTTCGGTAGAGGCGAGGAGGAGTGCCTCTACCTAGCAGCCAGAGGGGTCAGGTGCGAGATAGTACCTGGAATCCCAAGCTACATATACGCCTCAACACGTTCCCTAGCACCCCTAGGCTCTAGGCTAGGTTCCCACTCCTACACGGTTACCACAGGCATACTGGCCGGGGGGAAGCCCAACCCGGCAGTGACCAGGCTGCTAGCTGCCAGCGATACGCTAGTTCTACTAATGGCTGCGGGCAGGGCCAAGGAGGTCCTAGGCACCGCCTCCAAGGTCCTAGGGCCCAATACACTAGGCGTGGTGGTTTACCGCGGAGCCATGCCGGGGGAGAAGGTGATTTATGGCACTGTAGAGGAGCTTGCGCAGAGCCATGCTAGGGGTGAGTATGGTAACCCGAGTGTGATTATACTAGGAGGTGCAGCCAAGGTTGCAAGGAGGCTGCAAGCTGCTCTTCATGGGCCCAGATAGTCCTCCCCGCGGGCCAGGCTACGAGGCACTATGGATTCCGCTCATAGCTATAGAGCCTGTGGAAGGCTCCTCACTGAAGCTACTTGACCTATTGAGGCCAGGCGATGTAGTTGTCTTTACGAGCCCTAGGGCGCCTCGGATTCTTGCGCTAGATGCTATCAAGCATGGTGTCTATGATAAGCTAGCGAGGATTGTTAGGGATTCTGTGGTTGGGGTGGTTGGCCCCTCCACTCTAAGATCCCTCTACTCATACCTGGGTAAGCCCCGCATGCTGGTGATGCCCCGTGGAGGCTATACTGTTAGGGCTCTAGCCTCCACTCTGGCCAGCCTAGGCTTGGAGAGGGTGGTAGTTGCCAGGGCTGCCATCGCTTCCCCGATCCTAGGCGAGGTACTATCCAGTAGCGACGTCGAGATTGTTAAGGTTACGGTTTATAGAAATAAGCCGTTGTCTGGGAATGCAGGGGTTGCGGCTGGCCTGATTAGGGATGGTGTGGTTGACTATGCGTTGTTCACTAGCCCCATGCAGGCTAGGCTGGTCTCTCCTAGGATAGGGAAGCCTCGGGCCGGGCTGGCTGCGATAGGTCCTGAGACGGGTAAGGTCCTTGAAGAGCATGGGCTTCAGTACTTGATGCCTCGCGAGTACACCCTTGAGAGCCTAGTGTCGGCCTCGATATCGAGGTGCAATAGATAATAATGAATATATCTACTATAAAATCATCTGATAGATACTAGTATAGTATAAATGATGATGTAAAACATATAATGTTGAATTATGATATTATAATATTAGCCAAGCAATCCTAAGGGTGCCTAATATTGAATAGCAGGAGGCAATGGCAAGGCTCAGAGAGGGAGTATATAATATCAACATCATGGTGTTCAATGCTAAAAAGAGAGGTTGCAAGAAGGTTCCGATCAGCTAGGCCAGGAGCATACCCTATAGGAGATATTATAATAGAGAAGAAGGATAACGGCATCATATTTATATGGATACAAAGAAGTGGAAAGGAGATACTAGTTGCATGGGGTGCAGCCTGGGACACGGGCATGGGATACACTTGGAGATGCCTCGACAGGGGATTGGCTAGGACAACCTTCAAGACGCTGACAGGTGGCAGGCATTAAGCCGATAAAGAGCAGTCCATACAGATCCCTAAAGAGGGGTGCATATAGTGGATGGCGTTAAAGAGATGGAGAGGCTATACGCGTCTTGGCCCACGCAAATACTGAGGGGCTACAAGGCAGGGCTAGAGGCTGGAGGAGTGGATCAGGGGAGGTCGATAGTCTTCTGTGGCATGGGAGGGAGTGGTGTTACAGGCGACATAGTAGGGGCAGTAGCTGAGGGGTATGGAGCCAGGGTTAATGTATGTAAATCCCAGAAACCCCCGGCCTGGCTGGGCCCCGAGGACCTGGTTGTGGGAGTCAGCTACTCGGGCAACACCCTGGAGACCCTAAGGTGCGTCAGGGAGAGTCTAAAGAGAGGTGCCAGCGTAGCAGTTATAACATCTGGGGGCAAGCTGGCCAGGCTAGCCCAGGACCAGGGGCTACCACTGGCAAGGGTATCAGAGGGATTCTATCCAAGGACTGCCATGGCTGAGATGGTGGGTGCAGGACTAGGCCTCCTATCCAGGGCCTATGGAATCAGCGGGGACATAGTGGAGGAGGCCTCTAGGAGGCTCGAGGACCTGCCGGTAGACATGGCCCGGAACATAGCTGAAAGACTAGCTAATGCATGGATTGTGGGGGTGGTTGCATGTGGCCCTATGGGCATCGCTGCCAGGAGGATCCGAAGCGAGCTGGCAGAGAACAGCAAGGTCCTAGCCCGGGAGGAGGTGTACCCGGAGTCAGGGCATAATGACATAGTGTCGTGGCAGGCCAGCCAGGAAGCTAGGCCCGGCTTCATAATGCTATACTGGCCTATGGATGGGTGGTGTACCAAACTACTCTCTGGCCTGGAACCCCTCTACGGAGAGCTAGGCCCCTTGGCCGTGGTCAAGATAGACTCTCCCAGCATCCTCTCAGCAATAATGGAAGCCAGCCTGGTGGGGGGGCTAGCCTCTATATACCTAGCAGGGCTACGGGGCTTAGACCCTAGGGACACTAGTCTCATATCAAGGTATAAGGAGTCCCTAGCAAGGCTGGAGGGCTCGGATGGGTAAGTTGCACTCACCACTCGGTACCGGGAGTAACTCCTCACAGCCCCTCGAAGCCCACGTGTTAGGCCCAGGGTTTAAACGTTAGCCAGTGGCTTCCACGATGAACGCTAAAACACATGGATAACAATATAAACCCAGCTATTTCACCATGAAAGCGTGGCCTGTAGAAGGGCCATCGGAGATCGCCCTGGAGCCAGGTGGTAAACAGGTTGTCGGCCAGCGAGAGTCTGGAGGTACAGGAGAAGCAACTGCTCACCCAGATAGAGCAGCTGAAGGAGAAGCTGATCGAGATCAAGAAGCAAAGGAGAGAGCTAATAGAAGAGGTAAAGACACTCAGAGAGCAGAGGAGGAAACTCATAGATGAGAGGAAGAGGCTAATAGAGGTAGCGAAGAAGCTCAGGGAGGAGAGGAACCAGGTCCTGAACCAGCTAGCCGAGCTAAAAGAGGAGAGGGACAAGATAAGGGCGCAATTCAACGAGAAGCTAGAGCAGCTAAAGGTTGCAAGGCAGCTGGCCGAGAAGGAGGGTAACGTTGCCAAGATCAGCCTTAAGAAGCTGCAGAAGAGGCTGGAGGAGCTAGAGTGGAGGCAGATGACCAGTGTGTTGAGGCCTGAGGAGGAGAAGAGGCTTGTTGAGGAGATAGCCAGGCTTGAGGAGATGATCGAGAGGGTTAGGAAGGCTAGGCAGCAGGTCCTCTCCGTGATGGAGCTGAACGCGGAGGTCAAGGCACTCAGGCTAAGGCTCAAGGAGCTCAGCGAGAAGATCAATGAGCTGAGAGAGAGGGCGGGGGAGCTGAAGAGGCAGATCCAGAGCGTCTCCCCCAAGATAGACGAGATCAGCCAGAAGATCGAGGCGCTCAGCAGGGAAATCAATGAGAGGAGCCAGCTTATAGACGACCTAAGCGCCCAGCTAGACGAGGTGTACAGTAATTATAAGGAATCTATGATCAAGCTAAGGGAGATCAAGGTAGCCAGGCAGAGGGGACTAACCCTCGAGGCTATAGAGAGGAAGAGGAAGGAGATAATGGAGAAGATGGAGAGGGGAGAGCCACTCTCCCTGGAAGAGCTTAAGATCCTATACGGAGAGTTTTAGAGGATCATGAAGACTTATACCTCCCCCGGGTATACACCTCCACTTCTGGGGGGGCGCCTGGCGGAGTGGAGAGGGACGGCAGGATCCCGCTGGTCCTAGTAATAGATGTGGACGATGACGTGTCGGAGGTCCTAGGAGAGCCGGTAATAGTAGGTGAGAAGAGGGTTAGGGAGGCTGCCTTAAGGTATGGGGAGGAGAGGCCAGAGGATGCAGATGTCAATGCAATGCTGGCTGGGATCAACCTCTACAAGAGGCTAGGGGGAAGAGGGAGGGCTGAGATAGCGGTAGTAGGGGGCCATAGCATAGACATAGTTGAGGCGCAGAGGCTGATTAAGGAGAGGGTGTCAAGGCTCATAGAGGATCTTAGGGCGAGAACCGGGAGGCAGGTCGAGCTATACCTAGTCAGCGATGGAGAGGACGAGCTGATGATATCCGAGGTCCTTAGGGACCTGGCCCCGATAACCGGGCTAAAACGGGTTGTCATAGAGCAGCATCTAGGCATAGAAGGTAGCTATATACTAGTGTTCAGATACGTAAAGAAAGCTATGTTCGATCCCCGCTTCTCAAAGTACTTCATGGGGATACCCGGCCTAACACTCCTAGTCCTATCCCTCCTCTCCCTGGTTGGACTGCTCGACATAGCAGTAAAGCTTGCACTAGCCATACTAGGGGCCTCCATGGTTGTCAGAGGCTTCAACCTGGAGAGCCAGTTGTACCAGACAGCTTACAGCATAGTCTCCACACTAAGGATGGGGCATCCCCTACAAATAGCTGGCGTGCTAGTGGGTACGGTTGCCCTCCTAGGCTCCCTGGTAGCAGCGGCCCTTATAGTATCTACTAGCGAGAGCCCCTATCAAGCCATAGCCAGCACCCTCAAGTACCCACTACCATCGCTAATGGCAGGGATCGTAGGGTATATACTTCTAGCACGCCTCCTATACAAGGTGGTCAACGAGGACCTAGTAGTGTTTAGAGAAGCCTCAATGCTTATACTGGCATCAGGGGTGGCCATGGCGTTCTACAGTCTAGGATCATACCTTGAATCAAGCGGCCCTCAAATGCTAGACCCTGGGGCCTTGGCTTCAGGATTCATAGAGAGTAGATTCATATCCTACATAATAATAGCCTCAGGAATAGCTGCAATAATAGAGGCGGTGGGGCGAACACTGCAGCACAGGCTCTAGAGGATAAACGGTTCCCGGGCTACTTACCGAACTTCCTCTGTTGGGCCGAGAACCATCCTAGAGCCTTAGCTAGCTCCTCCTTGTCGAAGTCTGGCCAAAGGGTAGTGGTGAAGTACATCTCGGCATACTCTAGGAGTAGAGGGAGGAAGCTGCTGATCCTCCTATATCCTCCAGTTCTTATGAGTAGGTCTACGCCTGGCAGTGATAGGGTTGGAGGTGTCAGGCCCCGGGAGGTATAGTACTCTACCTCCCACCTACCACTGTAGCATAGCGCTATGAGCAGTAACCCGCCGCCTCTGGATGAGGTGGCTCTAACAGTCTTCAGAGCCTCCCTTCTAACCTCGACCGGGAGCAGCTCAAGATCGCCTAGGACTTGGATCCTGATATCCTCATCTCTCAGCCTCTTATCCTCCCTAAGCTCCCTGAAGGCTTTAGAGGCTAGATTGTGGAGTAATGCAAGCTCTCGCATACCCCTCTTCACGCAGTTATCCCTACTCATAGCGTAGACACTAACATTCCTAATCCCAAGCCTATTCAGCTCCTCAACAGTCTCCCTCAGCCTCCTGTACCCCATCTCGTAGGCCTCGCCAAGCCCCACGCCCCTCCTCGATGCCCACCTCCGATTACCATCAGGTATTATACCGACATGCCCCGGCAGCTTCATGATGGAACACCGATACTCCCAGTAGTTACTACACACCCTCAGGGGGACGGATCCTTACCCTGTTCATGTAAGTACCCGGGCGGGTTCCCCCTTAAGTAGAATACCATCTACGGTGTAGTCACTTGGGGCCCTACATGGCGGCTAGGGTAGCAGTTGGGACGCGGAATCCGGTGAAGGTTGTAGCTGTTGAGAGGGTACTAGCTAGGTATGTGGACTTGGAGGGTGTGGAGCCTGTCAGGGTTGATCCAGGGGTTCCCAGCCAGCCTGTGGGGTTCAAGCAGGTCCTGTTGGGGGCGTTCAACAGGGCAACTAGTTCTAGGAACATAGTTGACGCCGACTATGGTGTGGGGGTTGAGGCTGGCCCGGTAAGCCTAGCGGGGATCCCGCTGGAGCTCCAGGTGGCTATTGTAGTAGATAAGTGGGGGAGGACGGGTGTGGGCATTAGCCCCGGATTCCAGCTTCCCAGTAGTGTAGAGGCTAGGGTGCTCCGGGGAGAAGAGCTTGGATCAGTATTCCCAGCCAAGAGACCCGGGGACCTAGGGGAGGGTATAGGGGTTATCGGAGTGTTGACCAGGGGAGGAGTAACTAGGCTTGAGCTTACTATGCATGCGGTTGAAATGGCTATCCTACCCCTAGTCAACGAGGGCCTCTACACGCCTCTAACAGTTGAGGACCTCAGAGGGAGGATCCGGGCAATGGATTTATAGCCTACAAGCATCCACGGCCCCGGTAATGGGGTGGAGCTGGTGGGAGTATACCAGTGGAGGGACAAGAAGAAGCCAAGCGGGGGCAAGAGGAGCTGGCCCTACAAGGTTAAGAGGAAGCATGCCTTCGGCCGGTACTTCGTCCCCCCAGTAGTTGCGGGCAGTGACGTGAGGGTGGCTGTCAGGGTACGGGGCGG
>WAKG01000019.1 GCA_015523445.1 Desulfurococcales archaeon | reverse complement strand
TGTCTACACCCAGGCCTGTGGAGAGCCTGGCCATGAGCCTCCCGGCTTCATCCAGCTCCACCAGGTGCCTGTCCCCGCCTCTATCCCAGCTTGCCACCCTGAGCCACCCATCCCCCTCCCTGCTGTACACCTCCACGACCCTCCTCCCAAGCCCCGGGATTATGCCAGTAACCACAACCAGCCATACCAGGTCAAGGAGATCACCGCCTATACCAAGTATGGATAGCCGGCGCAACAGCTCCTCCAGGCCGCCGGCGTGGAAGGTTGCAAGGCTACCCGAGCCCAGGCCAGCGGCCTCGAAGATGTACCTGACCTCCTCTCCCCTTGCCTCCGCTACCGCAACGTAGTCGCTCCTCATCCTCAGCGCTGCCTTGAGGAGCTGCCTGAATCCTATCCTAGTCCTCTCGGCCAGGGGGTCTAGGACCTGGGGCTCCCTCGGGTACAAGGCCACCCAGTTGCTATGCTTTAGCCGGAGCTCCGGTACTTCCTCGACCGTGACTATCCTCCTCTCCCCAGGGACTCGGTCTAGTAAGGCTCCCATGAGCGTGGTCTTCCCGCTGCCCTGAGGACCTACGATCAGGATCATGCCCTTAGCTAACACTACAAGCTCTAGGAGGGCTGCCAGCTCCCTTGAGAGCATCCCCCTAGCTACTAGGTCCTCTAGGCTGAGGGGCCTCTCAGGGAACTTCCTTATCGTGATCGTGGTCTCCCTAGCCACCCTCGCGGCTGACAGGGCAACAGTGACCCTGTGACCCTCGGGTAAACGGAACTCCTGTAGGGGGAAGGCCGGGCTTATGCTAGCCCCAGAGCGGTATGCTAGCCTATAGGCTAGGTCCTCGACCTCACCCGGTCTGAGTCGTAGGTTTGTCTGGAGCCAGCCCTCGTAGTCCCTGTGTACAACCTTCACGCTTTGACCGTCTACCGCAATCTCCTCTAGGCCCGGGTCTCGGATGAGGGGGTCCAGCTTGTGGTGGCCCAGCAAGTCCCTGGTTAGGTAGTAGTCTATCGAGTGCCTGCACTTATCATAGATGTCAGTGACTCCTAGGACCTCTGCCGCTATCCACCTATCCTCCGGCTTCCCAGGATCGGCTTCGGTGTGGACCGTGAAGTATTCCTTAAGATAGGACAGTACTGGGCTGCACTCCTCGGGTAGGACGGGCTCGTACACGTTATAGTATAGCTTGCCGGCGTCTACCACCTGGACCTCCACGGGGCCCACAGTATACTGGGCTAGGACCTTCACGGCTGGGCACCCGCGAGCTCCTCGGGCTCGACTGCAAGCCTGTACAGGTAGCCCTTCCTCCCCTTCCTCCTCTCCACAACACCCATCACGTGGAGCCTTGAGAGTATGGCGGCGCTACTATGCGGCCTCACATAGAGCACCCCCGCCAGGTCGCGGGCCGTGAACCACTCCCTGCCGAAGCTACTCTTAATCAAGGACGCGAGGTGTATAGCGTCATACTCGACCAGGACCCTCACCCTCCACACCCCCTCAACACCACTACTATACAGCCTACGGTAGACCATACACCTCCACCCCCACGGCCCAGCCTGGAGGCCTAACAGTGCGACCCCAGACAAGCCGCTCCCAAGCCACCCACGGCCCATCCCGCACGACGAGTATAGCAGGGGCCCGGGGCAGCAGGATCCTGCCCTGGCTAGTCCACTTGTAGCCAGCTGGCTCTATGTGTGCGAGGAGCCTGTGGAATCCGCTCCTATGCCCCAGGGCCTGGGTGAAGCGTTGGAGGGCTGTGTACGCCGTCTGCTTGGGCACCCCCATGCCCCTGTAGATCTCCTTCCAGGATGTGCTGGAGCCTAGGGTCCGGAGGGTGTAGTATAGTAGGGCTGCGGCTTGGGCCCTCGGCTCTCCTCCCCTCCCGCCCGTGGCCCTGACTGCCTCAACCGCCATGCTGTAGCTTGCCAGCTTCTCTATTAGTAGGCGAGGGGCTGGGCCGTGGTGTGTTATGTAGTAGTCTAGGGCTAGGGTCGCCGCCAGCTCCCCGGGCTTGTGGTAGTACAGGCTCCTAGCATAACCCCTCACCCTAGGCTTGGGTGGGGGTGTGAAGCTTGGCACAATTATTGCCCTGGAGGCCATGCGCCACGCCCATAACTAACCATAGATGCTGGAGCATAGTTATATGGCTTTAACCACATAAACAGGCCAGGGGTAATATACTTTTGTCAACCAACTGGTTGACATATATAAGCTTTCCCCGCAACCCCCCGGTTGCGCTAGGTCCTACCCGCAGCCGGTGCGAACTGCTAGACCCTGTACACGACTACCTTGTTGGGTGCCACCTCGATTATTAGTGGGGTCTTCACCCTTAGTATTCGGTCAAGCTCCTCCGGGTCCACAGTTAGAAGGCCAGCCAGTATGGTTGCCAGGTCGCTGCATAGGCCCGGGTCGAATCCAGCCGCTTCGATGCCGTGCTCGGTCTTGTATGCTATGGCTCCCCTGCCGCAGTCTATTATCATGATGGGAGGCTTTTCCCTCTCCAGCTCTTCCCGTAGGGTGTTCAGCATCAGGGGGCCCTGGATCCTGTTTGAGCGGATTAGGCTGAGCACGTCCCGGATCCTAGCGTCACCGGCGGCTCCGGCCTTAGCCTTGTATATGCTCCTGGCTGGCC
>WAKG01000018.1 GCA_015523445.1 Desulfurococcales archaeon | reverse complement strand
GTGTGAGCAAGCGTACCAAGCGGAGGGGGCTCCTAGACTTCTATGAGCACCCGGTGGTAGAGATTGTTATGGCCTACGTCGCGCTGGTCTCGGTAATAGTTATACTGGCCGAGCTATTCATACCCCTAGACCCCGTGACTAAGAGGAACCTCTACATAGTGGACGGGATAGCGGTCCTCCTACTGGCAGGCGACTTCCTCCACCGTGCAAGGTCCTCGGGGGACCCGATAGCCTATGCCAGGGCCAACTTCTACGAGATCCCAGCCCTCATCCCAGCTGCGGTCCTGGCCATGATAGAGGCCCAGCTGGCCGGGGCCGGGCTCTTCAGGATAGTCAGGGTGTTCAGGCTAATACGGTTCTTCATGTTCCTGTCCCGCGGCAGCAGGTTTGTAACCCTATTCAAGCAGGTCCTCCGGGGAGTACGCTTCGGCGAGTTCGGCCTCGTTATAATACTAACCATACTGACTGGTAGCTTCGCGGTATACCTAGTCGAGGCCCCAAACCCTGAGAGCCCGATCAAGAGCATGGCCGACGCCTTCTGGTGGGCAATGGCCACCGCCACAACTGTGGGCTACGGCGACATAGTCCCGGTTACTAGCCTCGGGCGCGTGATAGGGGTTGTCATGATGATCCTAGGCATAAGCCTCCTATCAGTATTCATAAGCACGATCGGTGCAGCCTTCTACGAGTACACCCTCACCCTCATCCAGGGAGGCCGCCTCGAGGCCTCGATCCATGATAGGATCAAGGATATCCATAAGCTCAGCGAGGAGGAGGTGGAGGAGCTTGTCAGGGATATATGGAGGCTTAGGGAGGAGAGGCTGGCCTCCTCCCGGTAACCAGGTCCACGATCATCCTAGCCAGTATCTCCTTGTGTATCGAGCCCCTGTATATCCTCTCCCCGCCACGCCCCAGCACTACGACCTCGTCAATGCTACTAGCGAACCCTGTCCCAGCCCTACCCACTATGTTCGCAACCATTATGTCTGCTCCAGTAGAATCCTGCTTCTCCATAGCCCTCTCCTCCAGTTCATCTAGGCTATCCACAACCTCGGCTGCGAATGCTACGAGGACCTTAGGCCTCCTAGCCAGGCTCCCTATAACCTTCGGCGTCGGCTCTAGGCTTAGGGTTAGGCTCCTCCCACTCCTGTACTTCCCCTCATACCTGCTTGCGGGCGTGAAGTCGGAGGGGGCCGCCGCGGCTATTAGGGCATGGTACTCAACCTCCCTAGTCAGCCTCTCTACAGCCATAGCCATGTCCCTAGTTGACTCCACCCTATGGTTCCTGGTAAAATGCGGGGGCTCCACCCTCATCGGGCCGTGGACCAGGTCTACCTGGGCGCCTCGGGCCCAAGCCTCTGCAGCGACCTCCACACCCATCATCCCGCTGCTCGGGTTGCTGATATACCTAACCCTGTCGATCCACTCCCTCGTGGGGCCCGCGGTGACGAGCATCCTGAGGCCCGCCGCATCCCTCCCCCGGGCTATATGGGCAGCGGTTACCCTGGCCAGTAGGCCTGGATCCGGGTACTTGGCTGCATAGTCGCTCCACACCGGGGGCATCACAAGGGCTCCTAGCCTGGCTAGCCGGGCCTCGGCCTCCCTATACTGGCTTGTCTTGGCCATGTTGCTGTGCATGGCCGGGGCTATAATGAGGGGCTTCCCGTAGCCCAATAGGGATACTGCCGTGAGGGCCACGGGGTTATCCACTATACCATAGGCTATCTTAGCCATTGTGGATAGAGTCGCCGGCGCTACTAGCATGCCATCACACATCCTTGCCAGGGTTATGTGCTCCGTCTCCCCGGTAAACTCCACCAGCGCCTCCTCCCCCGTGGCCCAGTGGAACATGGTGGGGGTGACCAGCTTGGCTGCCTCACTGGTTAGCACCGGGACTACCCGGGCACCCCTCCTTATAAGCCACCTAGCAGTGTCTAGGCTCCTATAGGCGGCTATGCTCCCGGTTACCCCTAGTATTATGCACTTGCCCTCGAGGTAGTTATTCACCTCTCCCCTGATATCGTCTGTTGGGTGCAACTCGACCGGCCCCACGGGCTTATACTTCGGTGGCCGGAATATAATCGTCACCCGGAGGGATAACTGTTAGGTAGAGGTCCAGCCTGGCCCCCCTCCTAAGGCTCTCCACGAGCCTCCTATCAAGGTCGCGGGCCGCCTTGCCAGCCCTAACCATGACCGTCGCTGGCTCGATGTAGGTGCTCCTCCTGAATATCATCCGTGACGGGTCACTCATCTCCAGCCCGGGATCCCCCCTCCCGGCTACCGAGTCGCACACACCGGAGGAGCATAGGACAGCCACAATAATAGCCCCGGGCTTCCTAGCCTCCTCCCTGAACCATGGGGGCAGCCCCCCGGCCCCAGTTGAGGACCTTACCCCAACTATACAGTCGCCCCTAGGGGTTAAGTTCTCGTCAGTGGTAACCTCGAAGGTGCTCCTGTGGGCGGCCTTAACGTTGTGGTGGCCCCACGCTGTCACCTTTACCCAGCGAGCCCCTATGATCCTATAGGCGGGGCTGCCATCCATACCTCCCCACCAGGGGGACGAATATCACCTCTATATCCCTCCTGTATACCATCCGGCCACCCCTCTTCTCCCCTACAATAAGCTCCTGAGCTATGTAGTCTCCCACTGGAGCTACTATCCTACCCCCCTCCCTCAGCTGCTCCTCCAGGGGAGGAGGCACTGCTGGGGCTGCCGCCGTCACTATGATCCTATCGTAGGGGGCCTCATCTGGGTGGCCTAGAGACCCGTCCCCAACGATCACGGTGACCCTGCGGGAGTACCCGGCCCTCTCCAGGTTCCCCCTTGCCCACTCGGCCAGCTCGGGGATCCTCTCTATGGTCCACACGTGGCCCTGGGGGCCTACAAGCTCCGCCAGGACTGCTGCCTGGTAGCCGGAGCCTGTACCTATCTCTAGGACCTTCATCCCAGGTGCAGGGTCTAGGAGCTCGGTCATGTAGGCTACTATGCTCGGGGCGCTTATCGTCTGCCCGTAGCCTATTGGTAGGGGCCTGTCGTCGTAGGCAGAGTCCCTGTACTCCTTGGGGACGAACTCGTGGCGGGGGACCTTGAGGAGGGCCTCCTCTACACTCCTGCTCCTCACGAATCCCTGCTCCTTGAGGAGCCTTATAAGCCTCCTCCTAGCCTCAGTGTAGGGATCGGCTTGGGGGCGGCTCATCTACTTTGCCTCCTTTATTACCTCTCCCTTATCCACGTCCACTACCTTAGGGCACTTAACCTTGTCTAGGACCTCGCCTAGCTTGTCCTCGGTAGTCTTGTAGGTGTAGAGGTACCTCTTTGTCCTAGCCTTGACCTTGACCTCCCCGTTCTTCCCCCTCTTCACCCTACACTCGACCGCCCTGGAGGTTATCTCGATGAACCTCTCCAGGTCTTTAACCTCGACAGGCATCCCGATACCACCCATGGGTCGGCTAGCTGTTGTATGCTGTATTTAAGGGTTTGAATCCTGGCCGATGCTCGCCCTTATCGAGGCTATGTTTATCACGGCCTCAGCCATGTCCTGGGTGTAGCCGGCTATCCTCTCCATGCTGTCCAAAGCCCTAACCTCTGGGAGCCTCCTAGACCTATCCCTGGTCTCCCTTACCCTCCTCCTGATTACCGAGGCCTTATCAGCTGTCTCCTGAGCCTCCTCCACCGCCCCGGGGCCGGGGCCTGGTAGGAGGCCTGCCGCCGTGTGCACTGTGGAGGCAACCTCCCTAACTATGTCTAGGTGTGGCCTTAGGGGGGCAACGCCGCTGGAGAGGGCGATCCTGGCTATGATCGTGGCGTGGTCCCCGATCCTCTCCATGGATTTGAGGGCTAGGAAGAGGTAGGGGGCCTCGGCGGTGCTGGATATGCCTAGGACCTGGGTGGCCCTCCCCTCTAGTAGGGCCCTGGTCATCTGTCTTGCCAGGTAGAGGTAGAGCCTATCCACGAGGTCGTCCCTCTCGATTGTTGCGGTTATTAGTACCTTATTCTCCTCCTCAAGCCCCCGGGTAAGGCTTTCCAGCATCCCCTCTACCCCCCTCCTCATCTTCGCATAGGCATCCCTGAAGCTGACCGCGTAGTCGTCTAGCACTGAGTACAGCCTCACGAGGCCCGGCTCGCTGTCGAGCATCTCCACGCCGAGCAGGATCCTGGAGATCTGCCCCACTACCTCCATGACAGTCTCATGCTGGTCAACGCTATACCTAACCTCTATCACCCTGGCCCCAGCTATGTAGCTCGATATGATGGCTCTGAGGAGCCTCCCATAGCCCCCGCGGGCCTCAACCACCGCCCTCCTCTCGGGCCTACCACCGCCAGCCAGGGGCTTGAGGAGCAGGCTACCATCGGGCAGGGTCGATATCATGACCTGGGAGCCCTTCCCCAGCCTATGATTCTCAACCCACTCCTTGGGTAGGCTAACTATGTAGGTTGAGCCTCCTACCAGCTGGATCCTTCTAACGCTACCCGCCACGGGCCCTAGCACCAATATAGCTGGATATAGACCTGTGTATCCCTATATACTTGTATATACCCTGTTAACCCCCCGGTTTACACCAGCCTCGGCCAAACACTGGGGGCATGCACAGCCAGCAACACTAGTAGCCCTCTCCGTCGCCCTCCTAAGCACAGCCCTGGACTCCCAGCCCATGGAAAGTCCCAGGGAGACAACGGCTGTGAAGGCATCCCCACTACCCACAGTATTCACAAGCCTAACCGGGGGAGGGCTCGCGTGGAGAAACACGCCATCCCCAACCAGCGCAGCCCCCCGTGCCCCCATCTTCAGGTAGACAACCAACCCATACTCCTCCGAGACCTGCTGGGCAGCCTCCACCGGGTCCCCAGTCCCCGCCAGGACCTTGGCCTCCTCCTCGTTCGGGACAAGCACATCAGTATGCCTAAGAATCTCCCTGGCCACCTCCAGCTCTACCGGGCCCATATTATAATACCCAGGGTCAAAGACGACCCTGGCACCAGCCCCGCTGGCCACCCGGGCAGCGTATAGAGCCGCCCTCCGTGGCCCCGGGCTGGCTAGGAGGTAGCCGTGTACAACAACAACCCCCGGCCTATAATCCTCGATTGCCTGAGCTACAAGGTCCTCATCTATCAAGGTGTTAGCCCCGGGGTCGGCTATGAAGGTCCTCTCCCCCGACCCCGTGGTTAGCGCAACCAGCACACCGGTCCTCCCACCCCTGGCCAGGTATAGCCTAACCCCTAGGCCAGCCAGCCTCTCCTCATAGGCCCTCCCCAGGGGGTCGCCTCCTAGCCCCGAGGCTAGGGCCGCCTCTCCGCCCATGCTGGCCAGATGGTAGGCTACGTTACCTCCTCCACCGCCATAGCAGGACTCCAGCGTCGCGGTATAGTTAGCCCCAGGCTCCATACCCTCCAGCCAGGGTGCAACCACATCGATCATCAGGGTACCTACTACCAGGACACCGCCCACTGGCAGCCCGGGGTGTTTACATGATTGCTACTAAGGGATTTATAGGGTGCCATCCCCGCTATGGGCCTACTAGGAGTTCTAGGGTTATTGGATCGTTGTCCTTGAACCACCAGTAGTACCATGTATACGACCTGCCACTGACGTCGCTTATCGACACGTAGGGTGTGGTGTACTGGTTGTCATCCCTACTAGCCTCGTAAAAGTTAACGTTCAGCACGGCTGACCATCCTGTGGGGGATACGAATCCTACGCCGATGGATGCCGATATAATATCACTCTCGCCAGCGCCGTGCTCTCCAAAGTTTATGTATAGGTCGCCCTGGGATCTAACAGCGTAACCCGGCGGGGGAGGCGGTGTATATGGCTCCACGCCACCTGCGTTGAAGTCCACTATGTAATCCGCCCTCTCGACGCCCTTCAACTTGTAGGGGTATAGTATCCAGTACCTTGCCGCGTTCCCGGAAAAACTGTCCCAATACCAGTATTCTTCATACCTGTACTCGACCATAAAGTAGATCCTCACCCTACTATCCCCGGATAAGGGGTCTACCTGCGCGCTGACAATTGATGGCGTAAGCTTCCTCCCCCCGTAATTCCACTGCGGCGTGTCGTACTCGCAGTAGCCTAGGGGGCACCATACCGAGTCATGGAACTGCTCGAGATACACGGCTGATGGGCTATCAGATACCGGGTTGCTGACTATGCCATAGGACGTCTCCAGCCCGTTAATACTATAGAGGTAGGGGCCCCTAACCCAGGTGTTGCAGTACCCAGTACTATCAGTTATGTCGAGCTGGCACACGGGGCTATCGCTGGTACCGCCGCACTGTACGCCGGAGCATACAGACGGCTCTGTATAATAACTCATCTCTAATGCTAGTCGTTCTATATCTATAACCTCGGTATGAACCATACTCTCCGGGTATACCTCTACAACCCTCCCAACCTTAAAAACAGTTCTATCATCCTTTACGCAATGTGTTAATATGAAGAGCTCCTGGGGCTCATAATACTCCACCTTATACATCCCACTAGTGGGATCCATGGAGTACTTAACGGGTATCCCGGATATATCGAATTTAGCCCTAACACTATCCCCGGGCTTAACAATGCCCGCGTAAAGCCTCTCAGTCGTCCCATTCTCCGTAGGGTTATACATTGTGGGGAACCTATGGACTGCTATGAAGCACTTGTCTGCATCGATCCTGGGAGATTGTATTTCCAAGGAGATAATGACCACTGGCTCCCCGCTGATCCACTTCCTTAAGGAAGCCTCTATCTCTTCATCCACCTGGCTGTATGTTATAACCATGTGGACTAGGACTGGTGATAAAAGAAGCAACATTATAAGCGTTGCTTTTTTACTAGGAACTCTAATTATCTGGCTTATAAGATTAGTCATTTTAACAGCACCTTAATAGATATATCTAGGATATAAGGTTTATAAGTTTTTATATCATATAAATATCTCCTTGACGAGAATTCTTAGGGAACCCTCGTTGTTTTACCTTACCTATAAATGATTGCAACAATCACATCTTTTGGCATTTCGTCCTGCTTACTATATCTTAACCAGTATGTCAAAGAGTCCTGGAAAGCCCCTATCTTTCATGGTTTAACCCGGGGTTCTCCTGCTTATACTTATTGTATAGGGCCTGTCCATAGATTGATGGCTCGTATTCAGCCAGCTTACCTTATGGGGCCGGGTTATAACGTGTAGCAGTGATTAGGGTCTCAACCTTGAATGGGCCTATCTCCAGCCACGAGTCTATGGGCTCCCGGGGCTCTTCCAGTATGCTCGCCCTCCTCAGCATCCTGGCTCCAGCCTCTATCCTAACCCTCCGTGTTGATGGGGTTGGGTTGTAGAGCCTTAGGACTACTGCTCCACCCTCCTCTGCCGGCTTGATTGTCGAGACGGGGACTGGGGGCTCAATCCTGGCCACTCCTATCCCCCTGCCGGGTCTGCATCTCCTGGGTTTTGCCAGTAGTGGTGGGCTCCACTTGGCGTATACTAGGCTCCAGGGTACCCCGTTGTGGTATGGTATGAGGCTCCACCTAGCCTCTACCCTTTCATCTATCCAGGGGTCTGGGAAGTATGGCCTCTTCACTATTCCCAGGCCTAGCTCGCCCTGCCTATAGGCTATGCCGTGGTGGTGGGGGGAGTATATTAGTAGTCCCCTGCCATCCTCGTCCACTGCCACCCAGCGGAGCATGGGTGACTCGAACTTGGGGCCCTCCAGCTCCCGCCGGCTCCTCTCTATGTAGCCGTAGGGTGTTTCGAAGAGGATCCTCCCCTGGGCCCGGGGCTTTGTCCAGGACCTTAGCATGAGCCCTCTCTCGAGCCACTCCACCCTGGCGTATATGTCTAGTGCTGGGCTCCCTGCGTCTATGCAGGCCTCTAGCTCCACCCTGCCATTATCCATGTGTAGGGTTGTCCCTGCGCAGGCCCTTAGGGGGCCTCGGGCCGTGGCTCTGGGTCTCCCCGGGCTGGGGGTTTTGTAGGTCCTGAGGCTCCACTTCTCCACGTCCCATGCATCCCACTCTGGCGGCTCGTCTATGTGCACCTCAAGCCTATTCCCCCACTCCAGGGTTTCCCTGCCCATGTATTCTAGGCTCTCCACCAGGCCCCCGGGCCCGATCCTGGCCCTCACCATGCCGTTGCCTAGGACTACGGTATCTCCCTCCTCCACTACCCATGCAGGGCTTGGGGGCTCTCCGGGCTCCGCCCTCCAGGCTCCGAGGGGCTCGGCGTGGATCCAGTGGAGGCATTTGCCCCTCCACCTCTGGCACCCCGGCGCCTCTGGTCCTTCTAGGACCATGGATGTTGGCCAGGGGTTTGGGTTAACCACTGCCATGCCGCAGGGTGCTAGGCCATCTAGGGCCTCCATTATCCTCCTGTCCGCCTCCCTGATTAGCTTGATTGCCGTATCCACGGCCTCCCTGTTTGCCTCCCTGGAGGCTGAGCCTGGGAGTATGTCGTGGAATTGTATGGTTAGTAGCTTCTCCCATAGGTCCTTGGATCCGGGGTGCCTTGTCCCCTCGAGTGTGTGGAGCGAGTTGAGTAGGTCTAGTATCCTGAGCTTGTACTCCGCCGTGTATGCTAGCCTCTTGATCTCCTGGTTGACAGTATAGGTGCCCCTGTGGAGCTCTAGGTATAGCTCCCCCTCCACCACTGGCAGGCTCGAGTCTGCTAGGTCCTCAGCCAGCTGGTCCAGGCCCCCGTGGACAATTATGGGTGCTCCGGGCACTAGCCTCGCCGCCCTGAGGGCCTCCAGCATCTCGATGGTGGGGCCTCCGCCGCCGTCGCCGTAGCCGTAGGGGTAGACTAGCCTCCTAGTGCCCCCCTTGTAGTTCCTTGTATACTCCACCACGTGGCTTGGCTTGGCGGGGGCGTTGTATGCATACCTGTTGTCGGGTATGACCTGCACGGGTATCTCGGTGCCGTCGAGCCCCCTCCACCTGAAGGCGTGTATGTGGCCCTTGTTGGTGTCGTTCCAGAGGATCTTCTGTATAACCAGCGCCTTCAGCCCGGCCTGGGCTAGTAGCTGTGGTAGGCTTGCCGGGTAGCCGAAGTTGTCTGGAAGCCACCCCAGCCTGGCGGGCTTGCCCAGCTCACGGGTGTAGTGGAGCTGGCCGTAGAGTAGCTGTCTTGCCAGGGACTCGCCGTGTACCATCTGTAGGTCGCCCTCCACCAGGAAGCCGCCTAGGGGGATCCACCTCCCCTCCCCGGCTAGCCTGGATACCTCGGCGTAGAGGTCCTCCTTCTCCTTGAGCCACTTGTGGTGCAGGGCCGGGCTCTGGGCGTAGGCCATCTCAGGGTATAGCCCGGCTAGGTGTGCTACTGTGGCGTTTGTCCTGAGGACCTTCCTCCTGGCCTCCTCTACCGGCCATAGCCACGCCGTGTCTATGTGGCTATGCGCCACTAGGTGGAGGATCCTCCCTGTCCTGCTGGCCTCTGCTATGGGCTCCAGGGCCTCCTCCACCCTTCCCCACAGCTTCCTGGCTAGGTCCTCGACGCCCCTGGGGTCTTCCTCCTCGTCGCCCTGGAGGAGCTCGTCCCCATAGAGGCCCCGGATCATATAGGCGTCGAACCTGGGCGGGGGGAGCTCCTTCCTAGGCGTCCACGGGCTCCAGTTGGAGTCGTATAGTATCATGGATGCAGCAACCAGCTGCCTGGGGGTTGCATCTATCCTGGCCTCCTCTAGTATAGAGTGTAGCCTCCTCAGCGCCTCCATCGTAGCCGGGTCTTGGGGGTTGCTTAGGCCCTCGTATAGTGCTAGGAGGCGGAGCCCCGTCTTGAAGGCTTCTAGCTCGACCCCAGCTACTAGGACGTAGTCCACCGCTATCCTGAGGCGGTGGTAGCCGTGTATTGTGGGTAGCGTAGCCTCAATGGTGAGCCTGTGCCTTCCCCCGGGTATTATCATGTACGTGTGTGCATTATCTAGGCCTGCATAGGTCCTGCCGTCTAGGCTGGCTAGCCCGCTGCCCTCCATGTGTATCTTGACTATGTTGCTCCTCCAGGGCTGGTCCACCTCTAGCTCTATGGTCCATACCTTGTATGGAGGGCTCCGCCTGTAAACCGGGGGGTTTACAGCCTCCCCCTCGAGGCGGATCGGAGATACGAGGCGGGGGCGTATCAGGCTGGCTGCAACAAGCCAGAAAGCCTTCCTCTCCACCAGCCTCGGCTTCAACCAGCAAGCCCCCGGAGGGTTCTAGCCAGCTCCCCTATAGCCCTACCCGTCTCGGGGTCGAAGGCCTGCACCCTGGACCAGTCCAGCTCCAGGTATACTGTCTCCCCCGGCCTGTAGCCCTCGTCTAGGACCTTAGCCTTCACAATTGCACCCCCGATGGTTAGGGTGACCACCGCCTCTGTGCCTAGGGGCTCGACCACCTCCACGGTGGCCTCCCACCTCCCGGGGCCCGGGCTCCTCTCGACCCGTATAAACTCTGGCCTAACCCCAAGGTAGATCCTCTCCACCCCGCCGGGGCTCCATTGTAGGGGGCGCTCTATGCCGGGGCACTTGACCACGCCGCCCCCGCCTCTGGGCTCTATGGTACACTCTAGTATATTCATGGGCGGGGAGCCTAGGAATGTTGCCACGAAGATGTGGCTAGGCTCATGGAATACCTCTCTGGGTGTGCCTACCTGGACCACCTTGCCCCGGTTCATGACCGCTATCCTGTCGGCTAGCCCCATAGCCTCAGCCTGGTCGTGGGTCACGTATACCGTGGTTATCCCCAGCTCCTTCTGGAGCCTCTTCAGCTCAGCCCTCATCGCCACCCTGAGCAGGGCGTCTAGGTTGCTGAGGGGCTCGTCCATAAGCCAGACCCTGGGCCTCCTGACGAGGGCCCGGGCTAGGGCTACCCTCTGCTGCTGGCCCCCGCTCAGCTGGCCTGGCTTCCTGTCGAGTAGCTCCTCTATCTGGAGCATTCTCGCCACCTCTAGGACCTTCTCCCTTATCTCCTCCCGTGTGAGGCCGATCTCCTTCCTCCTCACGTTGAGGGGGAAGGCTATGTTGTCGTAGACCGTCATGTTGGGGTAGAGGGCATAGTTCTGGAACACCATCGCGACGTTCCTCTCCTTCGGCTCCTTGTAGGTCACGTCCTCCCCATCCATGAGTATCCTGCCCTCGTCAGGGTACTCCAGCCCGGCTATCAGGCGGAGAGTCGTCGTCTTACCACACCCGCTGGGGCCTAGTAGTACGAAGAACTCCCCGTCCCCAACCTCGAGGGTGACCCTGTTAACCGCGGTGGCTCTGCCGAACCTCTTCACAACACCCTCAAGCCTAACGCTGGCCATGGGGTCACCCCTTACCCGTTGCCCATCCCACCATGCCTCTTAGGTAGTACTTCTGGAGGGCCGCGTATAATAGTATGGGGGGTATCATCGCGAGTATGGAGCCTGCCGAGAGGAGGCCCCAGTCTATTTGGTACTGTCCCTTGATCGCCACCACCTTCTGGGTTATTACCATGTTCTCGGGGGAGTAGAGGAATATGAGGGCGAAGAAGAAATCGGCCCATACCCAGGTGAATTGTATGGCAGCCGCTGCTGCCAGGGCTGGTATGCTCATGGGCAGGACTATCCTGAGGAATATAGTTGGGTAGGAGGCCCCATCAACCCTTGCAGCCTCCTCCACCTCGCTGGGTAGCATGGTGAAGTAGTTCCTCATGAAAAATGCTATCCAGGCTATCCCCCAGGAGCTGTGTATGAGTATCACCCCCAGGAGCTTGTCCAGGAGGCCTAGGTCCTTGAGTAGGAAGAAGAGGGGTATGACCATCGTCTGCTGGGGTATAGCCATAACCACCAGTATGAGCACGAAGAGCAGGTTCCTCATGACGAAGCTGAACCTGGCGAATGCATAGGCCGCCATAGCGGCGACCAGGAGGGGGGCTAGGGTGCTTGGTATAGCCACGATGAGCGAGTTCCTAAAGCCCCCTGCAAGGTCGTACTGGGGGTTGGCTAGGACCTCAATGTAGTTGCGTATAGTATAGTTGCCCCAGGGGCTCCACCACCCCCTAATCACTACCTCCTCGAAGGGCCTCGTAGACGTCATGAAGAGGCCTATGAAGGGCAGGAGCCATACTGCAGCGACACTCCACGCTAGGAGGTTGCTCACCACAACCGCTGGCCTCAGCCTTGGCCTAGGCACCCTAGTCACCCCCTCAGGCTCCTCCTGATCATGTATGACGCCGCGGCTAGGGTGAGGATTGTGAGGATCACAGCGGTCGCCGCAGCCCTACCATAATCCAGTGCCCTGGCGAAGTAGAGCCACATCACGTAGGCCAGCACTGTTGAGGAGCCTCCTGGGCCGCCCTGGGTAGCTGCATAGACTATATCGAAGATCTTGAGGTCCCAGAGCAGCGTCATCACCATAACTGTTAGCGTCGCAGGCCACACGGCGGGGGCGATTACCCTCCTGAATATCTGCCACTCAGAGGCCCCGTCGATCCTAGCCGCCTCTATCAGGCTCCTAGGCACGCTATCCACGGCGGCTGAGTGTATGGTGAGGCTGAAGCCTAGCCACAGCCATACCGAGCCTAGTATGAGTGAGGCCAGCGAGGTCTCAGGGTAGGCCGTCCAGGTCCTGGCTAGGCTCTCCACGCCCAGAGTATCGAAGATGCGGGGGATCACCCCCACCTGGGAGTCGAATATGAACCTTATGATCAGGCCCCCAACCACCATGGGTATGATCATGCTTAGGAAGACTATGCTCTTAACAAGGCTCCTCCCGTAGACGTGGATCAGCATGTAAGCCAGCATCAAGCCTAGGAAGGTGGTTAGAGGGACGTGGACCAGTATCCAGACCATGTTGTGAACCAGAGCCCCCCACGGGGGCGGGCCGCCTAGGTTCCCGGGTATTACCAGGGCCTTGCTAGGAGACTTCTCACTGAGGACCTCCAGGTAGTTACCCAGCCCCAGCCCGCTCTGGGTCTCTAGGCTTATTATAATGGTCCCTACTATGGGGTAGACCACGAAGACTCCTAGGAGTAATAGGGCTGGGGCTAGGAACCCGTATGCCCTCAGGTTCTCCCTGAGCCTCGACTTCATGGAGCCGGGGCACCCCTGTAACTTTTAAAAAGGGGGGAGGGATGGGGGGCTAGCCTCCGGGGAACTCCTGGGTTAGGGTTGCTAGGACCTGGTCTAGGGAGTCAGGGTTAACCCACAGTAGCTTTAGCTGGTCCCAGAAGAGGGTCTGCCAGTCGCCACCCACGCTATCGTCCAGGTCTGGAAGTATCTGTAGGTTCAGCTCCACTACCTTGCTGTAGACGGTCTGCATGGGTCCCCACAGCTCGCTGGCAGGCACCTTCGTCCAGGTGGGTATCTTACCCGCTGGCTGTGATACGTGTATAGCCTGGCCCTCTGTTGCGAGGAACTCGAGGAGCTTTAGAGCCTCCTCCTTGTTGGGAGCCGTCTTGGGGACGAATATATAATCTGCGCCTCCCACAACGCCCTTGGCCCCGGGTAGCGGGAAGAAGCCTAGATCATCGGGGTTGTCCACCATCCCGGTGATCCAGGTACCCATGAAGTAGAGGGCGTACTCCTCGTTCCACCACAGGGTGACTGCCTGGGTCCACTCTATCGGCTCGCTGAAGTAGCCATCCCTAATCAATGGCACCAGGTACTGCTCGAACACCGTTCTGACCTCGGGGTCAGTGAAGCTTGCCTCACCATTGATCAGCTTGAGCTGGAGGTCTGGGCCTCCAACGGCAATTATGAAGTGCTCGGTCACATCGCTTATAGGCCAACCGACCGAGTCTCCTGTGACTATCGGGTTCTTCACTCCGGGTATCCCCTTGATCTTGTCTAGGAGTGCCATGAACTCATCCATGCTGCCCGGCTCCTCTAGCCCGTTGGCCTGGAAGAAGGACTTCTTATACCAGAACCCTGGCTTGAGCCACATTGTGAATGGGGCTCCCCAGACCTTCCCGTCCCAGACAACCGCATCCACAGTACCAGCAACGTACTCATCCTTATTGACTAGCCCGGTCACGTCCTCGACGTAGCCATTCTTCGCCATCTCCACTATCCACCATGCCCACGGGGTGATCACGACGTCAGCCGGGCTGGTGCCAGCCGCGAACTGTAGGGGCAGCGAGGTGGCTAGGTCCTCGGCCCTCATGGTTACATACTTTATCTCAACCCCGGGGTTCCTCCGCATATACTCATCCAGCACGGCCTGGAAGTACTTGGCTTCATCGCCCGACCAGGGGCCAATCACGGTGAGCCTCACACGCTCCCTAACCACAGTCTCAGTCTCAACCACAGTCTCCACAGCCCTCTCAGTCCTGGTCTCAGTCACGGTTGTTGTAGTCCCTGGAGCCTGTGCCCGCTCCTCGAGGGCCTTGATCCGCTCCTCGAGAGCTGAGATGCGGTCCTCGATGCTGGCGATCTTGGACGCCTGCATGTATCCCATCGCGCCCAGGATCAGGGCTATGACCGCGACTACCAGGACGATAGTGCCTATCCTCTGGTCTAAGGACACGGTATATACCCCCCTTGTCAATATACTAGTGAACCACACTGATGAAATATAAACCTGGTGCCCGGTAAAACTATTAATGTATAGATAAACACCGTAGATAACACATATAATTCTTCATATATAGATTATGGATAATCAAAAAGATACACTCAAACAACAATAACCCCGGGGAATAGGCCATAAATATCTAAGGTGGTCAGCTAAGGGGAATCCCCCCAACGACTAAACCAGTAGAATAGTCAAGAGCCTACACAAAAGGGGTCTAGTAGATGACATCATATAGGGGAGACTATTCAAGAGTCCTTTGGAGAATATGAATGTGATACGAGTTGACCTCGCTGATGATGAATGCAAGGAAGCTGGCCGATCTCCTAGGGCTGCCAGGCTACACTCTGGATACCTAGGTCCTCGGGGAAGACTATACACAGGCTATCATGCTAGCCCTAGTATCATCTATTGTTAGGAGAGTTGCGGAGAAGGCCAGGGCTCGAGTGTGTGGTAAAGAGGCATTACTGCTCAGGGAGGCCATACTCATATCCATGTACTAGTTGCTACGCCGTCCAGAACCCTCCCTCGCCCCTAGGCCAGCACGGGTTATAGCTAGATATAGTGCAGCCGCTGCCAGTAGTATTGTGGTTGACGCTACTGTAATCAGCTGTAGGAGCTCGCTCCTAGTATTTATATTGGGTGATAGCAGGTTGAGGACCTTAGCCAGCCTCTCATCTACCACCCCGGCCTCGCTAGGGGGTATGAAGTAGGGGTACTGACTGTAGGCGTTCAGGTACTCCCCCGCCAGTATCGCTATTAGCGCTGAGATGGCTCCAGCGGCTAGAAGATTCCTAGCCCAGTCTACACCCCTGTATAGCGCCCCTGCTACCCCTGCAACCTGGATGCCCCATAGTACTACCTTGAGTATCAGTAGCCAGGAGAGGTCTAGGCTCGGCTCTCCCCCCAGGCCTAGGCCCCCGAATATATTGTTGAACTTGTACTCCACCCTCCTCAGCTCTAGGCCATACCATGCCCCGGCCAGGAGAACTATTATGAGCCCAGCTAGGGCTGGCTTGAGGTAGATCCTTGCTAGATCCTCCCCGCGGAGTGCATGCCACCCCGCCACCGCTACCAAGGTTGCTGTTATGGCGGCGGCTATGCTTTTGAGGTATAGTGGTGGTAGGAGAGGGTTACCCAGCAACGCCTCGAAGGGGCTTGTAACTACTCCCCGAGATAGGTCTACCCCTACAGGGCTTGATAGCTGTGCGAAGACACTCCTGAAGCCTAGTACTATGAGTAGTGCTGACACTGCCAAGGTTACGCCTGATAGGGTGTGAATCCTCGGCGATAGCCTGCTCCAGCCGTAGTAGAATAGGGTTAGACTGAGGAAATGGGCCACCAGCGCCATTATTGCTAGGGCGTAGTTGTATAGTGCTATCCTGCCTAGGAGGCTTGTGAAGCTTGGGTAGTAGCTGAATAGGTATACTGTGAAGGCCGTGCCGAATACTCCCCCGAGGGCGTATGTTGCCGCGTAGAACCTGGTCAAAGTATAAGCCTCCCTATCCAGCCTGGTATCCCCCCTCCTTAGCGCTATGACCCTTAGCAAGGGCGCCACTATGCTGATCCCGACCCCCAGGTTCACCAGCACAATATGGAGGCCGAAGCTGACTGTTAGCCAGAGGACTCCGGGCTCCATCACCCTTCACCCCCCGTCTTCCAGAGGAACCTGTAAGACGCCCATGCCAGGATGAGTAGCATGGCAACCAGGTAGATGCCTACCAGAGCTAGCTGCAGCATATTGGGCCCAGCAGGATTACCTGCCTCGGCGGGGGTGAATACCCCGTATACTGTGAAGGGCTTCCGGCCAGCCTCCCTGACCAGCCAGCCTAGGAAGCTCACGGTATGGGCCACTAGGGGGCTCAGCGCGGCGGCGGCAAGCATGCTCCTCCCCGGAGTCCTTCCCCGCGCTAGTAGTGCAGCTAGTGCCAGAGTGTAGGCTCCTAGCGCTATTGCCAGGCTCATCTTGGTGTAGTAGGCATAGTGGATTAGTAGTGGGGGCCTGCAGTCCACCACCGGTGCCCCGGGGAAGCTGCACCAGTCCTTGGGTATAGAGTCGTAGTCTGGGAGCGGCTTGTCTGGGCTCCCATAGGCTAGGAATGCTACCAGCTTCTCGCCTAGGCCCCCTGTTAGGTCCCTTGTTATGCTTATTATCTGACTGCTAGTCCCCTCCATGGCTGCGAACTTCTCCGGGTTGTAATAGGCTATCTCTACCCCCATCTCGTGGCCTGATATGAAGCCTTGGACCAGCATCACTGCTAGAGTGTAGAGGGCAGCGAACCGTAGGGCCCTGAGGGCCCTCTCCCTGCTTGCCGTGCCTGTTAGTAGCCTTAGCGCGTATGCCCCCAGCACGGTGTAGCCGCTGACGGCTAGGCTAGCTCCTGTAACGTGGATCACGCTGGCTGGCCAGGAGGGGCTCTTGAGGGGGTATAGGAGGGGGTCGTACACGCTGGTTGTCTGGTATAGGATCCAGTCCACCACGTCCTGCATGGATACTTGGGCTAGGCCCTCCCTGTACTCCTCCTTTACCCCCTGCCATAGTATGCTCTGGCTTAGCGTGTAGTTCTGGCTGGCCTCCCAGAAGAGCCTGTAGACAAGCTTGGCAGGGACCTTGGCTATAGCGTACTCCTCGCCCCCGCCAACCATATCCACGTAATTCTCCTTCAGCCACACGCTGTCTAGGGCGCTGGTTATGTTGGCTGGTATGGCCAGCTCGAGCTTGGGGTAGCCCTGGCTATAGAGCATGGCCCCTGTATCCGGGTTGTATGCGGGTTCTAGCCCTGTCGGGGTTACCATGTAGCTGTTCACAGCCATTATCATGGCCCCGCTGTACCATGCCCCGATGAATACTAGTGCTGTGAGTAGTAGCCTTGCCTTGTCCCCTACCCTGCTCCACCCATAGTATAGGAAGTATACGAATATGACCTCCATCATGAACGCGTATATCTCAGCATAGAAGGGGAAGAATATGAACTTGCCGCCCACCTCAAGGAATTTTGGCCATAGTAGTATGAGGCCGAACTCGGCCGTGGTCCCCGTGGCAGCTCCTACCGCAAATACTATTACAAATCCCTTCACCAGGGTCCTAGCCAGGCCTAGCCAGAAGCTGTCCCTCGTCTTGAGGTATATGAGTTGTGCTATGAAGGCCATGAATGGTAGGCCCATGACGTATTGGAGTATGGTCCAGTGAACGTCTATGCCTATCGCCGATATTAGCCTCTCCGCCGGCCTGGGGTAGCTCTTCCACTGGTCTATGAGCATGCTTATCATTTCGCCTAGCTCCATGGTCCAGCACCACCGTTTATTTTAACAATGTTAATATATAAAAATGCACATGTTAACGTAAATTGAGTTCATATTCAATAGGAGTTGAGATGGGGATGCGGGGCTTAACATAAACTGAGTATCGAACAGGTAAACTTTAACAGTGAAAAATAAACTAATAGAATAATAGAGGGCCCAGCCCAGTATATATTATGATAGAAGATTCCCTGGCGAAGCAAAGCACATCATATAGAGACGGGGGCAGGCATGGCAAGGAGCGGCGCCAGCGAGAACCAAGACATCTGCAACATGATGTGCAACAGGGTTAGGCTCAGGATAGCAGAGGTGCTATACGACAAGGTAGAAGTCCCCTACAGCGAGCTCGCATCACTAGTAGGCGTGAGCGAGAGCCTCCTAAACCACCACCTCAAGAAGATGGCAGGGCTAGTGGAGAAGGGCAGAAACGGGTATAAGCTGACATGGAGGGGCAGGGAGGTATACAGGCTAGTCAAGTCACTGGCCGGGGGCGAGAAGGAGACTGGGGCCAGGCAGGCACCCCTCCCTCGGAGAATCCTAGCATTCCTGATAGACGTGCTAGTCTTCTTCATATCAACAGGTGCAATACTAGACCCTCACATGATCACTAGCCTAGGAGGCATTGCAGCCGGTATAATAGGCCTGGACTCCTCTAGGGTCGCAGGGGGTATTGCTAACCTGATAGACAGGAGCATAGTAGGCTACTCCAACGTGTTCTTCGCGGCATTCATATTCCTAACACTACTAGAGGCCTACAACGGCCAGACGCTGGGCAAGCACCTCCTCCACCTCAGGGTGGTTAGGAGGGACGGCTCCAGGCTCACGCCGGTAGAGGCTGGGATAAGGAACGCTGGGAAGATCTTCCTACTACCCATAGACGTGGCCCTAGGTGTAATACTCTACCGGGGTCAGGGATACATCAGGCTAACAGACTATCTGGTACAGGCCATAGTCGTGGATGAGAGGCCTACCAAAAACATGGCTAGAGGGAAGGGCGACCAGGCGGAGCTAAACCCTAATGTTATAGCCCGTCCCGGGGGCTAGAGCCTCCTAGGCGCTGGGCTGTGAGGATAGAGGAGCTGAGGCGGAGAATATCCAGGCTTGAAACCTACAGGCTACTTAAGATGCTTACCATGCACAACAGGATCCAGGCTACTAGGGGCATAGTAGAGGCTGCCGAGGACCTAGAGGCCTCTCTCCTAGAGATGCTCCCAGACAACGCGGAGGTGGAGCTGATAAACTACTCCTCCAAGGGTGTGCCGGGATGGATGCCCACGCCCCGGGGATGGCACCTAGAGGAGGCCAGGGTCAGGATAGGGGGCAGGGAGATCACATCAAGCAGCCACCCGACACTGGCAGCACCTCACACACCTCCAACAGATGGATGGATACGGGGAGAGGCACACCTGATAGGGGACCCGCTGGACCCCGAGGAGTATAGGGGGGTTGAGGGTAAGGTCCTCGTGGTGAAATCTCATTATCGTGTAGCCTACAGACTGGCCGAGGAGGCCGGGGCATCAGGTATCCTGTTCTACCGTGAGGACCTACCCCCAGCAGCTGTACCCTACATAGGCCTCTTCCTACCAGATGGAGAGGACCACTGGCTCCCCGCAGCCTCCATACCCCGGGGCATGGTTGAGGGTATAGAGGGCTCTAGTGTAGAGCTGTATATTGACGCTGATACTGGAGTGGAGCCCAGGTTCCCCGTCATAGTATCCTGGATAGGGGACAGGAGAAGTGAGGGCCCCCTGCTCTCGGCCCACTACTGCCACCCAGAGCCCGGTGCCAATGATAATGCTAGCGGGGTTGCAGCCGCCATAGCAGCTTTTAAGGCCTTGGCCGAGGCTGACCCGGGCTTCACTCTGAGGCTGGCCCTTTTCCCCGAGTACACAGGTAGCGCAGCCGTCGCCGGGAACTGGCTTGCAGATGTGACTAGTGCCATGGTTAACCTTGACATGGTTGGGGGGCGCCGGGAGCCGGGGCTGGGCCCGGTTAGGGTCTATCTTCCTCCACCGGGTATTGGCGAGGATCTAGCCAGGGCCTCGCTGGAGGCAGCGTTCATGGCTGGGGTGGATATTACCCTCTATATGGGTGGTAGTGACCATGACGTCATGCTGGGCCACGGGGTCCCGGCGGTTATGGTAAACCAGTGGCCAGACCCGTATTACCATAGCGACTGGGATGATGCGTATAGGATTGACCCTGACAGGCTTAGGGAGTCAGCAGTGCTGGGGGCTATGATAATACTGGCCTCGAGTGGGGAGTGGAGGCCTAGTGCACCAGATCCTCGGCCCTGGATGCTCGTCTCTAAACATCTAGCCCGGGGTGACACCGTCTCGGCTGGGCTAGCTAGACAGCTCTTCCTAGGAGGTGGTGACGGCTCCTGGAGGCCTGTTGATGACCCTCGTATCGTCAGGAGCTTGGTACCGTTCCTGGCGGATTATACGCTCCCCGGTATGAGGGGCGAGGAGGCTGCTGTGCTCGCTAGGCTTGTCAGCGAGGTGCGGAGCGCCTTTGCCAGGGAGCTTTTCTTCCATACAAGGGATGGTATTACCGTGAGTGCCCTCCACTCTAAGCTGGCTGCTATATATGGCGTGGATCGTATCCGGGGTGATGTGCTGGTTAGGGTTCTTGAGGCCTATGAGCGCCTGGGGCTCGTGGAGTTCTCCTAGGCCCGATTAATACTATATTTACTATATGGATCCCTGGGTGGTCCTGAGCCAGGAGAGGGAACACTTTTATACCCTGGTGGGATGCTGGTGGGTTTGAGGTGATGGGTTTGCCAAACCTCGGCGTGTGAGGGTCTTCGATACCACCCTGCGCGATGGGGACCAGATGGCTGGGGTCGAGCTGGGCCTGGATGACAAGGTCTCTATCGCCCACGTCCTAGACGATCTTGGTGTCGATATTATAGAGGCAGGATTCCCTGCATCCTCGAACTTGGACTCTAGGGCGACTAGGATTATATCCAGGGAAGTGTACCGTGCTAGGGTTGCAGGGCTAGCCAGGGCCACCCCTAGAGATGTTGATGCCGCTGCAGAGAGCGAAGTGGATATTATACATGTCTTCATAGCTACTAGCGACGTTCATCTGAGGCATAAGCTTGCTATAACAAGGGAGGAGGCGCTGAAGGCCGCTGTTGAGGCTGTGGAGAGGGCTAGGAGCTATGGCGTAGAGGTCCTATTCTCGGCTGAGGATGCCACTAGAAGTGACCCACGCTACCTGGAGGAGGTTTACAGGAGCGTCGTGGAGGCCGGGGTGGGGTACATTAACATACCAGACACCGTGGGCGTCATGACTCCCTGGAGGATGGAGGCACTCGTGAAGAGGATACGAGAATCCCTACCAGGCTGGGTTAGGGTGGACGTGCACTGCCACAATGACTTCGGCATGGCAACTGTCAATAGCATAGCCGGTGTTATAGGCGGGGCCGACGGGGTGCAGGTAACCGTCAATGGCTTCGGGGAGAGAGGCGGCAACGCCGCTCTGGAGGAGGTGGTGGCCTCAATCCACTTCCAGCTGGGCTATCAGACCGGGGTGAGGCTGGAGCGCCTAACCAGTGCCTCGAGGATCGTGGCGGAGCGCTTCGGGATAAAACTGCCCCCAAACAAGCCAGTCGTGGGCTTGAACGCCTTCGCCCACGAGGCCGGGATACACGTTCACGGGGTGCTAAGCAACCCTGCCACCTACGAGCCCATACCGCCTGAGGCCGTGGGTAACAGGAGGAGGATTGTGCTGGGCAGGCATAGCGGGAGAGCTGCAGTGGAGTATGCGCTACGCCAGCTGGGCGTGAAGCCGAGCAGGGGCCTGGTTAGGCACATCCTGTATAGGCTGAAGGATGTGGCCCCGAGGATGAAGAAGGTGGACGAGGACATGATCATCGCCTGGGTCAGGGAGTACAGCGTGGAGGCGAGGCCCGGTGCCGGGGAGGGGTAGGATCCTCCTGATACCCGGCGACGGGGTTGGCCCCGAGGTCGCGGAGGCTGCGCTCAAGGTCCTGGGGGCTGTTGAGGGGAGGTATGGGCTTGGCCTAGAGGTCAGGAGGGCTGAGGCAGGAGACTCGGCGGCAAGGAAGTATGAGTCCCCGTTGCCCAGCCATGTTAAGGACCTCGCCCTGAGGTGGGCTGATGCAGTGCTCAAGGGGCCTGTGGGCGAAACTGCCGGGGAGGTTGTGGTGCCCCTCCGCAGGATGCTGGGCGCCTATGCCAATGTGAGGCTGGCTAGGAGCCTGGCCCCCTCCAGGTGCTGGGGCTTGGTGGATCTTGTCATAGTCAGGGAGAATCTTGAGGATGTGTACTATGGGGTGGAGTATATGGTTGGTGACATGGCGTTCGCCCTGAAGGTCTCCTCTAGGGCTGGAGCGGCTAGGGTTGCTACTGTGGCGGGCATGTACGCCTCGAAGAGGAGGGGTAGGGTGACGATCGTGCATAAGGCCAACGTGCTTAGGCTGGCTGACGGCTTGTTCCGTAGAGAGGCTGGCAAGGTCCTCAGTGGGATGGGGGTTGAGTATGATGAGATGTACGTTGACGCCGCCGCTATGATGCTAGTCAGGGACCCGGCTAGGTTCGACGTGATCCTTACAATGAACCAGTACGGTGATATACTGAGCGATCTAGCCGCTGAGGTCGCGGGCGGGATAGGCCTGGCTCCCTCAGCAAACATAGGGGATGGGAAGGCCCTCTTCGAGCCCGTCCATGGGGCTGCATGGGATATAGCGGGGAGGGGTGTAGCTAACCCCACCGCCATGATCCTAGCAGTGGCCATGATGCTAGAGTGGTTGGGCTATACAGAGGCGGGCTACACCGTGGCTAGGGCAGTGGAGGAGGCGTACAGGAGGGGCTACACGACCCCCGACGTGGGAGGGAGTATGGGGACCATGGAGGTGGCCACCAGGATAGCCGGGATGGTGGAGAGCCATGCATGACAGCTTAGCCCTGGAGATACTGTCGAGCCACGTGGTGGAGGGCCCCAGCGATCCGGGGCCCGGTGATATAGTTGTGGTAAAGCCTGACCTCCTGCTCATGAACGACGTAACCGCCCTCCTAGCCCTGAGGGTGGTTGAGGAGACCGGTGCACCCATAGACTGCTCCAGGATAAGGACCATGATCGTGTTGGACCACTACAGCCCGCCTCCCACCGCTAAGATAGCAACAAGCTACAGGCTGCTGAGGAGGTTCGCCAGGAGGCACGGGTGCACCCTCAAGGACGTGGGCGAGGGGATCATGCACCAGATAGCGGTTGAGGAGGAGGCTGAGCCCGGCATGCTGGCGCTGGGTGCTGATAGCCATACGATAACCTATGGTGCCCTAGCCGTGTTCTCCACGGGTATAGGGAGCACCGAGGCGGCCTACATAATGGCCCGGGGCGAGCTGTGGCTCAAGGTCCCCCACACCATACTAGTCAGGCTAGACGGCAGGCTGGAGTGGCCCCTGACAGGCAAGGACCTAGCCCTCGAGATACTATCCAGGACAGGCGGGGACGGCGCCGTGTATGCCAGCGTAGAGTTCACTGGACCAGGCCTAGCAAGCCTAGGGGTCAGCGATAGGCTAACCGTCTCAAACATGATGGTCGAGGGCGGGGCCAAGACTGCGATATTCCCTGTTGACAGGGTCCTGATAGAGTGGATGCGGGCTGAGAGGGGTATCGTGAAGCCGGGCTGGAAGAGGCTGGCCCCGAGGAGTGAGGAGCCCAGCATGGAGATCGATCTTAACCGGCTGGAGCCGATGGTCTCGGAGCCCCCGGAGCCCTCGAGGGCAAGGCCTGCCCGGGAGCTTGAGGGGGTGGAGGTGGACCAAGTCTTCCTAGGGAGCTGCACCAATGCTAGGTATGAGGACCTTGAGGCCGCTGCGAGGATCCTCAAGGGCAGGAGGGTTAGGGAGGGGGTGAGACTCATAGTAACCCCCGCCAGCAGGAGGGTGTACCAAAGGGCCCTCGAGTCGGGGGTGCTGGAGGTGCTCCACAGCGCCGGGGCGGTGATCACGCCCCCAGGATGCGGGGCCTGCTTCGGCTCCACTATGGGAGTGGCTGGCGACGAGGAGGTTATACTATCCACCAGCAACAGGAACTTCCCCGGCAGGATGGGCAGCCCCACCGCCAGGATATACCTGGCATCGCCCCAGACGGCTGCTGCCACCGCCATTAAAGGGGTGATCACGGATCCGAGGAGCCTCTCATAATGGGGTGACATGAGTGAGGGTCACGGGATACGCCTTCAAGCTAGGGGATAATATTAGTACTGATGATATAATAGCCGGGCGCTACCTGTACATAACCGATCCGGGAGAGCTGGCTATGCACATATTCGAGAATAGGCCTGAGATCAGGAGCAGGATACTCAGGGCTAGGAGGCCCATAGTCATAGTTGCGGGGAGGGGCTTCGGGTATGGGAGTAGTAGGGAGCATGCCCCTCTGGCCCTGAAGGCCTTCGGCGTTAAGGCTATAGTCGTTGATAGCTTCCACAGGATCTTCTATAGGAACTCGATAAATAACGGGTTACTGGCTGTGGAGGCCCCAGGTGTTCACGACTTGGTGGAGGAGGGTGAGATGGTTACTATAGACCTGGATAGGGGTGTGGTTGAGTCTAGTAGGGGTATTATACATATTGGCGAGGTTCCAGGGTACGTTAGGGGCATCCTAGAGGCTGGGGGGCTTAGGGAGGTGCTCCGCCGCCTGGCCGGGAGCCAGCGTGTGTGATAATAGTGTTTTTTATTTATAAATTATTTATAGTTTTTAGTATTAATTAATTTTAAATAACCCTGATTTCTCTTGAAGGCCGGGGTTAGATCCATGGCAGTAGCCCCACCAGAGCTCGGAGAGCCTATAATGGGCTTAACCCTAGCCCTAACAATCATACTCGTACTAGTCCTAGTCCTCCCCTTCGCATCGAGGAAGGTAGAGGAGAACCTAGAGCCCTTCTTCCTAGCAATGGGCATGGTTGGGGTGGCGGTAACCTACTACTACGGGATCCTCGACGGCGAGGGGCTGAGGGAGCTTGCAGTCAAGGCGGTGAAGACCCCCCTCTCAGTCTCCGGGCTCCCGGTGGGCATCACCCAGGCCGTCTTCGTATTCGGCCTCATCTTCCTCTACTACCACCCCATCATATACAGGATACTGGACAGGATGATCAGGAGGGTAGGGCTAACGCTATTCACCTTCATATTCATAACAGTCCTAGGCCTCATATCCAGCGTGATCTCGGTGATAGTAACGGCAGTCATACTATCCGAGGTAGTGGCAGCACTCAAGATGCCCCGAGGGGCCAAGATCAGGTTCACAATATACGCTGCCTTCGCCCTAGGCTTGGGAGCTGCGCTTACACCCATAGGTGAGCCCCTCTCCACCATAGCAGTATCCAAACTGGATGCTCCATTCGACTACCTGCTCCGCCTCCTCGGAGTCTACGTAATACCGGGGGTAATTGGGGTAGCGGCTATCGCCAGCCTGTCTATGAGGAGATATGCCTCCCAGGTGGAGGGTGTATCAGCTACATACGGGGAGACGCTGAAGGATGTAGTAGAGAGGACAATCAGGGTGTTCGTCTTCGTCGCTGCCTTAGAGCTGTTGGGGTACAGTTTTACTCCTATGGTTGTGTGGTACTTCTCCAAGCTGGACCCGGCGGTACTATATTGGGTCAACACTATATCTGCTGTCGTGGAC
>WAKG01000017.1 GCA_015523445.1 Desulfurococcales archaeon | reverse complement strand
CTACAGGGGCCCTAGACTCCCTGGCAAGCCTCGACACTAGGCTCCAGCCTGGCTCGGGGAGTGGGGTTAGAGTCCCGGCCCCACCTTCGCCGGGTGGAGTGGACACTAGTATATCAGCTACGCCGCTGTCGAGGATTGCCCCGATCCTCCTATGCAGAGCCTCCACACTCCCCGGGTGGGGCCTCACTCCCCTAACAACGCCTAGCACCTCCTGCGCAGCGTCTAGGAGGGTCATTCCCAGGCCTTCTATCTTGAAGGTCGTTACCTCTGCCTCTCTATAACTCTCCGAGACTATGTGAGCCAGCAGGAGGTCCACTACATCCTCTTCGTCCCGGTCCCTCCTCCTCTCGCTATACTGGACCAGGGCTGCGTAGAGGGCCTGAAGGGGCGGGTAGCGGCCACGGCTCCTCCTGAACCTCTCTCTGATCCTCCTCAACGTCTCCCGGGAGAGGCTGGTGAGGCCGGGCATGAGGGAGAGTAGACTATCGGTGGGGAGCCTCATAGTGTTTATGGAGTATGGTATGAATACCACCCTATTCTCCTCCGCTACGGGGGTACCCTCCCTGGTTGCAACCATCCACGAGCCCGGGGACCCAGCTAGGGGCTCCAGGGAGTCTGCATAGTGGAGCCTTGCCAGGCTGAGGGTTATACCCTCCAGCCCGGAGGCCCCCTCCTCCACCGCCATCCTAGCCATCGTGATGGTGACTGGGGTGAGCACCACCACCCTGCCCGGCGGTTTAACCCCCCGGTATACACTATCATAGACAGGATCCCCGCTCGGCGGGCCCCCAGAGGGCTCCAGGGGGAGCTGTATAAAGTCCTGGTTCAGGTCCATGACGACCAGCAGCGGGGGGTTGGATAGGGACATCATGGAGGCGGCCATATTCTTCATAAGCGTAGTCTTCCCACTACCAGTAGTCCCAATGATCAGCACGTGCTGTAGGAAAACCTTGAGGGGGAGCCTGACGGGGACCTTGCCACCCTTCACCAAGCCCCCCGGGGAGGCGAGGGCGCCCAGGGTCACGCCCTCCCCAGGTAGGTGGAGGAGCCTCTCCAGCAGGCCGGGCTCCGGGTCTATAACGGGGCTCTGCGGCTCTATTGCTGAGACAGCCGGGGCCGGGGGCCCACCTGTGAGAGGAGCCTCTAGCAGGGGCTCTACGTCTATGAATGTTAGGGTGAGTAGGCTCTGCGGGTCTGGGCTGCTCGTGTATGGGCTTAGCGGTGGATCCACTCCTAAGCCAGCTATCTCGTCAAGCCTAGTTATCCCGGTCACTCTTGATAATATCACATTGAGCGTCTTGGGGTCTACTATGACCAGGTAATCCCCCACTCTCCGATGGGGCCCGTTTACTGTGTAGTATACTTCAGGGTCAACCTCTATCCTAACCCTGCCCCCGGCCTCGGTCCTAACCTCGCTATACCTAGACACCCTGCCGATTAGGCGGCCGTGCTTCTCAGCCTCCCTATACGCCCTGGCAACCATATCCTCGAGATAGTCGCCCAGCCCCTTCAACTCCTCAGATCCACCTCACTACTGTACGAGACGGGCATCCCCTGGAGGCGTAGCCCCCGGGCTACTAGTAGGCGGAGGGCCTTAGATATGCCCCGGGACCTACGATCGCTGGCCCTGATAGTAACGGGCTCCAGGCCGCCCCGGGCTATGCTATCAAGGGCGATCACGTGGTGGGGCTCCAGCCCGCGGGAATTCAGCATCTCCAGGCTCTCCCTGCTATACTCGAGCCTGTACACCCTCGACGCTCTGGAGCTATCCTGCCACCTACCCGGAGGGACTACTAGGTACTCCACGATCTTCTCCAAAGCCCCAGGCACTCTGGGCTCCACTATGATCCTGGGGGTCACTAGTAGCCTGCCCGGGGAGCGTGTGGAGCACCTCGACTCCTGCAGCATGTGTATAAGCGCCCTGTCACCCTGCTCCTGCACTCCAGTACAGTCCCCAACCATGTCTCTCAGGCCCGGGGTTGTAGATAGAATCCTGCTCCTCTCAACCCTCTTCACAACCCCTATTACGGGTACCCCAAGGTCCTCGAGCCTACCCACCGCTGAGGACCTGGCCCTGGAGAGCTGGCTCCACCCATCCTCCTGTATCCTCCAAGGGGCGGGGGTTAGGGGCCCGTCCAGGAGGACCACCGCCCCATGTAGGAGCCCCTCCTCCAATGCTACCGGAAGGACCTCGCCTAGCACCCAGTTCTCCAGCGCCACCCTCCACTCATCCATAACGGCTTCCACACTATACCCAGGCCCGTAGAGCCAGCCCCCAGGCCCTCTACCGGTTAGAGGGTACCTGTAGTCGCCCCCAGGCACCACCGCTATGAACGGAGGCCCCCCGCCGGGGGATACCGGGTACCCGTAGACCTCCGGGTAGTCGTAGAGCTCCACTATGCTCCGGGAGGAGGCGGAGGCCACGGTTATTACTATAGAGTGGCTGGGGGT
>WAKG01000016.1 GCA_015523445.1 Desulfurococcales archaeon | reverse complement strand
GGAGAGCATCTGTCGCGGCTACACTCCATATACCAGCAACTAGGCTCCATATAATCATTACAATAACCCCTAGTAGCACCCCCACGATATAGTACCTGTCATCCCCGCCAGCTAGCCCAGCTACTGCTTCCCCTATACCCTTAAGCTGGGCTGACGCATAGGGGATCAGTGAGATTAGGAATATGACCGAAGCTATCATGGCTATAGCACGGGTACCGTATATATCCGCCAGCATTTCTCCAGGGCTAATCCAGCCCCTCTCCTTGGCCCTTCTCCATACTCTCCTCGAGAATACTAGGAGTAGGCCTAGTGTTGATACTAGGTATACTAGCTCGAAGCCTAGGGCTCCCATCCCTGTGGAGTAGGCAAAGCCTACTAAGCCTACTATCATGAATGAACTGTAGGTGGTTGCTGCGTATGTCATAGCGGATAAGAATGAGCCTAGCTTACCCCTAGCTATGTAGAATCCCTCCTCTCCAGCCTCTAGCCTCCTCCTACTAGCTAGCGCCACTAGTGTGCCTAGCAGGATGTAGATGACTAAGACTATGACCCCGATGGATAACCTATCCACTTCTAGTCCACCTCCTTGTTACTACCCATGCATAGGAAATCCCGGCTAAGCCTAGCGTGACCCAGTATAGCAACAGTGTTAGGGGGCTACTGGCTTTGAGCATAGTGTATGGCGGTACGTACATCAAGAGTAGGAGCACTGCATACACCACTGCTGGCCTCACCCTAGCCACCCATGAGGAAACACATGTTTCCTGATAAATTTAAACTTATAGACCTACATTACTATGCATGGAGGCACGCCATGACAGGCCTAGACGAGACAGACTATAGAATACTAGAAACCCTAGACACTTATGGGCCTCTATCAGCATCAGAACTCTCACGCATACTAGATATATCCAGGAGCTGGGCATGGAAGAGGCTTAGAAAACTGGAGAGGCTAGGCCTAGTCAGAACAATAAAGAGGGGCAGACTCCTAGTAGCCACACCAACAGGAGCCTCATACAAGGCCATACTGAGGATCGGCATACTCAGGGCAAGCGAATACCCGTACATACTACCCCTTAGACGCCTGCTCCTCAACATATCCGACAGGGTAGATGTAGTTGTATATGATGAGGCATACAAGCTAGCCCTAGACCTAGCCGCTGGCAAGGTACACCTAGCAATGGCCCCACTAGTCACCCTAGCGGCTCTTCACAGGCTAACCGCTGGAAGGGTCCATATAATAGGGGGAGGCAGTGGCGGGGGTAGCGGAATAGTATATGCAGCCTCACCAACCGGAAGAGGCCACGCAACAACCATGGCATCCACTATGGAGCTGTGCGCTGAAGTCAAGAGGCTTCCAGGACCTAGAGTCTATATGGGGAGCGGAGACTCCATTCTAGAGTCTGTAGCCCAGGGCACACTGGAGGCTGGAGTTGTATGGGAGCCCTACCTAACCCAGGCTAGGGAGATGGGGCTCTATGTTGAGGAATGTGGTCTCCCCTTCTGCTGCGTTCTAGGAGCTAATAGGTCCCTAGAGGCTGAATACGCTAGGATCGGCAGGCTGATGTCCAGAGCCGTTTCGGAGGCATCCCTAAGTAGGGTAGATCTCGCTGCCTACTCCAGCCTTCTGGGCTTTGATAGACGGCTTGTGGAGGCCACTGTTGGATCCTACAAGTTTCTGGAGGAGCCCCCTATAGCTGAGGCAAGGCGCCTTCTAGACTATATCAGGAGCACTATAGTGCCGGATAGGGTGATTAGCGACGCTTTTAGAGTAGGTCCTTGAGGGTCCTAACGGTCTTAACCCACTTGGGCACTTTGTCGCCCCGACTAGCAGCCACTCCGGTCATAACCAGAATCCCATCCACCCCAGCCCTTCTAGCCAGCTCCATATCTGTATCTACCCTATCCCCTATTATAGCGAGTCTCTCCGGCTTTCTGCCCAGAAGCTTCAAGGCTGCTTCCAATATCCATGGGCTAGGCTTCCCAGCATCTATGTCAACACTTCTCCCGGTTGCAGTCTCGAGTAGTGACACTATGCTTCCAGCTCCTGGTGATAAGCCTCCTGGTGTGGGATATGCGTTGTCTCTGTTTGTGGCTATGAATAGCGCTCCCCTCCTTATAGCCCAGGCCGCTGCCTCCAGCTTCCTATAGCTTAGACCCCTATCCAACCCCACCACTACCGCCTCAGCATACTCATAGTCCCCGGGATTTAGGGGCTCGTGGCCTTGGAGCATGAGCTCCTCCACCAACCCCTCCTCGCCCACGGCTAGGACCTTTGCTGGCCCACGCTTCTCCAGCAGCCATAGTGAGGCTGAGTATCCGCTATTAACCACTCTATCCGGGCCTATGTGCAAGCCTATTGATGATAGCCTTCTCGAGTAGGCCCTCCTGCTCCTGGTCGAGTTGTTGGTTAGCAGTAATACCTCTACCCCGGTCTCCGCTATTCTGGATAGTGCCTCTATGTTTTCTCTTATCGGTTCTCCGTCAATCCATACTACTCCGTCAATGTCAACCACTAGTGCATCATATTTAATCATAACGTCCTCCCCAGCTGCTTTCTAAGACTTTCCTAACAGTTTCAGCGCTAACTCTGCCAGGTAGCCTAACGCTGGCTCTGGACCCTTTTCCTCCGCCACGCCCACCTAATGCATTGGCCAGCGACTTAGCTAGCTGCCCAGCATCTACTCTCTTGGCAACCTCATGTCCCAAGGCTATCTCTACCTGAGTGTCTCCATCCACTGGATATACTATAGCTGCCACTAGGTCCTTGTGGGCTGATGTCAGCCTCCTTAGGACCTCTTGTATCCCCCTCTTGTCATCCTCAACCGACTCCGCTACAAGTAGCTTTATGCCCCCGAGTGTGGATGCATTAAACGCTTCCCTCTCTAGAGACTCTATCCACTGCTTCCTATACCTTCTAACAGTCTCCTCTGTACTGCGTAAGGCCTCCAGTAGCCCTTTAACTCTCTCAACCTCCATTCCCCTGCTTGCCCTGACAGTCTCTGCTATATCTGCTAGTGTGTCCTCGAGCCTTCCAGCCTCCTCAGGTATCCTTGTACCTGCTACATATTCGAGCCTGACTACGCCGTCCTGTATCCTCTCGTAGTTGATTATCTTGAAGCCACCTATCTCTCCGGTGTTTGATACGTGGGTGCCATAGCAAGCTTCAACGTCTACACCCTTTATCTCCACTATCCTAATGTCCCTCTTCATCGGGACGCCGCCCTGGTATATCACATACCCATACTTCTCCTCGGCCTCGTTCTTGGGCTCCAGCCTGGCCTCTACGGGTATTCTCATGTCTATGATCGAGTTGACCTCCTCCTCGAGCCTCCTTATATCGTCCTTGGTTAGAGGCTTATAGTGGGTTACATCCAGCCTTCCCTTCTCCTCAGTCTTCTCAGCGCCAGCCTGCCAGGCATGTCTGCCCAACACCTTTCTAGCTGCAGCTATTAGTGCATGTGTAGCTGTATGGTGCCTCATTATCCTGTATCTCCTCCTCCAATCTATGACTCCCTCCACGGTGTCTCCCTGATCTAGTGATGCCTTCCCCTCAACCTTGTGGACCACGACGTCGCCAACGCTCTGTACATCAACAACTCTTAGCCTGGATCCTCTAACTATTAGCAATCCGGTATCATGGATCTGGCCGCCACCGGTGGGATAGAAGGCTGTCTGGTCTAGTATCACATAGCTACCCCTAACCCCTAGGACCTTGCCAGTGAACCTGTTCATGTACGGGTTCTCGTGGAATAGGGGCCTTGTAGGTGGGAAGCCCCTTGCCCACTCTACCACGTCCTGGGGCAGCTTAATCTTCTCCCCGGCCTTCACCTCTTTCGACGGCTGCTTATGCATAGACGCCACTATACTGTAGAAGTTGGCCGGTACCTTGACCTCTACGCCTCTCTTAGCCGCTATCTCAGCCACCAGCTCTGGCGGTATCCCCCTGCTGTCGTATAGTCTGACTAGGTCATCGAGGCTCAACCTCTTCTTCCTCTTAAGCTCCTTTTCAACCACAGCCCCGCCCTTAGATATGAGATCCTTAAACCTCTTCTCCTCGAGTGAAACCACATCAATGATGTAGTCCCTCATCTCTACTGCCTGTGGGAAACTGCTCCCCCAGTACTGGACTTGCATATCAACTAGGTCTACAATACTCACATCGGCACTGAGGACTCTCAGCTGGCGCAAGGCCCTTCTGAGGACCAGCCTGGCCAGGTAGCCCTCGCCCGAGTTTGACGGGACCACCCCGTCTGCCAGCATTAGCATGAGAGTCTTAGCGTGGTCCAGCACGCTGTAGACTCTGGCCTCTCTCTCTAGTATTTTCCTAGCCTCCTCGGGGGTTAATCCTGCCTTGTTGGCCACATTGTGGTAGTAGCTGTCTAGGCTAGCCTCATCCTCCGGGTCCAGCCTGCCTGCCGCCTTATATGCAGCCCATAGTACCTCCTCAGGCGGCTCGTGTAGGCCTATCATGCCCCTGTACTTGGGTAGGAGGTTTCCATAGATCGTGTGGAATGCGGTAGGCGTCTTCCTTGTAAACCAGGCCAGCCTCTCCACCCCGTAGCCGGTATCTACTATCTTTAAGGGGATCTCCTCGTAGCCGCCATTAGTCACTCTGTATTTCATGAATACTAGGGTGGCGAGCTCTAGACCCCCTACTGTTACCTCGAAGCTAGGGCCCGCGTTCCCACCTCCCTCCCACCACGACTCCTTGAAGACTATCATGTCGCCAGGGATCCCCATCTCCTTGGTGAAGAACTCATAGGCTAGCCTGACGGTCTCTTCCTTCCAGTACACCCATTTATCCGGGTAGTTAAACGCGTGGTGGGCAGCCATCTCGAAGCTTGTTAGGTGCCTCCCTATGGTTACCCCCACATTATCTATATCCTCCAGCCTTATGGAGGGCTGGCTTATGACTAGAGGGTTAGCTGGAGGAGGTACAAGGCCGCTGGTCACGTGGGGCTGGAAGACAACTATGCTGGCTATAGTCAGATATAGGTCCTCCCTCCACCTAGCCACAACTGGCCTAGGCTTGACAGGTTCATGCCCTTTCCGGGTGAAGAAGTCTATGAAAAGCCTCCTAGCACCCTCCACGTCTAGCGGGCTCCTTGATGGCACCCTCTCGAACCAGTACTCCACGCAGGGTGTGTCTTGGGGCTCCTCGAAGTCAGGATTCAGCGTCCAATAGTACTCCTTACACCTCTTCCCAATTCTCCTCTGGAACCCGTGTTCCCTGAAGAAGTCTAATGCGTACTCTGCCGGGTCCACGCTCATCTGGTGGGGCACCATGGAGAATCGGTGTAACAGGGCAGGTGTTATATAGTGTTTGGGAGTTGGGCTAGAAGCCGAAGAGGCCTCCCAGGCCCTCCCCGATATCGACCTCCTTCTCCTCTTCCTCCTCCTCTTCC
>WAKG01000015.1 GCA_015523445.1 Desulfurococcales archaeon | reverse complement strand
GTACATGATCCTGGTGGTGTCCTCTCTTGGGGCTGCATTCTCTATCGCTCTTATTAGCACCTGTATCGGGTTCTCCCCTGTCTCGAAGTAGATTATGTCGAAAGCTGTCTTCACTATGTTATATGCAAGGTGCTTCTTGCCACCGTTCCTCCCCGGCCTCATGAGCTTGTTCATAAGCCTCTCCACAATGGGTACCTCCGCCTTTGCGAACCTCCTGTGCTCGTGCCTCCCGCCTGTGTGAGGTAGCCATACCGGCCTGAGGCTTATGTACCTCTTCAGGCTCGGATCCCTTATCTCGACATCAACCCAGCTCCACTTCCCGAAGAGCCTTATCTGGTCAGCCTTAACCTCTAGGCCTTCCGGTAGGGTCTCCTGCGCCACGCTCTTCTACACCCTGCACCGGATCCAGGGCGGACAGAGAGTTTATAAGGGTGCCTAGGCTCCCGGGGTGGCGGGGATCGTTATCCTATTATAGCCTGTAGTGCACGGTGTAGGGTTTGGAACGCTGCGAGGGCGCCGAGTCTTGGAAAATGGTGGGCTGGTGAGAGCTGTCAAGGTCCTCCCGTTTGCCCGCATAGTTGAGTATCACGACATGCACATTAGCACGTATGTAATAGGCTTGAAGTTACTGCTGGAAGATGGGAGGAGCTTCGTGCTCGTGAATATACCCTACGAGGTGGCAGAGGCTATCAAGGTCCTCAATGAGGGGGAGGCTCCGCCTAGGAGGCAGAGCCTCTTCTCACTCCTAGTTAACCATGAGTATTTCAGGGAGGCTCTGGGCAGGGGGCTGAAGCGCGTTGTAATAGATGAGCTGGACTATGAGACTAGCCTGTATACAGCCACTGTGGAGTTCGAGGAAGGCGGTATAACGCTTAAGGTTAAGATGATCCCCAGCCACGCCATATATATGGCGCTGCTCGCTGAGAGGCCTATATATGTACTTGAGGATCTTGTCGAGGAGGCTGGGGACGAGGACCTGGATCTAGATGATGATCTGGATGATGATTTAGGTGTGGACTTATAGGGTGCTACCCGCGGGGGGCTACCTCCTCGGCTTCTGCTTCCTACCCTCCCAGATTGCCTTCAGGGACACCCCGTTGACCATGACTACCTTATACCTTACCCCTGGGATGTCTCCCATGGACCTGCCCCTGGGGCCCCCTATACCCTCTATGATGACCTCGTCGTGCTCGTCTATGTAGAGTATTCCTCCGTCCCTTGGCACGAATGCGGTTACAACCTTCTTGTTCTTGACTAGCTGGACCCTAACGCACTTACGGAGGGCCGAGTTGGGCTGTCTTGCCTCTACTCCAACCTTCTCTAGCACTATGCCCCGGGCCATCGGGGCACCCTCCAGAGGGTCGTACTTCTTCTTTAGTCCAAGCATCCTTACCTTGAACTCCCTCTGGCTCCACCTGAACTTCATCCTCTTCCTCCTAAGCTTCCTAGCAGCGAACAGGCCGTAGGGGGACTTCTTCCCTGTCACCCTGCATCCCACCGCCTTTAGGGCTGGGTGCAGTGCTGGGGTTATAAAGGGTTCCCGGGGCTGCTGGTACCCCCTATTTAATGGATACCTTTGAGACGCCGAATATCTCTGATAGCACTAGCCTCGCCCTCTTCACGTTCTTTCCATCTCTGCCTATCGCCTTGCCCTTGTCCTCCTCAGCCACCTTTATCGTCACAGCCTTCTCTTCTCCCCTGCTTGTGACGTGTATATTCAGTATCTTTACTCCGGGGAACAGGTTTTTAATCATGCCCTCGAGGTCACCAGCGTACTCCACTATCTCCACGTTCTTGTTGAATAGTCTTGATAGGAGCCTTACGTTGCCCCCCTTCTTTCCTATCGCCCTTCCCAGGTCTGTGCTATCTACTAGGAAGATGAGCCTACCTCCTTCCTTATCGACTATACACCTGTAGGCCATGGCTCCTGTAAACTCTTGAAATATTGAGAGGTACCTTAGTTCCTCTACAGTGATCTTACCCCTATCCGACACCGTCACCACGCTCCACCTAGGCCAGTGGCCTTTGTTTGGCTTGGCCATGGATCGGGTTAGACCAGCTCTGTTATCCTAGACTGACCCTCGTCTAGCACTGTTATCACTGATACCCTGAATGGTTTACCCGCTGCAAGGCCGAGGGCTATACTTGTGCCCCTGTATATGTATACTGGGGTGCCAGCTAGCTTGGCGTAGTAAAGTAGCCTCCTCTTGTACTCTGGCGGCGTGTTCTCAGCCACTATCAGCATTTTGGCCTTGCCTAGTTTTAGGGCCTTCATTGCTTGCTTTACTCCGAGGTAGTATTTACCGGTTTTGATCAGGTTCCTGAGCTCCCTCTCGAATGAGACTGACACCGTTACTCACCCTCGTCCTTGTCTTAGCTGGAGCCTGCCGGGGGTATGGTGCCCGGTGAGATCCTTAATAATACTGTCCCTGTCCCTACTAGGGGTGGCATGCCCGTTATCACGCTCTCAGTGACCCCGTAGATCAGTTCCTCCTCACCCTTGACCGCGGCGTCGAATAGCTGCCTCACCGTGACCTCGAATGCTGCCCTTGCCAGAACGCTTGGCTTCTCCCCGACTACTCCCAGCCTTCCTATCTGCCTTATCCTCCCCGTCCATGTCATCTGGTCTGCCACTAGCATCACGTGCCTTATGTCCACGTCGAGCCCGGAGCTGCTGAGCACGTCTATTATCTCTCTTATTATGGCGTTCCTCGCGGCCTCTATTCCTAGGACCTGTGCTATCTCGTATATGTTGTTGGTTGTGGTCTTTGTGTAGTCTACCCCCTTGACCTTGAGTACCTCGGCTAGATTGCTGCCTTCAGAGCGGAGTATATAGTATCTCTCCCCCGTCTCCTCGTCCTCCTGCTCCTGTATTATGACCCTCTTGATCCCCTTGATCCCTTTTAGGTATAGCCTCCTGATCTTGGCCTCTATGTCCCTGTATGTCTTCATGTCATATATGTACTCTGGGGGTAGCACCCTCTCGCTGAGCCTGATCGTTATTGTGTAGTCATCCATAACCTCGATCTCGCCTAGCCTGGCCTTCTTGAGCGCCTCCACCACTCTCTCCGTTGTGACTCCCTTATCCTCCATCATCTCGGGGTCCAGCCTGATCGTGATCTCGTTGTCGCCCAGGAAGTACTCGATCCCGGCTAGGACGTTCTCCATAGTGGTGTACTCTATCCTCTGAGCTATCCTCTTGACCTCCTCCCTGTTACCCCTAATCTTCTCATCTAGGTATATGGTCATCGTGGGGGTGGAGGGCTCCCTCCTTGCATCCACTATCTCTATAAGCCTGGGGAGGCCCAGGGTGACGTCGAACTCCATCAGGCCAGCGTAGTGGAATGTCCTTAGAGTCATCTGTGTACCAGGTTCTCCTATCGACTGGGCTGCTACAGTGCCTACTGGCTCTCCGGGCTGCGCCATAACAACCATATACCTCCTCACGACCTCCTCTACTACTTCTATCTTGCCAGACTCGTCCAGGCCTGAGGCCTCCAGCTTCTCTACTAGCTCACTATACTTTGAGGGCGGTAGTATTTCCCTAGCCGCACTCAATACCTCCTCTAGCCTCCTGGCCATCTCCACTATCACCTCCTATCCCCGTTCTTCTTTGCAACGCGCTGTATTATCCTGTCGATCTTCACTCCGTCCCCGTGGTATGACAGGGTTGGATCCACACCGTCTTCGCCATATTTGAACTGTATTATGTTGCCCCACGCATCCTTCACTGTGCCGTCATAGGAGACTACTAGGTCCTGGAGGGCGTTTATGAGCCTCCTCTGCATGTAGCCGCTCTGACTAGTCTTTACTGCTGTATCCACGAGTCCCTCCCTTCCTCCGGCGGCGTGGAAGAACACCTCCGTCGGCCTCAGGCCGTCCCTGAAGTTGCCCCTTACGAATCCCCTTGCCTCTGGGCTCAAGTCGTTCTCCTTGAAGTGTGGTAGAGTCCTCTTCCTGAAGCCCCTCCTGATCCTCTTGCCCCTAACCGTCTGCTGCCCTAGCATTGCGGCCATTTGAGTTATATTGACCTCCCCGCCCCTAGCACCTGTCCTAGCCATTATGAAGACGTCGTTAAATGGATCCATGTGGGATACCGCTACCTGACCCGCCTTCTCCCTTAACTCCTGGAGTAGGCCTATAATCTTTAGCTCTAGGCTTTCCTCGGGTGTTCTACCTGGTATCACCTCTAGCCTACCCTCCTCGTAGTCTCTTATCAGCTGTGCAACCTTCTCCTTGTACTCATCTACCATACCCATTATCTCCTCCTTGGCCTCTTCAGGTATCTCTATGTCGTCGAGGGCCATGGTTAGGCCCCTCATCTCTAGAGCCCTTATGAAGCCCTTGAAGAGAGTGTCTAGTAGTAGCCGGGCCTTTGAGACCCCGTATTCTAGGGCTATTATGTGGAGTAGGTTCTCCGGCTGCTCTGCTCCTATGGCATTCTTGTCGAGTACCCCCATGAGGAGTTTTCCTCCAGATACTATTATGTAGGAGTCGTGGAAGCAGTCCTCGGAGCCACATTTCAGGCTTCCAGCGTTGATCTTGGACTTGCCCTTGAAGTCCAGGTCCTCGGGTAGGAATAGGCTTACCAACTGCTTCCCCGTCCAGAGCTTCCTAGGCTTGAGTATTGCTGGTTCCGGTAGTGGGCCCTTGTAGCCCGCTGCTGCCAGTATCTGGCCTACCTCCTCCTCGGTGAAGAGGCTAGTCTTCACGGTTAGCAGGTATGCCCCGCTTATGTAGTCTTGCCTCCCCCCTATTATGGGCCCTCCGTACCTTGGGGTAAGTATGTGCTTCTCCACCAATAGCAGCTCCTTGGCCTCCACCATTGCCTCGTATAGCCTGGGGACGTGCAGGTTCATCTCGTCCCCGTCGAAGTCGGCGTTGTATGGAGGACATACTAGGGGGTTCAGCCTGAACGTCTTGTAGGGCATAACCCTTACTATGTGGCCTAGGATAGACATCCTGTGCAGGCTTGGCTGCCTGTTGAAGAGCACTATATCCCCGTCTATCAGGTGCCTTTCAACTATATCTCCTACCTCGAGGCCCTCTGCCAACTGCTTATGGTTCCTGATGTATCTTAGGTCTATCTTTTTCCCATTCCTAGCCTTGTATACATACGTTGCACCTGGCCATTTATCCGGCCCGTTCAGTACATACCTCCTAGCTTCCTCTATGTTGTAGGGAGTCACCATTATCGGGACTGTTAGTATCTTAGCTATCTCAACCGGGACCCCAACCTCGTTCACACTAATCATCGGGTCAGGGCTAATCACTGTCCTAGCCGAGTAGTTGACCCTCTTGCCCGAGAGGTTGCCTCTTAACCTCCCCTCCTTGCCTTTGAGCCTCTGAGCCAGCGTCTTGAGGGCCCTCTTCCTCCTATGCGTGAGCTGGTAGGTGTTGGGGAGCTCGTTGTCTATATATGAGGCAACCACGTGCTGTAGCGTTAGCCATGCATCCTCTATCATGGTCTCAGGGGCGTTCGATATGAGGAAGTTCTTGAGCCTCTCGTTCTGCCTGACTATCTCTGCCAGCGCGTGGGTTAGATCGTCTTCCGCCCTGTAGCCTGTCTCCAGTGTTATGCTCGGCCTAACGCTTAGTGGCGGTACGGGAAGGGATGTTATGATCATCCACTCTGGCCTAGAGTATTTGGGGTCCACGCCTAGGAGTACTAGGTCCTCGTCTATGGTCTTCTCTACCCTCTCCCTCACATCTATAGGGTTGAGCCTTCTCTCACCCTCAGGATGCTCCTCGTAGAAGGTGAAGGGCTTTATGAAGCGTATCTTGAACTGCCGGGCACCGCAGTGGGGGCACTCCATGCGGGCAGCTGCCTCCCTCTTCACCTCCTCCACGAAGGTATCTGCAAGCTTGGGCCACCGTTTCTTCAATCTCTCCTTGATCGCCGTCAGGTACCTTATCCTATCTGTGGGTATCAGTATCCTCCCACAGTTCCTACATGTAGCCTGTAGGATTCCGTGAAGGGCGTCTCCATAGTGAGGTACGATAACAGGCCTGGCCAGGTCTATCTTCCCGAAGTGGCCGGGACACGTATCCCTGGTATTTCCACATACAGGACACCTCTCTCCGGGCTCGATAGCGCCGAAGTGGGGATCTCTTAGCCCACCTGCTACTGGGCTACCGTCTGCCTCGTATATCGCATCCCTTATCACTGTCACCTTTGCCATCCTGATTATCTCGTGTGGAGGGAGGACTCCGAACTTGATCCCCTTAATAACGTGGGACTCATTATCATATACAGACACGCGGATCACCCCCACACTCTATCTAGACCCGTTCCCCTCGTCCAGGGAGACGGGCTTCTTCCAGAGCCTATCCATCACCGTTATCTTATCCGCCACGAATACTCTAGGCTTTATCACCATGCTGGTTATCTCCTGGAGTAGCAGCTTGAAGGCGTAGGGCACCTTTACCGGGTATATCTCCCCCTCGTCCCCGTGTATTGGGCACTCGTAGGTGCCCCTCCTCCTATTATACCATGCTATATGGCCACACTTATTACATACATACATTGTATATGCATCACTGTTCTCCAGCATCCTGTCCCTCAGCAGGTTAGCTGCCCCGTGGCCTATGAGGCAGTCCCTCTCCATCTCTCCGAACCTTAGGCCTCCCTGCCTGGCCTTACCCTCTGTGGGCTGCCTTGTCAGCAGCTGTACCTTTCCAGTAGCCCTTGCATGCATCTTGTCGGAGACCATGTGGTATAGCCTCTGGTAGAATGCTATCCCTATCGTGACTGGCCTCTCTATCATGAGCCCTGTCCTGCCGTCGTACATCACCTCTCTAGCGCTGGGGTCGTAGCCGTGCTTGACCAGCTCTATCCTTAGCTGGCCCACGTCCTCCTTAAAGAAGGGTGTACCATCAACCAGCCTGCCCAGGATCGCGCCTGCCTTACCAGCTATCTCCTCCAGCAGCTGGCCTACGGTCATCCTCGATGGTATGGCGTGGGGGTTTAGTATGACGTCTGGCGTTATCCCGTCCTCTGTGTATGGCATGTCATACTTGGGGAAGATCATTCCTATAACTCCCTTCTGGCCGTGCCTGCTGGCGAACTTATCCCCTATCTCGGGTATCCTTAGGTCCCTCACCTTCACCTTGACCTGCTTGTTCCTCTCCGCCGTCTGGGTTAGTATGACCTGGTCTACTACCCCCTTCTCTCCGAATCTTAGCTGTACGCTGGTATCCCTGTGTATCAGTGCCCCTGCACCTATGACTCTCTCCTCGCCCATGAACCTTGGAGGGCTCTCCCTGCCAACTAGTATGTCTCCTCCCTCGACTTCTACCTCGGGGTCTATGACCCCGTCTGGAGCCAGCTTCCTGTAGTACTTGTCACCCTTGTGGTCGAGGAGCTTGGGATGGGGTACCCTTATCTTATCGCTGACTCCTCCGGGGTAGTCGTTCTCCACCGCAGTGTATACTCTGAAGAAGTGGCTCCTAGCTAGGCCCATGTCAATCGACCCTTTGTTAAATATCAGGGCATCCTCTATGTTGTATCCGTAGAAGGACATTAGCGCTACGACCATGTTCTGGCCTGCTGGCCTGTTATTGTATCCCATGAGGTCTAGGGCCCTAGTCTGTACTAGAGGCTTCTGTGGGTAGTGTAATAGGTATGAGTGGCTATCAGTCCTAAAGTGATAGTTGAGAGCGTATAGGCCTAGAGCCTGTTTAGCCATTGCGGCTTGGTACGTGCTCCTTGGGCTCTGATTATGCTCTAGGTATGGTATGGTGGCTGCCGCCACGCCTACTATTGCGGGTACCCACAGCTCCATGTGTGTGTGCTCCTTTGTCACATCCCATGGCAACTCTGCCACGTATGCGTTCTCCTCCTCGTCGGGATCTAGCATCTCTATTATCCCAGTCTTTATCAGGTCCCAGAATCCGAGTTCTCCCCTCTTGATCTTCTCAACGTGCTCCTTGGTTAGGAGCGGCATTCCATTTACAACCCTAACCAAGGGCCTAAGGAGCCTTCCCTCATCTGTGTTTATGTAGACCTCGTTGACGTACTCATCCCTTATGTGTGCTACATTCACCTCGAAGCTCAGCTTACCGCTTCTTCTTAGGCTCCTGATCCTCTCGGCCAGCTCTGCCCCGTCTGGGTGGTAGCCTATGGGCTTCCCGTTGAGGAACACCTTTGCCCCTACAGTCATTATCTCAGGCGGGATCCCGGTCTTTAGTACCTCCTCTATTATACTATCCAGCCTTACAACTCCCAGCTCATATAGGAGATTCTCTACTTCATCTTCATCTACGCCGACCGATATGTAGGCCATGAGGGCCAGATTCTTCACTAGGCCACAGTTTATGCCTTCAGGCGTCTCGAAGGGGCATAGCCTGCCCCAGTGGGTACCGTGAAGGTCCCTAGCCTCAAAGTGGGCCTGGCCCCTGCTTAGTGGTGAGACCACCCTTCTGAGGTGGCTTAGGAGGCTTATCCAGTTGGTCCTGTCAAGGGCCTGGCTTATGCCTGTCCTGTCCGGGCCCCAGTTACCGGTTGCTAGGGCCGTCTTTATCTTATCCGATATTATATCCTTCCTGACCAGGTAGGAGAACCTAATCTTCTTCCTCTGGCTGATCAGTTCCTCCAACTGGTTCTCCATGTGCTTGACGAAGTTTGAGAATGCCTCTCTGAAAATCTCTGCTATATGGTCTCCGGCAAGCCTGAGCCTCTTGTTTGAGTAGTGATCCTTGTCATCTGGCTTTCTCTTACCCAGATATAGCTGGAGTACCCTGTTAGCCATTTCGGCCAGGTAGAAGGCCTTCATCTTCCTATCCTCAGGCCTCGTGCCTAGGTGTGGGAGGAACTGTGTGTCGAGGAACTCCTCGGCCCTCTGGATCCTGACCTCTCTAGGCTGGCCAGGTGCTAGCCTGTTACCTATGTACTCGAGGGCCTGCTCTCTGGTTGTTACTGTTATAGCTACCTTCTCGAAGCTGGGCATGAGCTCCCTCTGCACGTCGGGGTCTGGACTGACCGCGGCGGCGATCTCCGACTCCTTCTCTAGGCCTAGGGCTCTCATTAGGACTACGAAGGGGACCCTGTAGGGTAGCTTTGATATGCTGACCTCTATGCTACCATCACTCATCCTATCAACTATAACCTGCCTCCTGAGACCTAGGACTGTCGAGACCACCTTGGCCGTGTGGGTTATCTTGGCCGTGCTGGCTGTTGAGGGACCCACTATGATCCTATTCACCGCTAGGTCCTCCTGGATAACTACCACCTTTTCACTACCGTTAATGATGAAGTAGCCTCCAGGATCGTAGGGGTCCTCGCCGATCTCTATCAATTCTTCCTGGCTCATCTTAGATAGCGGGTCTATGGCAGACTTGATCATTACTGGTATTTCGCCGATCTCTACCTCCTCCCTGTGGATCTCAACCCCGTTCTCTATAAGTATCATCTCAAGCCTGAGGGGGGCTGCGTATGTTAGGTTCCTTATCCTACACTCCAGCGGCCTTACCCTATGGGTATGGCCCTCAGCCTCCTTTACCATGGGATCGCCTATAGTCAGCCTACCAAGGAGTATCTTAACCTCAGACATATCCATCGGTGTATATCTCCTCCTCCTACTGGCTACGGTTCTCCAGGCAGGCTTTATCTCGCCGAAGGACCTAATTATCTTGTGGATCCTGTCGGTTACAAAGTCGTTGAAGGAATCCAGGTGCTGCCTTGCCAGCCCCATTTCCCTCATGCCAGTGGAGTATACTACCCATAGATCGTCCACCGTGATCCCTAGCTCTGCCATGCCACACTCACCCTTCTCTCAGCACTTAGCTGTTAGAATGGGACTACTATCCTATACGCAACCGACTCCCCGCCAGTAGGCGATCTTCTCCTTATCTCAACTATATCTCCAGGTTTTCCTCCTAGCAGCTTGATGACAGGGTCATTAATGCTAATCTGAGGCAAGTTCCAAGGCTTCACATTATACCGTCTAAGGACCTCGACGGCCTCCTCCAGAGATAGTATCCTGTGCTCGGGTACAAGCTCATGCTTCAGTATCTTCTTCGTTATCCTCCTGGATTTAGACGGCAAGATGCCTACTACCCCCAACAAGGGGTGAGGCATCGTCTGGGGCTTATTAGAGTATCGTGCCCGCACCCCTATAGGAGCCCACATTCATGGGGTATGGCTACTGCAGTGTGGCGGGCCGGCCGGGATTTGAACCCGGGACTTCCGCCCTACAGGCCAGCGCACTGCAGGCCTACGGGTTAAAAGCCCGCCGCTCTGCCTGGCTGAGCTACCGGCCCTCGCCCCCAGGGCTTGATGTAGGTTACCCTAAGCGGTATATTAAAGAGTATCCCTGAGCGAGTTATATCCCTTCTACTATCCATAGCTGCGTGACGGGGGTTACTGTGGATCCAGGTGACGCCGAGTCAAGGGCAGAGCTGTATATTAGAGGTGTGAGAGAGGCGCTGGAGAAGTTGAGATCTAGACTTGACGAGCTTGGCCCTGGACTGGATAGGCTGATAGACGCTGCAGAGAGATATGCTGGGGACGCCAAATACTACCTAGACATAGGTGATCCCTTAACGGCCCTTGCAGCTGCTAGCTATGCTGAGGGCCTCATTGACGCCTTGAAGTATCTGGGAGTTCTAGAGCCCGAGTGGGGCAGGCCTCCCGAGAAGCCCATAGTCTTCGTAGGTGGGACATTCGACATTATACATCCAGGGCATGTAGGACTTTTAAGGTTCGCCTCTAGGTATGGCAGGGTTATCGTCACTATAGCTAGAGATTCCACTGTCAAGAGGATCAAGGGTAGGCACCCATTATTAAGCGAGAAGGACAGGCTCCAGATCGTATCATCTATACGCTATGTCTATAAGGCCAGGCTGGGCCATGAGGGAGATCCCCTAAAGAGCGTTGAAGATGTGAAGCCAGACGTCATAGTCCTAGGCCCTGACCAGGCTTTTAACGAGGAGTGGCTCGCCGAGGAGGCCGAGAGGAGGACCGGTAAGAGGCCCCTAGTTGTCAGGTATCCTGGCAAGCACGTGTTCTCCGGTGGGCTGAGGAGCACCTCAGATATAATCAAGAAGGCCTGTTCTTCTAGCCTCTGCACTACAATCGCCAGGTCCTAGCCAGGGTATCCTCCTCCTCAGCCTCTTGGTTACAATATCCGCCACTCTTGTAGGCTCAGGCAGCTTACCTCTAACCCTTAGCCCCTCAACCATCCTGGCAGCCCTCTCTACGGTAACCATGTGGCCTGGGCTTACGTAGACTCCCTGTAGGTACACGCCTATAGGCCTGCCCTCATCGATCAGGTAGGTCTTCCCACCAATTCTCCTCAGCTCCCCGTACAGCCTCTTCTTCGCGACCCCTATCGAGGGGATCCTGAATGCCACTCCTACGTGGGACGCTATCCCGAAGCCTCGTGGATGGGCTATTCCATGACCATCCACTACAACCATGTCAACATTAACCTCTTCCATGAGGAGGGATAGTGGTGGAGCCATGATCCTCATCTCCCTGAATGCTAGGAGACCTGGTATGTAGGGCACGCACACCTCGGCCGCATACCACTTGCAGGAGAGCACCTCTAGGCTGCCCGAGTCTATAGCCACCGCGACACCAACACCTATACTCTTCCCATCCCTCCTAGTATAGGCTGCGTCGAGCCCTGCTATTACACTAGGTTCCCCCGGCTGGTCCTCGAGCATCACCATGCCCTGTAAGATTTTCTGGGCCCTTGAGGCTCTGCTGGCGCTGAACCTCTTTTTGACAAGGCTGCACTCCATCACCCTTCTACCATCTTCAGGGTTATCTTCCTCTCCCTAACCCCGCTCCTCGTCACCGCCACTATATCAATCCCGTCCCCACTCATTGCATCCCTCTCTATCGCAGACTTCATGGCCTTCACGGCTATGTCCATAGCTTCGTCAATGCTGAGTCCTGGCTTGTAGGTTGCCTCTAATACGCCGAGTGCCATGGTTGCCCCCGACCCGGAGGCTGCATAGTCCTCCTCCGTTATAGAGCCTAGGGAGTCTAGGACGTATAGCCTTGGCTCTCCATCGTCTATCCCCCCTATTATGGCCTCCACGAAGAATGGATAGAACTTGTAGGCATATAGTATTGAGGATAGCCTCTTAGCCACGCCCTTAACGCTAAGGCTGGACCCGCTGGTGAGCTCGTAGTACTTTATCTCAGCCTCTAGGATCCTTGAGAGGCCGCTTGTGTCACCGTAGAGCCCAGCTATGGCAATACCAACCCTATCCTCCAACACAAATATCTTTCTTGCGTTCCTGCTCATTACGAAGCCTCCATAAGATAGCCTCCTGTCGGTTGCCAGAACCACTCCATCCCCAGCCTTTAAGCCGAGCACTGTCGCTCCGAATCCCCAGGACACCCTTAACGCACCCTCCAGGCTATAGCCACATGTAACCCTCCCAGGTTATAAAGTAGCTTTACTTATCCACGAGTACATCCACTCCACCCTCCCCCGGGGAGACTACTCTACCAGGATAAGCGGGAGCCAATCAATGGTCCTCACAACAATTGCATCCTGGTGTACGAGATGCATAATTCCAAGTGTAGGTGGTGTGAAAGCGAGAACCTGGCTTGGAGCCACGAGACCGGGTTTATAGTATGTATGAGATGCGGGGCAGTCCTAGCACCTATAATGGAGGCGACTCATAATGCGCAGACAGACACACTTGTCAGACCCCTAATCAGGACCAGCATGGGACAGGCAGAGGAGAAGATTATGGAGGCTGCAAGGAGGGGGCTCCTAGTCAGGACGACTAGGAGGGGGCTAGTCCTAGACCACCCAGGTAACAGGAAGGCTAGGAGGGTGCTGATGGAGATGAGGGAGCTGATCCCAGTTTATAGAGCCCTACTCGAGGATCCCCTACTTAAGTCTAGGACCTTAAGGGCCAGAGTAGGCTTAGCCCTATACATACACCTCATCCTCCAGGGTACACCCAAGGGTAGGGCCTTAATGATAGCTGCCGCCAAGGCGGGCACAAGCCCCTACACGATACAATCGATCATAAGGAGATATAGGAGTAGGATCGACGGAGTCATTGCTAGGATTAGGGATGCAGGTAGTAGATCCAAGAGAGGAGGCGAAGAGGATACACGTGCCCACCTACGACGAGATCATGGAGAGGATAAGATCGCGGTACCCCAAGGGCAGAGGCCTCAAGCCAGTGGATAGAGAGATAACCAGGCTACAGACTATACGGAATATAATCATAGATAGGACCTCATTCATCAAACAGCTGGTCAGGCTACTCGATAATCTACATCCCTTCTACTGGAGGCTGATAGAGATAGAGTTCAATAGAGACGAGATCCACAAGGCGATCTCGTGCGTGTCAAAGTCGAGAAAGCTAATATCAAGCTTCTGGGACAAGTATAGGTTCCTCCTACTAGCATCAGAAACCCCCAGAGAGCTGAGGAGGACCTCGACGGAGGCCAGGGGCAGGATGATGTCGTCCATCAAGAGGTGCAGTAAGGGCCTAGAACTACTCAGAAGTCTAGTCGTATTCCTACAACACCTACCCTCAATAAACCCGGAAATACCAACTATAATAGTCGCTGGCCCGCCAAGCACTGGTAAGTCCACGCTAATCAAAACAGTATCAACTGCCAGCCCCCAGGTAGCCCCATATCCATTCACCACCAAGAACATACACATAGGCCACTACACTTACAAGGATACGAGGATCCAGCTAATAGACACTCCCGGTATATTAGACAGGAGCCCGGATGAGATGAACCAAGTGGAGAGGCGGGCTGTAGCAGCTCTCAAGGAGATACCCGGAGCAATCCTATACCTGGTAGACCCTACTCCCACCTCCTACATGCCCCTTCAAGACCAGTTCAGGCTACTGGCCAAGATCCACAGATACACTGGCGGAAAGCCTCATTACATAGCTGTGAATAAGGTAGACGAGGCTCCTGATGACACCCTAAGGGAGGCCGAGGGCCTCGCCAAGATGATGATCGGGAAGGGATTAGCCAGAAAGTATTACCACATGGTGGCAAAGGACCACTCTTCAGCCAGCCAGGTTGTCGATGATATAGTGGAGGACTCGATTAGACAGGCACACCCCGTATCTCAACCTTAAATGGCTTACCCTCCCTTCCCTCCAGGATCCTATACTGGAACCCATCCAGCACAATTGACAGCAGGTCTAGCACGGTCTTTGTATGAGACGTCAACCTGGCCCCATACACCCTAGCCACCCCGCCTGAAAGAGCCAAGTATACCGGGATCATGTCAGATGCATGCCTATCCAAGGCAGCCCCCGTTTCAAGGTCCTCAATAAGCCTACCAGCAGCCTCTTCCCCCACAACCTCGGCCCTCTTACCCCTCTCACCCAGGGAGTCACCCCCCATGGCTGTCTCCTCAAACAGCGCCCACACAACTATACCACTACCAGGCCCTAGATGGGGATCCTCGCCGGGCCTATACCCCTCTACCTCTATAATGGGGTCCACCCCCAGCCTCCTCCTTATGAGAGATGCTGCAGCCCTAGCCTGCCTCTGGGCAACATGCATGGGAAGCCTCACAGCATGGCTCCTCCCATAGACCCCAAGCATCTTACCCCTCCTAGTGAAGCTAACAGGTTTGAAGCCCCTAGGCGGGTCGGAGACCTCCACCTCGACCAAGCCACCTCCCCTAGGGTAGTGGCCCCTCCTATGCAGCCTCACATCGACCCTATACCCTAGTCTCCCCAGGAGCCTCGACAGCACCTCTCGTACATAGTCTATAGGCGGAGACATAGGTACATCAGTCCCACCACGAATCCTTACCCTCACAGGCGACTCGGCGTATGCCATTACTGGTAGCATAGCCTGTAGTACTAGCGAGATACTCCCAGCCGTTCCTATATCCACCTCTATACTCCCCCCACGTATCCTCCCGGGCCAGAACACTATCTCCATGCTGCCAACCCTGTCACCCTCCAACCTTCCCTGGGATAGGGCTGCTATCGCCCTGACAGCATTAAGGTGCTGCGGCCTGAGGCCAGGGTTCCGCCTCTTCGCCCTAATGTTGTAGATCCTCAGCGGCCTCCCCAGTATGGCTGCAAGGGCAACACTGGTCCTCAGTATCTGGCCTCCGCCTTCACCCATCGAACCGTCTATCTCGATTATCCTACTCATGCCTTGCCAGCCTCACCAGCCTATGGGTGAACCCTATCGAATCTAGATACTTTACCACCACCTCTGGAACACATTTCCTCCACTCGGGATCCCCCTCAAGGATCCTCCTCCTTATCAGGGTCCCGCTACATTCACCCCTCCTGTATAGCGGGGGCCTGATGGCCTCCATGCCCTCGTCCTCGAATAGGGCTAGGACGAGTTCGTTGCCCGATACAACACCCTCGAAGGGGGGTAGTAGCTGCTGGAGGTATTTGACCCATACCTTGTTCATGTTTATATCCATTACCGGGTATATCTTGATCCTCCTTTCCCAGCCTCTACCCATCAACTCGTCTAGTGCAGTCTCAAGCATTACTATCCTCTCCCCGGCTGTCAAGGGGTTCTTGATGGTGAACGACTCCTGGGCACTGCCTACCACGATGTATACTCTCTTAGCGACGCTGAGGGCGTACCTGAATACATGGATGTGTCCCTCGTGTAATGGCTGGTACCTGCCTGGAACCACTACAGCCTCTAGCCTACCCAATCCTAGGCCCCGTGCACCGGGTTGATGCTGTGTTAGGATATTAAGCTGGGGACTATGCAAATCCCTTAGGTGGCAACAATACCTATGTAAACCGGGGGGTTAACACTGGACCTTGTGAGTCAAGCCCTCAATATTAAACTAAGCAGAGAGGCAGTCAGGCTGGCGGAGAAGTATGACTACCTCCCATTCATGGTTGAGAGGTACCTCATGATCCTGGGTAGCGAGGCGGTGGAGCTGTTAGAGGCAAATGAGGAGCCGCTACCAGAAACCATACGATGCAACAGTCACCTCATAGATTGCAGGCTTCTACAGGAGAGGATGGAGGCTAAGGGTTTCACGCTAGAGCCAATACCCTTCACCAGGCACGGCTATATAGTACACAGACAGCCTATACCAGTGGGGGCAACCCACGAGTACCTGCAGGGCTACTACTACATACAAGACCCTGGGTCCATGACCGTTACAGCGCACCTAGACCCGCAGCCAGGGGAAATCATACTGGACGCAGCAGCTGCACCCGGGGGCAAGGCGACCCAGATACTACAGGAGACAAGGGACTCAGCCCTCCTAATAGCGGTGGAGATAAGCAGGCGTAGGATCAGAGCGCTCCGATCCCATCTAAACAGAATGCGGTTCTCCAGCTATATTCTGATCCGGGGCGACTCCCGCAGGCTGCCCCGGGATATTCAGGCTGACAGGATACTCCTAGATGCGCCCAGTAGTGGCGAGGGGATCATAAGGAAGGATAGGGCCAGGAAGAGGAGCAGGAGCATGGAGGACCTAAGGGCCATCCACGAGATCCAATACTCGATGCTCAGCAGTCTAGCCGACAGGGTGAAGCTGGGAGGAGTAATAGTCTATGCAGCCTGCACCACCGCGGTCGAGGAGGGAGAGCTTGTGGTTGCCAGGCTCCTAGAGTCTAGGGATGACTTCGAAGTTGAGGACAGCGGTGCGTACCCTGGAGACCCCGGGATCGAGGAGTACGGCAAGCTACAGTTACCCAGCGAGGTTAAGCGCTGCAAGAGGTTGTGGCCTCACAGGCACGGGACGGAGGGATTCTTCATTTGCAGGCTAAGGAGAGGCCGCACTTGAGGAAGCTGAGGAGGGATGAGTATAGGATACTCCACCTCTTCGCCGCCAGCCAGGGGCTAGAGCTGGAGTCTATAGCACATAACCCTATGGCCCTCGAGGTGGGAGGAGCTAGATACCACGACGTGTTCGACGTGCCCATACACGTGGCACGGGTACTGGGCAGAGTTGGGTGGTTATACTCGGCAGGCCTATACCTAGGCACGATCGACAGGTCGGGGTTCATCCCTAGCCTGCCCCTAGCCCACAGGCTATCCAGGCTCTGCAGCCACCTCATACCCTGTGTAAGGGTGACGTGGGAAGGGGAGAAGTTCTTCCTCTACGGACGCAGGGTGCTCGAGGAGAATATTGAGGTGTGGAGCCCAGGGCTTAGGATAGTTGTGAACCCGCTGGGAGAGGCTATAGGCTGGGGCCTTGGAGCAGAGCGTGGAGGATCGAGAATGATAGAGCCTATAAAGGATCTGGGATGGTACCTTAGGCGAGGTGGATAAGTAGTGGCTCTGAAAGAGGGCGACTTCGTGCTAATACACTACACAATAAAGACTATAGACGGCGGCGAGGAGGTAATAGACACTACGAGGGAGGAGGTAGCTAAGGAGGCAGGAGTATACGATCCCAACAGGAGGTACGGGGAGCACCCGGTGGTGGTTGGTAGGAGTAGGCTGATAGATGCTGTGGATGAGGCGCTGAAGGAGATGGAGCCGGGCGAGAGGAGAGAGGTAGTAGCACCACCCGAGAAGGCCTATGGGATGAGGGATGAGAAGCTGGTCATAAGGATTCCAGTTAAGCAGTTGAGGAGGCATAATATAACGCCTAGAGTAGGCCAGGAGATTGAGGTAGGCGGCAGGGTAGGAAGAATCATTAGGGTGACCGAGAGGTTCGCATACATAGACTTCAACCACCCCCTCGCTGGTAAGAAGCTCAAGATAGAGCTGGAGGTTGTAAAGAAGGTTGAAACCAACGAGGAGAAACTAGAGCACCTATCACTCCGCTGGCTAGGGGTGAAGCCCCTTTCCACATCCGCCAGCAACGGGGTCATGGAGGTGGTCCTCCCCTCTGAGGTGCTAGGCATGCACGACCTAGACAGTAGGCTAAGACTACTGGCCCAGGACGTCTACGACCTATTATCGCCCGAGAAGCTGAGGATAATCGTAGAGGTTGAGTACCCTAAGGAGGCCGAGGAGGAGTCGGGAGAGGCCGCTGAAGCCTCCAGCAGCAAGGAGGGTGAGGCTGGAGAGTCCTCTTAGATAAATGGCTTGTAGCGGGCCTCAGCGCCCAGCTCCCACTCTATCTCCAGTAGCCTATTATACTTCGAGGTCCTCTCGCCCCGGGCAGGAGCTCCCGTCTTTATAATCCCAGCCTCTACAGCGACCGCCAAGTCGGCTATGAAGGTGTCCTCCGTATCCCCGCTCCTATGACTTATTATAACCCTCATCCCGCTTCCTACAGCCATGCGTATGAAGTCCACCGTTTCGGTCAGCGTCCCCACCTGGTTAACCTTGACCAGGGCAGCGTTGGTTGCTCCAGCCTCTATCCCCTTGGAGAGTAGTTTCGTGTTGGTGGCGTATAGGTCGTCACCCACTATCAGTGCCTTGTGCCCTAGCCTCCTGGTGGCTTCTCTATATCCCTCAACATCATCCTCATGCACCGGATCCTCCAGGTACGCTAGCCTATACCTGACAGCCAAGTCCTCGTAGAGGTCCATAAGGGCCCCCCTATCCAGTCTCCTGCCATCAACCACGTACACTCCGGTGGATTCATCGTAGAAGTGGTTGGCAGCAGCATCTATACCCAGGTAGAAGTCGCTACCCAGGGCATAGCCGCTCCTGTCTATAGCCCTCTCTAGTGCCTCCAGAGCCTCCTCTACTCTAGACATGGGAGGGGCATAGCCGCCCTCATCACCGACGTTAACTGCTACAGGCCCATACTTCTCCTTGAGGAACTCCTTAAGGCTCCAGTAGACCTCCACTGACATCCTGAGGGCGTCGGAGAAGCTATCTGCACCCATAGGTATAATCATGAACTCCTGGAAAGCCAGGTCGTTACCCGCGTGGGCCCCCCCATTTATCACATTGAGGATCGGAACTGGCAGGAGCCTAGATGTAGGGCCTCCAAGATACCTATAGAGGGGTAAACCAGCAGTTGACGCTGCTGCCCTAGCCACCGCTATGCTGACAGCTGTGGACGTGTTACCCCCTACCCTAGACTTGTTCCCGCTACCATCCACCGCATCCAGTATGGAGTCGGCTAGGTCCTGCCTCCTAGAGTCGATCCCGACAAGCCTGGGTGCCACCAGGTTCTCTAGCATTGACAGGGCCCTGGAGACTCCTTTACCCCTCCACCTCCTCCCTCCATCCCTCAGCTCCACCGCCTCCTTACTACTCTTACTAGCCCCACTAGGAGCCAGCCCATAACCCTTACCTCCTCCCCGGGTCTCCACAATCGCCTTAACCGTAGGCGAGCCCCTCGAGTCTAGTGCTTGAATCCCATAGACCTTACTTATAATGAACCTGTCATCCACTTCAAATCCACACCTCCATGAGCCATGGACAGCTTGCATGTTTATAACCCCTTAAAGACTACATGAACCAAATAGCCCGTGCCTACCTCAGGCCCGCGAGTCACGCGGGGGCAATGAGGGTAGGTGTCTTGCGGCCGGACTCCACCTCCATATACTTGCCTACTATGGCGGGCCCGCCGTGTTGAACCATACTTTTAGGGCCTCTTTAGTGCGGCGCTGTGACGGGGATACGGCTTGGGCGAGCCCAACGGGTATAGCAGGGTTCTAGTAGTAGACTTCGGCGGCCAGTATGCACACCTGATAGCTAGGAGGGTTAGAGAGGCTGAAAGATGGAGCCAGATCGCCAGCCCGATGGAGGCAGAGGAAGTCCTTGCTATGGCTGATGCCGTGATCCTCAGTGGAGGCCCCTCATCGGTTTGGGAGGCAAACCACGACGCCATAGCGCTGGCTGCCGTTGAGAGTGGTAAGCCTGTTCTGGGTATATGCTATGGCCACCAGCTACTTGCCAAGGTACTTGGTGGCAGGGTTGGGCCTAGCCCTAGGCCGGAGTTCGGCTCTACTAGGGTTAGGGTTCTGGATGATGGAGGCCTCCTCCGGGGCTTCCCGGGTGAGGTTGAGGTTTGGATGAGTCATAACGACGCTGTCCTCGAGCCCCCGCCTGGTGCTAGGGTTCTGGCTACTAGTGAGGGTAGCCCTGTCGCAGCTTTCGAGTATGACGGTAGAGTCTATGGTGTCCAGTGGCATCCTGAGGTGTCTCATAGCTGGGGCGGCATGTTACTCCTCGACAACTTCCTATCGATCGCCGGTGTCCCGAGGGATTGGAGGCCGGAGGACCTTATCGGCAGTCTCATAGACCATATAAGGAGCCTAGTCGGCGATGGGGTGGCTATAGCCGCTGTTAGTGGAGGGGTGGACTCCACAGTTGCAGCACTTCTGGCTAAGAGGGCTTTAGGGGATAGGCTTGTACCCGTTTTCATAGATCATGGACTCCACCCTGAAGGGGAAGTAGAGTGGGTGGTCAGGTCCCTTACAAGCCTTGGAATCCCCCCTCGCGTTGTTGACGCTTCCAACAGATTCTTCTTCGAGCTCAGGGGCATTGTTGACCCTGAGGAGAAGAGGAGGGTTATTGGAAGGGTTTATGGTGAGGTGTTGAGGGAGGAGGCTGAGAGGCTAGGGGCCCGGTTCCTAGTGCAGGGGACCATATATCCCGACGTCATAGAGTCTGGGGCCAGGCCAGGTGCTGATACTATAAAGACCCACCACAACGTTGGTGGCCTCCCCGAGAGGCTGGGCCTCATCCTGGTAGAGCCTTTGAGATGGTTCTACAAGGATGAAGTGAGGAGGATAGGGAGGATGCTTGGGCTTACCGACGAGATCGTTGAGAAGAAGCCTATACCCGGCCCTGGATTGGCTGTGAGGGTTGAGGGCGAGGTTACCCTGGATAAGGTTAGGATAGCAAGAGTTGCTGATAGAATCGTTAGGGAGGAGATTGAGGGTGCCGGGCTACATCGTGGCCTCTGGCAATACTTCGCGGTGCTAACCTCCTCTAGGGCAACGGGGGTTAAGGGTGATAGGAGGTCTTACGGATATGTTGTGGCTATTAGGGTTGTAGAGAGTATTGATGCAATGACAGCTAGGGTGTCTAGGCTACCCTGGGTGGTGCTGGAGAGGATCGCGTCCAGGATAACGGGGGAGATACCTGAGGTTACCAGGGTGGTGTATGATATAACGAGTAAGCCGCCGGCAACCATAGAGTGGGAGTAGGATGGCCTAGTCTACATCGTCTAGCTCGTCCAGGTCTATCTCTATGACCATGCCTGGCTCCCGGGGTTTCTCCTCCTCAGCCTCTCCCCCTCCAGTCTTGATCTTCTGGACCACGGCTCTCCAGGAGTAGCCGCAGCTGGGGCAGGTGAAGCTACCCATCACCGTCACGGTTATCCTGCCGTACTTGTCTGGCATGGGTGAGACTAGTGTCCAGGTCTTGCTGGGCTCCTGGGCCCTGGTCCCGCATCTGGGGCATACGAATGGATCCTTCCTCCTAGGCAACAGTCCTCCACCTCTGCTCGTAGCCCTCGGTATGCTCCAGAGTTATTGTGTATGAATATCCTAGCTCTTTTAAGGAGTTAGCCATGACCACGAGTATGTCTGACAGCCTGGATAGGTTTGGCCTAGGACCCGATACTGGGATTACAGCTTTGAAGGTAACACTGTCCATGGACACCTCGTCCACGTATATCCTAGGTATTGCCCCGTGTATTGCCACCTCAGATAGCCGCTCCTCTAGAACCTCAGCTATCTTTAGTCTAAGGTCACTCACTATGGAGGGATCCTCGAAGCCCCATATCCTAACCACGATCCTCATCTGAGACACATCCCTTAGCAGCAGCCTGCCCTGCCTGACTATCTCCAGGTTGGGCACCGCATAGACTCCGTGGGGCGTCTCGAGGACAGTGTATAGCAGGTTTATGTCTCTAACCCTGCCCTGGGGACCTCCGGGCAGGATTATATAGTCACCCCTATTGACGATCCTGGAGAATAGTAGGATGTAGAAGCTGACTAGGCTAGCTATTATCTGCCAGCTGGAGGCTGCTACTATCAGGATCATCCCTGCTATGACGTAAACTAGAATGTTCTCTCCAGTTATATAATATGTTATTGCCAAGATGGCTACTATGAAGACCGCTAGCTCCGTGACCCTATACAGCTTCTCATAGTATACCCTGTCAAGTACTCTAATGTTTACTAGCCGGTTTAGAATCCTCTTGTATACCATTAGGAACAGTATTATTATGATAAGTGTTAGTATAGAATTTATGACTGCTATAGGTATCTTTATACCGAGGATCTCCAAGCTTCCCTCCACGAGTTTTATCGATTCCACCATGCTATACACCCTATTACACCTAGAATAAGTTGCTGAATTCCCTGAGAGAGTCTCGGTGAACCAGGGCGATCAAGGTGTGCCCGATATCTAGGACTGGCGCGGATTCGGGGTCTATCAGGTTTTCCCCGTCGTAGACTGCTAGTATCTTCACTCCGCGCGGGAACCTCTCATCCCTCACTAGGTCTCTCAACATCTTCCCCCGCGCTATACTGGTGGGCCTAACAGCCACTGAGACTAGGTGGAAGTCGCCAGTTAGTGTTGGTATCAGGTTGACGACTGTATGCATTCCCTCTATCATAGAATAGAATATGTTGGCTACTAGCTGGGGCTCTGGAACCACCCCCTTAACCCCTAGTATGTCCAGTATCCTAGATGTCTGGGGGTTCCTGATCCTGACGTATATGTTCTCTACATTGTAGAGCCTGGCTATAGCTGCTGTAAATAGGTTGACCTCGTCTCTATCAGTTACAGCCACTATAATGTCGTAACTCTCTATGTCAAGCTCCTCGTATACCTCGGGGCTAGTTGCATCCTTAATTAGTGCCTCCGCGTCAACCATAGATCCTACCTTCGTGATCTTGTCCTCATCCTTGTCTATTATAGTGACGGAGTGGCCTGCGTTACTCAGCCTCTCAGCAAGGGTGCTACCCACAATGCCAGCCCCTATGATTAGTATTCTCATGGCGCTGAACCTCGGTTATACATGTCTCCCTGGACTGGTATTAATAATGGCTATCAGCCCCCGTGCCTATATCCCGGGTGGCAGGGTGTGGTATTGTATACTAGGCCTCCAGCGCTGGATCCTGTTGAGGGAGACATACTCTCCCTCGGATTTAAGTCGATTGTTGTACCGGTTTGGCAGGGCCCTGAGGGCCAGCCTGTCCTCGAGGACCTTGCAGGGCAGATCGATGAGAGCATTGGTGGTCCTCTGAGGAACGCCGTTGAGGTAGAAGGCTTTAAGGCAGGGGTTGGGGAGGTCTTCAAGGCCTACCATGGCGGCTCTGAGATCGTCTTCGTAGGCCTTGGTGGCCCGGATACTGGGGACAGTATTAGGCTGGAGAATGTCAGAAGGGCGATAGGAAAGGCCTTTAAGGACCTTGCCGAGTCCCGGGAGGAGGCCCTGCTGTGCACCGGGAATCTGGGCAGTGAGGAGGCCCTAGAGGCGGTTATAGCAGCTGCCCTAGGCTCCTACAGGCTTGACGCGTTTAGGAGCAAGCCTAGGATGAGGATTAAGAGGATTGGTGTGCACGGCTTCCAAGGTAACATAAGTGTTGCAGAGGCTATAGTTGAGGGCGTGTACCTAGCGCGGGATATAGCTAATGCCCCGCCCAACCATCTTGCCCCTTCGAGGCTGGCCGATGCGGTTAGGGACCTATTCTCCAGGCTACCGGATGTCGATGTTGAGGTGTTCAGCTATGATAGGCTCGTTAGGGAGGGCTTCGGCGGCATAGTGAATGTGGGCAAGGGTAGTAGTAGCAAGCCGAGGCTGATAGTTATACGCTATACAGGCGGGGAAGGCGAGCCTGTTGCACTAGTCGGTAAGACCGTTGTCTTCGATACTGGCGGGATAAACCTGAAGACCAGTCCTTGGATCACTTCCATGAGGAGCGATAAAGCTGGTGGAGCCGCTGTTCTAGGCGCCTCATGGATACTAGCTAAGACCAGGCCTAGAACCAACTTCGTCGCACTGCTCCCGGCAGTGATCAATGCACCTAGCGGCGAATCCTATCTCCCCAGTGACGTAATTAGGATGTGGGATGGGACCATGGTAGAGGTTGGGAACACGGATGCCGAGGGCAGGCTAATTATAGCCGATGCAATAGCCTATGCAGCCAAGGAGATAGGTGCCAGGGAGATCATAGATCTAGCGACCCTTACCGGTGCCATGATGGTAGCATTAGGCCCCCTAATAGCTGGATACTTCACCCGAGACGACGATAATGCAGCTAGACTTGAGGATGCCGCAAAGGCCACTGGTGACCGTGTCTGGAGGATGCCCCTTGTAGATGAATATAAGAAGCTACTTAACAAGTCCAGCCCGCTAGGTGATGTTGGAAACGTATCAACCAGCCGCTATGGAGGAGCTATAACTGCTGCACTCTTCCTAGAGAGGTTCACTCACGGCAAGCCGTGGATACACCTCGACATAGCCGGGCCTGGTATAGGAACTGATGCTGGGCCCACCGCGCCAGAGTACTGGCCTGACGGCCTAGCGCCGGGCTATGGAGTGCGCCTCATCTACGAGTACCTTAAGAGGAAGTATGGGTAGTCCCGGGGGGCAAATGGTATTTAAAGGGATTTATTCCCCACACAGAATCTTAGCCTGTCTTGGGGGTTGCTAGTATTGTACGTGGTCTACGAGGTAGAGGAGTGGATCGGAGTACCACCATCAAGCATCAGCAAGGATTCCCTCGAGGTTGAGATACTTAAGATACTGAGGGAGAACCTTGAGGGCCAGGTGGACCCAGATCTCGGAGTTATAGTATCGGTGATAGAGGTTAAGCTTACGGGTGACGGGGTGATCGTGCCCCTGCCCGGAGATCCTAACATATACTTCCCTGTGAAGTATAAGGTCCTCAGCTTCGAGCCTGTACTCTTAGAGGTGGTTAGAGGAGTAGTCAGGGAGGCTAGGGAGCAGGGCATATTTGTGGGCCTAGGCCCGCTGGACGGGTTCGTGTTTAGGAACCAGATCATGGATGAGCCAGTAGAGTATCTGCCTGACCGTAGAGGATTCAGGGGCGAGGAGACGGGTAGGATAGTTGAGGTGGGTGACATAGTTAGGGCTAGAATTACTCAGATAAGCAGAACAGCTAGGAGGGGTAGGATGCTCAGGATAGGAATGACTATGCGCCAGCCATACCTAGGGAAGGAGGAGTGGCTAGAGGCAGAGGCTACACAGTGAGGTGGATATAGGATGGCAGGAAGGCCTAGGCTAAAGGCCTGCAGGAACTGTGGCGCACTGGTTCCTAGGGATGCCAATGTGTGTCCAGTATGTAAATCCACGAGCTTCACAGAGGACTGGGAAGGAATGATCATTATTATAAGCACTGACTCTGTCCTAGCAAGCGAGCTTGAGATAGAGAAGCCCGGCATGTATGCAATCAAGGTATCAGGCAGGATCGTGAAGAGGAAATGATCGCCTTAAGCCTACCCGCCAGGATCAGGCCAGACTTCAAGTGGCCCCGAGGCCCTATATACCGGGGCAGAGTACATGAGCTACTAGCACACCTAAAGCCCATCACACTATCATGTATAGGTGACATCGTAACTAGGACATGCCTGGACTCGGGCCTCACACCTACACTGGCTGCCATAGACGGATTCACTAGGAGGGATCTCACAACCACTACTAATGAACTACTCGATAGAGCGTCTAGGATGGGTATGGAGGTATACAAGATCTCTAACCCCCGGGGCACCGTGTCGGTAGATGCTATTGAAGCCGTGTGCAGGGCACTGAGGCTACGGGCTCCCACCCTGCTACTAGTAGATGGCGAAGAGGACCTTTTAGCCCTGCCAGCATTAGCGTGTAGCCCCGAGGGCGGGGTCGTCGTCTATGGAGCACCCGGTATGGGGGCAGTAATCCTCCAGGTGGATCTGTTGAGGGCTAGGGAGGCCCAGTTGAGGATGCTTATGTTAAGGCCTATCGAGGTGGGCTAAACCCTATACATATACCCCCTTGACTCCCATCCCGGGTTTACTTGGTGGGTTGGATTGGCTAGGCTAAGCGTAGCGCATACTCCAGACCCTGACGATGCATTCATGTTCTATGGTATAGTTAGTGGGGCTGTAAGGGTTGTGGGGTTCGATGGAGTAGATCATATTATTGAGGATATAGAGACGCTCAACAGGTGGATTATAGAGGAGGGTAGGGCTATAGACGCCACTGCTGCCAGTGCACATGCATACGCATACGTCAGCAACAGGTACTACCTACTTAGGACTGGGGCTAGCATGGGCGAGGGCTATGGGCCTGTAGTTGTCTCAAAGCCAGGACTGGCTAGCCTGAGGGGGGCTAGGGTCGCGGTTCCAGGTAGGTATACCACTGCCTATCTTCTCCTCCGCCTTGCTATAGGAGACATATTCCAGCCAGTGTTTACCAGGTTCGACCTCGTCCCGGGAATGGTGGAGAGTGGCGAGGCTGATGCTGGCCTCTTGATCCACGAGGAGCAGATAACCTATGCAAGTAGGGGGCTGGACCTAGTCTTAGACCTATGGGAATGGTGGAGCAGGGAGACTGGCGGGCTGCCTATGCCGCTAGGCGTGGATCTCTTCAGCATGTCTCATGGCAGAGATGCCGCTGAGGCCTTCAGGAGGGCTCTGGTTGAGAGTATACGGTACTCCTATGAGCATAAGGGTGAGGCTATATCATTCGCCTCTAGGTACTCTAGGGTTAAGGACCTTTCCCTGCTCGAGAAGTTCATAACTATGTATGTAAATGATAGGACTATTGATATGGGCGAGGACGGCTTGGAGGCCCATAGAGTGTTGTATAGGATGTCCCGTGATAGGGGTCTTCTGCCAGAGGTTAGAATGGAGGTTGTATAAGTCTAGTAGACGTATGCTATAACTACTCCCCCTATCCTCTTCTCCATAGCCTCCCTATGGGTCATTACACCTTGGCTTGTGGATATTATGAGGACTCCTATGTCCCTGCTTGCCAGGTACTTCTTAAGAGACTCGGGTAGCCTGGTTAGCTCCCTATAGCTTACCGATACCCTTGGCTTGACCACCCCCACCTTGTTTATCCTGCCGAGGAGCTGTACCCGGAACTTGCCCCACCTACCATCGTCTATATACTCGAACTCGCCTATGTAGCCTTCCCTCTGGAGCACTCTGAGCACGGCTGCTATAAGCTTCGAGGCTGGCATTATCACTGTCTCAGTCCTACCCCTCATCTCAGCGTTCTGTAGCGTTGCTAGGGCGTTGGCCAGCGTGTCCTGCATGGTCATAGCTCCTCACCTATACTTCCTGAATCCTAGTAGTGGCGCTACCTCCCTGAAGCACTGCCGGCATAGGTATATGCCGTACTTCTGTATCACAGCATCCCTTGTGCCACACCTCATGCAGCGCTGGGCTCCCCTACCCATCCTCTTGGGCTTTATGGGCCTGAACTTCCCCATCCCTGTTGCCACCTCCGTTATATGAAGCGTACTCCGAATAGCTGGTTTAATAGTATCATGGTCTCCTCCCTCGTGACCCTGTGCCTCCTGGGTATGTGTGTCTTTCTCTGCCTCTTCCTCCTAACTATCCTGTGGCCTGGCCTCTCTATTGTTATAGCTACATCCATGCCCAGAATCCCGACTTCAGGGTCATACTTAACCCCTGGTATTAGGATGTGCTCCTCTATTCCAAACGCTATGTTGCCATGCTCGTCTATGCTGGACGCCTTCAGCCTATGGCCTACGGCCTCGAGGGCCTTCTTCAGGAACTCAGTAGCCCTCTCACCCCTCAACGTAACCATGACTGCAATGTTCTCACCCCTCCTGACCCCGAACGCCCTTATGGTCCTCTTTGCCTTCCTGAATGACGGCTTCTGGCCCGTGAGCTCCTCTAGAACCCTAGCAGCGTTTTGCAGCCTATCCCCGCTGTACCCTATACCAATATTCACTGTTACCTTAGCTATCCTAGGCTTCCTCATAGGATTCTTATTCCAGTCATCTAGTATTCTGGATACCTCCTCGGGTGGTATAGGCAGGCTCACTTCCATGCACCCTCCGGTAATGAGATGACCGGCTTCTCCGAGCCTATAACTAGTATGTAGTCTAGGCTTGTCTGGAACAGGTTGCCCGTGGCATCCTCTATGGTTACTATACTCCTTTTCCTACCCCATCCTCTCTGTACCGAGACGATCTTGCCTACCCTACCCACGTTCCTGCCTCCAATAATTATGGATAGCATCCCCTCGCTGAACCTTAGATGATCCCTAACCTCTTGTCCTGGCAGGGTGATGACTAGGGTGTCCATCGTCTTGTAGATATCCTCCACCGGGTTTCTCGGGTCCTTGACCCTGACTAATATATTCCTTCCATCGTGGAGGTTGAGCTGTATATGGCCTCCCCTAATTGTAGTCTTATTCTCTATCCTTACAGGCTTTATCTGGGCCTCATCCCGTGGTATCGGGTGTAGCTTGAAGTACTTGACTGGATAGGGGAGGAACCTATATGTCTCGCCTGTATCGACCACCTCTATAACATCCATGAAGCCGACTGGATACTTGTAATCCTTCCTAACCCTCCCGTCTACCCTGAAGTGGCCCTCGCTTATCAGCTTCCTAGCCTCCCTCGCTGTCTCGGCGTAGCCTAGGACGTTCCTGACTATGAGTAGTAGTGGTAGGCTCCTCTCGGCAGGGTGGGGGCCTGGCCTTGGCTTGACTGTCCATTTGTAGTGCTTCCTGAGTATAGGCCAGAACTTGGGGGCTGCTAGTGCCCTTAGCCTCCGCTGTCCTCCCATCCTTGCCATTACTCGCCAGCCTCCTCAGCCTCCTCCTTCTTGCCTCCCCTGCGCTCTATAAGCTTCTGCCTCCACTTGTCGTCTAGCTTCAGTTGTACTATCATGACGTTGGAGGGATGTATGGGCCTGAAGACGGGTGTGCCGTCTGCCTTCTTTATGGTTACTCCATCCACATATATCACATACTTCTTCAGGTCCACCTCGACAACCTCGCCCTCGTGGCCCTTGAATTCGCCCCTCATAATCCTGACCTTGTCCCCCTTCCTTACGGGTAGGTTCCTCACCCCGTACTTCTCCCTCAGCTCCCTGCTTAGGGTTGCGGTGACAAGCTTCTGCCTCCTATGAAGGGGGGCCCTGTAGTAGGCCTTCCTCTGCCTCCTGGGCTGCCTGCTCAGTGTTAGCCTCGCCATGACCAGTCCCCCCTCATATTATTATTGTGGCTAGCTTAGCTATCCTCGGCCACCTATCTGCTGCCTCCCTAGCTACGGGGCCCCTGATCTCGCTCCCCCTAGGAGTGCCGTCCTGGTTTACTATAACCACAGCGTTGTCCTCGAACGATACCCATGTGCCGTCGCTCCTCCTGAATGGGCGCCTCTGCCTTATCACCACTGCGTACATGACCTGCCTCCTCACCTGGGGTGTCCCCTTCTTCACTGTTACCACTACAAGGTCTCCTACTCCTGCTGCTGGTAGCTGTCTCAGCCTCGTCTTGAATAGGGGGACGTTGATTATCATGACCTCTTTTGCCCCACTATTGTCTGCTACGGGGACGTAGGAGCCTACTTGTAGGCCCCTGTTTACTCCAAACCTGGATAGTACTGCCCCGTACTTCTTCTTCTTTGGCATCCTATTACACCCTCCTCTTTACTCCTAGCACGACGAATTTAACCGTCTTAGATATGGGCCTAGTCTCGCCCACCACGACCATGTCTCCCTCTGAGACTTTTATGCAGTCTGGGAGGTGGGCGTGTATCCTCTTGCTCCTCTTCTCGTACCTCTTATACTTCCGGTCGTAGTATAGGTAGTCGTGCCTTACCACTACCATCCTCCTCGCCCTAGCCTTGTCTACTACACCCTCCATTATGACGCCCCTAACTTTGAGCGTCCCGTGCCAGGGGCAGTTCGGGTCGCTACACTTCTCCTCCGGCGGCTTCACGCCGGGTATCTTGAGGTTTTTCACCTCTTTTAGGGCTGGCACCGCCTACCTACCTCTCAGTATCCTCTTAGCCCGATCCGGCGGGGTACCGGTTAATAACTCTCCCTTCACTCTGACCCATTTCCCTCCAGGAATCTCTATCAGGAGGACCACATGGACCTTGAGGATTAGGACCTCGCGCCGGCCCGTATCTATTACTAGGGTTCTCCTGTTATCCCCTACTATAACCCCCTCTACTCCTCTTATCGTGGGATCCGGGTAGGAGAGGATCTTAGCCTTCAGGCCTATGAGGGGGTGGTTCGCCAGGTTTCTCCTAGTGATCCTCACTTTCTACCCAGCTCTTCCTCCCTGTTTATTGTTAGTATCCTAGCAATATTCTTCCTCAGCTCCCTGAGCCTTCCAGGGCTCTCTAGGCCTCCTACGGCAGCCTTATGCCTTAGTATTACTAGCTCCGAGCGGAATTCTTGGAGTAGCTTCTCCCTCTCCTCTCTACTCATCTCCCTTAGCTCTTTCGCCTTGACCTTATGCTTCGCCACCCTCCTGCACCTCCTCTATCATCTCCTTTAGCTCCTCCGGCAGGGACTCCTCCAGCATCTCCTCTCTTAGGGACTCTATGAAGCCCCTGACCTCCTCGGGGCTCTTTATCCTTATATAATCCGGCGTGACCCCTGGCTTCACTATTATGACCTCTACACCTATGATCCCCTTAGGCAGCTTCGCGTGCGCTACTGCCCTGTCCACCAGCTCATCCACGACCTGGCCAGCCTTGTAGACCTTCCCCGCCTTGTACTTCTCGAACCTGGCCCTCTCACTCGTCAGCTTCCCGCTTATAGTTACCTCCACGCCTACCGCGCCATTGTTCATTATCCTCCTTAGGGCGGCGAAGGCTACCCTCCTGAAGTGGTATCCCCTCTCTATTGACCTTGCTATCCTGAAGGCTTGTATCCTAGCGTCTAGCTCTGGATTGTCTGGCTGGCTCACAGTTATCTGGGGATTCTCGAGGTCGAAGACTGTGCTCAGTATATCCTGGAGCCTTCTAACCGTTGCACCCCGCCTACCAATTATTAGGGCTGGCCTCTCGGCGTAGATGTGAACTCTCGTCCCCAGGCCCGACTGTATTATGAACGCACCACTGTACCCGGCCTCGTAGAAGTTCTGGGCCAGGTACTCGTCCACCTTTGCCTTGAGGATTGACTGCTTCAGGAACATCTTCTTTATCCTAGACACCCGTCATCACCCCTCCTGGGCCACGATTATCTCCACATGGCTATGGGTCTTGTTCTTGGGGGATGCCCTGCCGTAGGCCCGGGGCATCCACCTCTTGAAGGTGAGGCCTTTGTGGACCCCAACATGGATTATCCTGAGCTTCTCCACCTCTAGACCCTTATTCTCCGCATTGTTCTCCACGTTGTTTAGGAGCCTGAGCATTATCTTAGCTGCCTTTACCGGGTACCTGCCCGCTGGCCAGCCCCACTTTGCCCCTAGCCCCCTCCGGTGGGCCTGCTTGCCGTGGGCCCTCCTGAACGGGACTGCCTCCTTCTTCTCTATAACTGCCTCTAGGAACCTCTTGGCCTCGTCTACCCTCATCCCTTTTATGGCCTCAGCTACCTCCCTCATCACCTTCACGTGCACAGGGGCGTCCCACACCATTGCCTTGGCTATGTTAGACTCGTCCCTCACCTTGTAGCTATAGCTCCACCTGGGCACCACTGCTCACCTCTACTTGGATGCAACGTGCAGGCTGCTCCTAGTCGCCTTGAGTCCCGGCTCGCCGTGCTGGACTATCTTGGTGGTGTGGCTGAACTCTCCTAGGTAGTGGCCTATCATAGCCGGGACTATCCTGACGGGGACGAACTCCTTCCCGTTGTAGACTGCTATTGTGAGGCCTACCATCTCAGGCAGTATCACTAGGTCCCTCACGTGGGTCCTTATGACTGGCGGCCTCTTCAGCTTGCCCTCCTGCATCCTCTTCTTAACCTTCCTTATCTTGAGGAGTAGCTTCTTCTGCGCCGGCGTGAAGCCCCGGAGGAGGCTCCTCCTCTGCCTCGACGGGAGTAGCTGGACTAGCTCGTCTAGCGGCATCTCCATTAGCTCCTCTAGGCTCCTACCCCTGTACCTGAACTTCTTCCACTCCGGCGGTATCTCCATTGCCAAGCAGTCCTCCCCCTGTAGCGTGAACTCCCGCCTATCCTCTTAACTCTATCCGTTTAAAAGACTACCCTGGCCGGGGCTGGGCTAGGGTGTAGTAGACCCTCCTCCGCCTCCTCCCCTTGCTCTCGAACTTGAATATCCTGATCCCGCCGATCTCGCAGGTGTTCCTCACATGCGGCCCCCCATCGGCCTGTATATCAACCCCGGGTATCTCCACTATCCTAACCCTCTCAACCTCGGGCGGCATCTTGTCTGCAAGCTTCACGAGGCCAGGTATCTTGAGGGCCTCCCTCCTGGGCAGCCAGTACACCCTGACCTCCAGGCACCTGGCTATTATCCTGTTAGTCTCCTCCACCGCATCCTCTATGATCCTCTTCCACCCGCTCGACTCTATGCTGAAGTCGTCCCTAGCATACTCCCATGTTATATGCCCACCCGTAACCATTGCACCATGCCTCTCGTACAACACCGAGGCCAGTATGTGGCTAGCCGTGTGGAGCTTCATCATACTGTACCTCCTATCCCAGTCTATCACACCCCTGACCCGATCCCCCACAGCGAATACGCTAGGATCATCTACCACATGGCCAACCTCATCCCCCACAACCCTAGCCTCCAGCACTCTAGCCCTGCCCCGGCCCGACTCCAACACACCCGTATCAGTATCAAGACCACCATAGGGTGTTGGATGGAATGCCGTCCTATCCAGAAACACTATGTCCCTCTCAATCCTAGACACGGTAGCCTCAAACTCCCTCAGATAACTATCCTCCTGGAACAATAGCCTAGTCATCAAAGTCAAACCCTTCGCACCCCATCACCCATTGATCAACTAGCTACCGCAACCCTTAATTCTAAACCCATCCCCAACTAAAAATATTAATACCCTTAGCAAAGCTTCACAACACAGACCAATTACATTTAAAAGGATACTATCATCATATTACTTATAAATGCCGAGGCCCGGGGAGGCGTGGGGGGTACCCGGGTACCGGATGAGTGCGTCCCCCACATCTATTATAATAAAATTTATTATAATCATTCAGCTTAAAAATAACCACATGGCGAGGCCTGGGAAACTCCTTGGGGGAGGGCCGCTATATCCCAGGCCGGATGAGTCCGTGCCCTCCCCTGGAAGAGTAATACCCTTAGGATAGGATACTGTAGAGGACCGCTATGTTGAATATGGAATTGGCGGGTAGAGGGTGCGGGGATGCCTCATCCGGGGCCCGGGGGTGCCCCCGCTACCCGCCCGGGACTCGGCAAGTATTGCCGGTTTACGATGCAACATTAATGTTTAACTGTGGCCGCTGGGGGGTATGGGTAGACATAGAGTATGCGGGGGATGCGTCATCCGGGACCCCGGTACACCCCCGCAGTCCCGGGGCCTCCACCCAATTCACTTTAGACCCCGTTTAGAATTTAAAGATTACAGAGAGAGTAGCACTCATCCGACGGGCAAGCTTACCCCGGAGAGCCGGGAAGGATCATAGCCACCCGCCTCGGCCGTCATACAATATTGACTTCCATGCTTATAAAACGAATCATACACTCTCCAGGGAGACCTCATAGAGCCTCTCCGCCCCCTAGAGGGCTCATCAAGCTGAGTATTGGAGGCTATGAAGAATTTGTTTTAGCGTTTACTGCCTACGAGATCTAACTATTCTAATGCGGGGCTAAGCAGAGCGTAGGGCTTATTGGGCCTAAGCACACAGAGTATACAGGGGGCGGCGGGTCAGCGCAGCGAGCGTACATCACAGGTCAGCTCGTGCCTCGATCATCACACCCGCCGCCCCAACACACAATCCCAGCACACCTCAGCCTAAAGAAGAGGGAAACACTACACCCAGGGTGTTAGGGGGAAAACTTGGGCTGGAGCGATTCAGGCCTTCTCTAACACCCTGGCCTCCAGGCCAGCCTGGGACCTGTTGGCCAGGCTCCTTAGGACAGGGTCCACCTCCCTCGCCAGGGAGGCCTTCACAGCCTCAGCGCTATCTATAGCCTCCACTATAGCCCTCCTAACGTTCTCAGGCATCCAGGAATGATAGACCCCCAACAACACCCTCACATACATAACTCGATCTTCCAACTTACGATAGTATGTTGAGTAATTGGCGTCTAAACCTCTTAGGGTATCACCTGCCTTGAAGCAACCTCTACTACTCCCATAGAATCTGGCTATAAGGACTAGTGGGAGGTCTCCTCTAGGCATAATACCTAACCCCTTGGTACTATTCTTGATATACGCTTCTATGCAGTCAGTGGCATATAGTAATAGTATTTACTGATTGGGGATTCGAGTGAGGAATGAGGCTAGGTGGTGGTTGAGTATTTGATTGATTCTGATTGTTTTGGATATCTGTATCATGGTTTCTGGCGCCGGGGAGGGGACTTGAACCCCCGACCACCGGGTTAACAGCCCGGCGCTCTACCTAGCTGAGCTACCCCGGCGCCCGTGCCTATAGGTTCCAGGTGGTGGGTTTTATATGGGTTACCTTCACGATGTTGCTTCTAGTGAGAGTAGGTTCATTGTGAAGTCGTATAGGTTGTCTTTTTTGAGTCCTCTCTCCATCCTGTATAGTTGCTCGGGTGCTATCCCGTATTTCCTTGCTACCTTGTATGGTGGGATCCCGTGTGCCCTGGCGTAGAGGAGGAGTATTAGGCTTCTTAGGCTTGCTGGGTGGCTTAGTCTTGCCCTGAACTTGTAGTGTGTGACTAGCTCCTCTAGTATCCTTTTTGCGGCGTAGCTCTCCTTGAGCCATCTGTGTACCTCTTCTGGTAGTTTGAGTGTTTTCGGCTTCCCTATCCCATAGATTATGATCTCGTCGTCTTTAAAGTGTAGGACGTCCCCTATGTAGGGCTTGGTGGGCATATCGTGCCACCCGGTGCCATGATGTAATTGTATTGTATGGATGGAATAATATGTTTTAAAGCCTAGTATATATGGACGGGGGTTAGGAGCCCTCGCAGAGTGTGGTGGGCCCGAGGGGATTCGAACCCCCGACCTACGGGTCTGGAGCCTCGGCCCCCTGTGGGGTCCGCCGCTCTGCCTGGCTGAGCTACGGGCCCACCCGCTATAGGGATTGATTACATGTCGGGGGTTTAAGTGTTATCCTACCTCATAATTATTACCTCCATTCAGGGGCCTCTATAGATGTCATGGTGGATATTATGCCTCCGCGGGTATCGATTTTAGTTGGGGTTGAGTGTGGCTCGATTGACGTGCCTAGAGTTTTAGATTCTTTCTCAAAGATTGATGGGGTTCATGCAGCTATTACTATCGAGGATCTTGATGGCAAGCCTTGGATACTGGTTATGTGGAGGAGCCTCGAGGAGGCTAGGGCTTGGATTGAGAAAGGAGGGTTAAATAGGCTATTGGGACAGTGTCGATTTAGTTATAGGATTTTTAGGGTGACTGGTCATGTACATGGCCCTGCGCATCATGGCCACCGCTAGTTTAGCCCTAGATCCTCGATAAGCCTCCAGTACTCTTTGTCCCCCAGTATCATCTTCTGCTCCCTCTCCACCCTCTTAACCAGGCTATTGTAGGTCTTTGAGAGGAACTCGGCCAGCTCTCCAGCTCCCTTGACTTCCCGGCTACTTGGGTCGCCTGGGAGTCCTGCCCTTCCTATACTAGCCTTGGCTAGTAGCCATGTACCTGCTATTGCCTCTAGGTTGCCTAGCTCGACTAGGCTTGGTGGAGAGCCTCGTGTAGCCCACCATAGCTCCCTTACCAGGCTGATCGCTAGTGCCCTAACAAGCATGTTACTCCACTCCATGTATACTGTATCGTGTATCCTGAGCTGGCCTGGGCTGGGTCCTCCTAGGGGTGTCCTGAGCGCGGCGCTTGCTAGGTCCTCATCTAAGACGGGGTTTATGCTACCGTGGACTACTGCGACGCTCGCCGCGTAGGCGCTGTGTAGGACTGCCTCCATGAACGCTTTTACCGGGTCTCTTGGTATCTCTGCCTTACCCTCTAATATTATCGATTCGACCTCCTCGGGCGTTACGGGGTCTGTTGCAGCAGGTATCCCATCTACAATTATCCAGGGCACGCTCCATACTCGGGCCCTGAATGCGTGTCTTGGACTGGAGGTGGGGGCTAGCTCTGCCTTGCCTAGGAGCCTCTTTGAGTGTAGGTGTTTGACTACTTTATAGCTGGTGGCGCATGTTGGGTGAATTAATATCTCTACTCTCACTCTTACCACCTGGCTGGCCTTGTTATTTGCATGTCCTTGTTAAAGCATTTAAGCGCCCCCCGCCTAGGTGTTTAACACGCGTTAAAGGTGAGCGACCGTGTCGAAGGGTTTAGAGGTAGTTGACCTCCACGTCAACGTCTACGGCAAGAAGGTGCTCAAGGGCGTCTCGCTAAACGTAGGCTACGGGGCCATACACGCCATAATGGGTCCAAACGGGAGCGGGAAGAGCACGCTAGCCTACACCGTAATGGGTAGAGAGGGGTATGAGGTCGAGCAGGGCGATATAAGGCTTGACGGCGAGAGTATACTAGACCTACCCACCGAGGAGAGGGCTCTAAAGGGGCTATTCATGGCTCTCCAGGATCCCCCACAGATACCCGGTGTCAGGCTGACCACCCTCATGATCGCTGCCCTCAACAAGAGGCAGGGTTCCAGCGATCTCACCAGGGTGAGGGACCCCAAGGTAGTTAGGAGGATGTACTCTCTAGCGGAGGAGCTAGGCCTCTCCAGAGACCTGCTGCAGAGGGAGATTAACGTAGGGTTCAGCGGCGGAGAGAAGAAGAGGAGCGAGCTCCTACAGGCACTAGTGGTCAGGCCTAAGATAATAATACTGGACGAGCCTGACAGCGGGCTCGATGTAGATGGTGTTAAGAAGGTATCAGAGTACCTAGTTGACCTCAAAGCTCAGGGCCATGGCATCATGCTGATCACACACTACGCTAGGATGTTCAAGTATGTGAAGCCCGACATGGTCACCGTGCTGCTCGACGGGAGGGTGGCCGTGCAGGGCGGCCCGGAGCTGGCTGACCTTGTAGAGGAGCGGGGCTACGCGTATATAAGGAGGAGGTATGTGGAGGGTAAGGAGTCTACAATATAGCCTCTGAACTTTAACAGTGTAAAAGGGAGGTGGTTTGGAGTGGCCGAGCAGGCTGTTAAGATAAAGGAGGACATTCTTAAGGGGGCTGATAGCCCCGAGATCCTAGGATGGCTAGACAAGCCACCCAGGGCAGAAGTGGAGCTGAAGGGTAAGATAACCAGGAGCCTTGTAGAGGAGATCAGCAGGATAAAGAAGGAGCCCGACTGGATGAGGCGCCTCAGGCTCAGGAGCCTAGACCTATTTTACAAGCTACCCATGCCCCGCTGGCTGACCGGCATAGAGGAGATAGATCTAGACGCCCTGTCCCACTATGTGAAGCCTGAGGCAGAGTTCACCCAGGACTGGGAGGAGCTGCCTGACTATATGAGGAAGTACTATGAGAAGCTGGGCCTGCCAGAGCTGGAGGCCAGGTTCCTCTCAGGCCTGGTAGCTGTGTACGACAGTGAGACAGTATATGCTAGGATGAAGGAGTATCTCAAGAAGAAGGGAGTAATAGTCCTACCCCTAGAGGAGGCAGTGCAGAAGTACCCGGATCTGGTGAAGAAGTACTTCCTAAAGGTGTTCCCACCAGCAGACCACAAGTTTGCAGCTCTCCACGGAGCCCTGTGGAGTGGAGGTACATTCATCTACGTCCCCCCAGGCGTCAAGGTGAGGGAACCAATAGAGTCATTCTTCCTAATAGGAAGGCAGGGTGAAGGCCAGTTTGAGCACAGCC
>WAKG01000014.1 GCA_015523445.1 Desulfurococcales archaeon | reverse complement strand
CTATCCATAATAGCGGGGGGGCTGAGGGCCTGTAGCCGCATGGCCAGGCTGGAGGGCCTGGCGGCAAGGGCGGGAAGAGGACTAGTCTCGGCCCTAGGCGTATACTCGTTCATCCACGGAGGCTTCATCGTGGATGGGGGATTCAGGCCGGGGAGCGAGAAGGTGCCTCCACTAGTATTCAGAGCAACCGTGCCCAGCAGGTACAAGATGATCATAGCACTGCCAGAGGCCCCAGTGGAGGAAATACTCAAGGTCAAGGAGAGGGAGGACGAGGTCCTAGAGTCCATGCCAAGGATGCCGGAAGAGCTTGCCATGAAGGCTAGCAGGATAGCCCTGATGGGTATCATAGCAAACGCGGCAGAGGGCGACTGGAGGGAGGCAGGGAGGTGGATAACAAGATTCAACAGGCTACTAGGCGAGTACTGGGCTGATAGGCAGGGAGGCACTTACTGTTGCAGGGAGGCCGGGGAGGTGATAGACAAGATGCTGGATATGGGGGCTCTCTTAGCTGGTCAGAGTAGCTGGGGCCCCACGGTATATGGACTCTTCCCCGAGGACCTGGCCCCAAAGGCTGTAGGGGAGGTGAGGAGGCTGCTCGATAGCCTGGGTGGGGGCAGGGTATGGATCACGAGGGTAGACAACCGGGGAGCCGTGCTGGAGGTGGCTGGGGATGGCTAGGGTTCTAGGCGTGGATCCGGGCACCGGCTCTATGGATATACTGGCACTAGACGACTCCACCATGGAGGTTATACTCGAGGAGTCTATACCCAGGGATATGGTTACGAGGGACCCTGGCATAGTGGTTAGGGTTATAGAGAAGGCGCTCCCGCTCGATGCGGTAGTGGCGCCCTCGGGCTACGGGCTCCCCACAATAAGGGCCCAGGATGCAAGCCCAGAGCAGATCAGGGAGGCATCCTTCATACACAGGGCAGACGAGGAGAGGGGGCTAAGGATAGTTGGGCTTAGGAGGCTTATGGAGATGCTGAGGAGGAGTAGCCTGCCAGCATGGTTCACTCCAGGAGTAATACACCTACCAACAGTGCCTCCTCACAGGAAGGCTGGCAGAATAGACATGGGCACGGCAGACAAGGTCTTCACCGTGGCGGCAGCCCTCAGGCAGGAGGTGGAGGACCATGGAGTAGAGCCTAGTAGGGCTAGGTTCATAGCGGTAGAGGCAGGGATGGCGTACACGGCTGCGATAGCTGTAGACTCTGGGATGATAGTGGATGGTATAGGTGGCACCAGCGGGTGGTGGGGCTTCATGGGAATGGGCTTCATGGATGCAGAGCTAGCCTACGCCCTAGCACACGTGAAGCCCTCTTTCAGCAAATCCCTCCTCTTCACAGGAGGCGCCTCAACCATAACAGGCTACAAGACGCCTCGGGAGCTGGGCGAGGCTTACAGAAGAGGCGACTCCCAGGCCCTGGCTGGTGTGAAGATGCTAGTCGAGGCTGTTAGAAAAGATGTGGCAAGCCTCCTAGCCGTGGTAGGCCCGGTAGAGAGGATATACGTCAGCGGGAGGCTATTCAGCGACGAGACCCTAGGCCCACTACTGGTAGAGGGCCTCGAGGATATGGCGGCAAGCCTAAGCCTAGGATACAGGATAGAAAGGGTCAGGGGCCTAGGTGCTAGGACTAAGGAGGCGGCAACAGGGGCTGCACTGATAGCTAGCGGCCTAGCCGGGGGCAGGTATAGGTGGCTGGTGGACTCCCTCAGGCTGAGGGAGGCCAGCGGGGGAGTATTCGCCCATATACATCCTAGGGAGCTGGGCATGGAGCTAGAGCGGGCCTTCACCGGAGGCGCACCTTTATAATCCTAGCCAATCCACGGGGGCGAGTTGGGGAGCGGGATGGTCTCTAGCGTGAGGCTGACGAGCAGGAGGATCGATATATATGACTACGTGAAGCCCCCGCTATGCACAAGCTGCGGCAGGATAATAACTCCGGAGACGAGGGCCGTCTCCTTCTACTGCCCCAACTGCGGGATAGCGGTTATATGGAGGTGCGAGAGGTGCAGGGCCCAGATAGCTCCATACATCTGCCCCAACTGCGGCTTCCAGGGCCCGTAGATGTGAGGGGTGGATGGAATGGCTAGGGTGGCGGTCATACTCAAGGTCTATCCGAACTCGATCGACCTCGACCTCGGCGAGCTCAAGTCAAGGATAGAGTCGAAGCTGCCGGATGGCTACAGGATAGAGGGGAGCGGCGAGGAGCCTATAGCCTTCGGCCTCAAGGCGCTCAAGCTAGTCATAACAATGCCGGAGGAGACTGAGGGCGGCACGGAGGCCCTAGAGTCTCTACTACGCGGCGTTGATGGAGTGGAGGAGGTCGAGGTAGAGGCAGTACATAGGATGTAACACCCTCCCCATCCCTGTTATTCAAAGATTAGTATTAAAGGGTCCGGGACAAAAAGACTCCTATTGGGGTTGACAGGATTATGGCAGTCAGTGGCACGCCGCCGAAAAGCCCCAAAGAGGTCTCCTTGAGGGTTGCCGAGGCGAGGCCTAGGGATAGCGGGAAGAGGAGGGTCAGGATAGACCTGTCTGTTATGAAGATGCTGGGGATAGATCCCGGGGACGTTGTTGAGATAGAGGGTAAGAGGAAGACCGTGGCAATAGCATGGCCAGCCCTTCCGGAGGACCAGGGCCTAGACATAATAAGGATGGATGGCCTGTTGAGGAAGAATGCCGAGGTTAACATAGGCGACAGGGTTATAGTTAGGAAGGTCAACGCTAGGCCCGCTACTAAGATCAAGCTAGCCCCGGTAGTCCACTCTATGAGCGTGGATGAGGGTTTCAAGAAGTATGTTAAGAAGAAGCTGATAGGCATACCAGTCATGGAGGGAGACACCGTCGTAGTCCCCGCCATAGGCCAGGCGGTCCAGCTGAATGTGATCATGACTAAGCCCAGAGGCCCCGTGATAGTATCGGAGAACACGATAGTCGAGGTCCTAGAGAAGCCTGTATCCCAGATAAGCGTCCCGAAGATAACCTACGAGGACATAGGCGGCCTGAGGAACGTGATCGTGAAGGTCAGGGAGCTGATAGAGCTGCCTCTCAGGCACCCCGAGCTGTTCAAGAGGCTGGGCATAGAGCCGCCTAAGGGCGTGCTACTATACGGGCCCCCCGGCACCGGTAAGACGCTACTAGCCAAGGCTGTAGCCAACGAGAGTGACGCTCACTTCATAGCCATCAACGGCCCCGAGATCATGAGCAAGTTCTATGGGGAGAGCGAGCAGAGGCTGAGGGAGATATTCGAGGAGGCGAGGAAGAGCGCCCCAAGCATAATATTCATAGACGAGATAGACGCTATCGCCCCCAAGAGGGATGAGGTAGTAGGGGAGGTAGAGAGGAGGGTAGTAGCGCAGCTCCTAGCACTGATGGATGGTCTGGAGAGCAGGGGCCAGGTCATAGTGATAGCCGCTACAAACAGGCCCAACGCGATAGACCCGGCCCTAAGGAGGCCCGGCAGGTTCGACAGGGAGATAGAGGTGCCCCTACCCGACAAGCAGGGCAGGCTGGAGATACTCCAGATCCACACCAGGCACATGCCCCTGGCAGAGGACGTGGACCTGGAGAAGATAGCTGAGCTGACTAAGGGCTACACTGGTGCAGACCTGGCAGCGCTAGTCAGGGAGGCAGCGATGCACGCACTTAGGAGGTACCTCCCGGAGATCGACATAGAGCAGGAAAAGATACCGGTGGAGGTCCTAGAGAAGATGATAGTGAAGATGGAGGACTTCATATCCGCATTCAAGGACATAACGCCCAGCGGCCTGAGAGAGATACAGGTAGAGGTGCCTGAGGTTAAGTGGGAGGATATTGGTGGGCTTGAGCAGGTTAAGCAGGAGCTAAGGGAGGTGGTTGAGTGGCCGCTCAAGTACCCCCAGGCCTTCGCGAGGATGGGTATTAAGCCGCCTAAGGGTATATTGCTCTTCGGCCCTCCGGGCACGGGTAAGACCCTACTAGCCAAGGCCGCCGCCACCGAGAGCGGGGCAAACTTCATAGCGGTGAGAGGCCCAGAGATACTCAGCAAATG
>WAKG01000013.1 GCA_015523445.1 Desulfurococcales archaeon | reverse complement strand
GGCTCGCGATATCGGCGTTGATAACCCTGGCACTCCTAAGCTTGAGAGGGTGGGAGGGGCCCAGGCCTGGGGCCCGGGATCTGGCCTTGATGCTAGTAGCTGGAGTTGGCTTGGCCCTCCACTTCGACCTGTGGATGCTCAGCTTGGCCTATACGAGCGTAGCTGTGAGTGTTACGATAGTAGACTCGTACCCGGCGCTCCTAGCGGTTGCTGGTAGGCTCCTTCTGGGTGAGAGGTATACGCCAATCCAGTACCTGGGGGCTGTCATAGCCATGGTGGGGGTTATGCTCCTGGCCACCGGAGGGAGGCTGAGCTCGCCCACCGGCATGCTGGGCCCCCTCCTAGCCTTCGGGGGCATGATTGGTGTTGGAGTCTACTTCATAGTGGGTAAGGTGCTGAGGGCCAGGTACTCTACCCTGGCATACACCGGCGTAGTCTACACTATAGCCGCCCTTGTCAGCGCGATGCTAAGCCTAATGATCGGGGTGGAGCTGTGGGGGTACAGCGCCTGGTCCTGGACCCTCCTAGCACTCCTGGCCCTCCTACCCATGATGGGGGGACATACCCTGCTCAACTACCTCCTCAAGAGGCTCAGCCTCCTGGCCACTACTGTGCCAGTGCTGGGGGAGCCTGTGGGGGCCACGATACTGGCTGCCCTGTTGCTGGGGGAGACCGTGGGGCTGGAGACCGTGGTGTTTATGGGGGTGACGCTGGCTGGGATAGGACTTACACTGGCTGGGGAGGGGAGGAGGGGCTAGCCCTGGATCTCCTCCCTGATCACAACCCCAGCACGCCTCAGGGTGTTATAGACAGGGCACATCTTCCTAACGTTCTCAACTACCCTGTCAACGCCGGGCCCGGCACCCTCCACTACATACCTTATTGCCACCTCTTTGAGGCCAACACCTATCTCGAAAACACCTCTAACCCTAACCGTAACCCTGCCATACTGTACCCCCATACGGTTGGCTATCATCCTGAACATGGAGACCTCGCAGGACGCCAGGCCTAGGAGGAAGAGTTCTAGGGGTGTGAAGCCCCTGCCAGTACCACCAACCTCCGGGGGCTCTGACACCGTTACCTCGAGGCTCCTAGCACGGGCCACACCCTCAGCTCCAGGCACAGTCTGGGCCTCGACTTCCACTGGCGGGATAACCGGGACCTCCACCCTACCCCACCCGGTAATGTTGTGGTGCAGGCGTGCCTGTTAAGTTAGTGCACCTCTTTTGACCGTTACAAATGCTAGCCGTCATCCATCTTCTCCAGGATCTCGCTACCCTTAAGCGCCTCCACCATGAAATTGCTAACCCGCTCCGGGTGTGGGACTCCGTAGAGGACATACTGGCTCCTGCTCCGGGGCACACTGACGCTTCTACCACCACCCACAGCTACCCCTGCCCCAGCCGGGCCCGCGGAGCCACCGGCCCCCACTTCAATACCAGCTATATCAGCGCCTATACCCAGGGCTGGCCTGGCTTATTATGTAGACGTTCCCGAAGCCTAGCATCTCGCCTAGGAGGCCCTTCTCCGCAACTACATCCGAGAGCCTGGTGTAGACTATGTCCCTCTCAACCTCGCTGAATAGGCTCTTGTACACGGTCTTTATCCTCCTATCCGTCACAATGTAGATATACTGCCTACTCTTCAACTTCAACTTTACCCCAAGAGGCCTAGGAGGCCGTGTATGGGCTCGTAGCCGAGTTCCCATGCTGCTAGTGATGGTAGCGAGACCACGGCTAGGGCCTGGACTAGGGGGCGCCATGTAATCCTGAAGACGGAGTAGAGCAGGGCTGGAGCTATGACTAAGATCGCTGTGATGATTAGGGGATTCCAGCCCTCCACCATGGCTGGGGCTAGCCTATCTAGTAGTGGTAGATCCTCGAGCCGTGCCGCTAGTTTAACCCTGTAGGCCCATACTAGTAGTGTGGTTAGTATTGTGTAGATCCATAGGGCCATGTCCCCGGCGAATGCTGGGGGGCCTTAGCTTTGCGAGGACCTTCTCGCCTTGGATACTCGTCATATTGCGCATCTCTCTGCGTTACATTGTAGGGTTGGTTCCTGGGAGGGTACATACAGATTTACATATTTAGATACATATAAATGTCTTGATTTGAACACTTCAATATTCCTTGGATAATACCCTTCAATCAAGCTTAAAGCTGAATCATACACGACAAGGAGTAACACGGTGGGACAAGTGGACAGGAGGGACTTCCTCAAGGCTGGCGCGGGCCTCGTAGCAGGGCTAGCCATAGGGGCTATAGGAGGATACGCCCTAGGAAGCTCCAAGGCAGAGACCACGCTCCAGGCCAGTGGTAACAGTGAAGGGGCAAAGGTTAGGCTAAAGGCCCTCTGGATCTACGTGGGCCCCATAGGGGACTACGGGTGGACCCACTCCCACCATATCGCTAAGGAGAAGGTCGCGCAGCACAGCTGGGTGGAGACTGTACACCTGGAGAAGGTTCCAGAGACCCAGGCGTACGACGTGATCAAGGCCCAGCTAGACCAGGGCGGCTATGATGCAGTGTTCGCCACTAGCTACGGCTACATGGAGGCGATCAAGAGGCTCGCCCCACAGTACCCCGAGGTCAAGTTCTATCACTGCAGCGGTCCCTGGGAGGAGTTCCGCGATCACCCCAACGTCTCTACATACTTCGCAGAGTTCTACCAGCTATACTACCTCAACGGCGTCGCCGCAGGCGCCGTGACGGAATCGTGCAGGCTAGGCTACATACCAGCCTTCCTCATACCAGAGGTTGTCAGGCACATAAACGCGTTTGCAATCGGGGCAATCCACGGGGCCAAGATAGCTGGTAAGTGCGGTAACGGCTCTCAGGTGGAGGTCCTAGTAACCCCGCCCCTCAACAGCTGGTTCGCCCCCGACAAGGCTAGGGCGGCGGCCCAAACCCTAGTCGATCAATACGGCGTGGACGTGCTATCCTACACAGAGGACTCCACAGCCACCATAGAGGCAGCGGAGGAGTACTGGAGCGAGGGCTCCAAGGTCTACAGCTTCAGCCACTACAGCGACATGACCCAGTACTACAAGAGCCAGGGGAGGGAGCTGAGGAGTCACCTAACAGGCCAGATATCAGACTGGAGCCCCATATACTACACCCTCCTAGCAGCACAGGCCACGGGTGGCTACACAAAGGTGGATATATGGGCTAGGCTCGGGGACTACGTGCCCATAAGGTGGAGGAGCCCCGAGTCCAGCAGGGCGGGGAGCCCGGAGGGAGCAGTGTATCTGGCACCCCTAAACAGGGAAGCCATACCCCCCAGGGTCCTCGAGGAGATCATAAGGCTATACGAGGACATGAAGGAGCTACTATACGAGCCCTTCACAGGCCCCCTTAGGGGCTACCAGATCGACGAGCAGGGCAGGCCACAGGAGGAGGTGAAGCTGAAGGTAGAGGAGGGAGCCAGGCTGGGCAGGGACAGCCTGTGGTACATGAACTGGTTCCACGAGTCTGTGCAGAGGATATAAGCAAGCTGGGAGGAGGTGCATTGGAGCCCCTCCTAGAGGCTAGGGGTATATGGAAGGTTTATCCCAATGGCGTCGAGGCGAATAGAGGGGTAGACGTTGAGCTCTACCCCGGCCAGGTATATGCCCTGCTAGGCGAGAACGGGGCCGGAAAGACTACGCTAGTGAAGATACTATCTGGCGTGGAGAAACCCACCCGCGGGATGATAAGGCTAGGACGAGGCCCGGCACCATCGAGCCCCCTCCAGGCCCAGCGGGCTGGCGTATACATGGTCCCCCAACACCCCACACTATTCCCAAACCTCACAGTACTGGAGGATATAGGGCTCGCCCTGAGGATGGCGGGTATTAAAGTTAGCAGGGAGGGGGCTAGGAGGCTCATAAGGGATGCCTCGGCCAGGTACGGCCTAACAGTTGATCCCGACGCCAGGATTGAGGGCCTGGGTGTAGGAGAGAGGCAGAGGGTCGAGGTACTCAAGGGGATCCTGGTAGGTAGGAGGGTACTCTTCCTAGACGAGCCATCAACCCACATGACCCCAGGCGAGGTGGATACCCTGGTATCCCTAGCCAGGAGGCTAGCCGGGGAGGGCCGGGCTATAGTATACATAACCCACAGGATAGAGGAGGCCCTGGCTGTGGCGGATAAGGTCCTAGTCATGAGGCGCGGCAGGCTGGTAGCCACGCTGGACAGGGAGGAGGCGTCGAGGGATAAGGTCCTAGCGGCCATGTTCGGCAGGATACCCGGGAGGCCCAAGCCAGCCTCCACCCGGCCTGGAGGTGAGGTCCTGAGGGTCGAGGACCTATGGGTACCCTCACCCCACGGCGGCTGGGCCATCAGGGGCGTGAGCCTCAAGGTGAGGGCTGGCGAGGTACTGGGTGTAGCGGGGATCGCTGGCAACGGGCAGAGAGAGCTTGTGGAGGCTATAGTAGGCCTAACCAAGCCCAGGAGGGGCAAGATACTACTTAACGGTATAGACATCGGGGGTCTGCCGCCCCAGGCCAGGATGAGGATGGGCCTAGCAGTAGTGCCCGAGGAGAGGCTGGGATGGGCGGTGGCCCCGGGCCTCAGTGTATGCCTCAACACTGCACTACCACTACTAGCCAGGAATGGCTCACCCCTACTACTAAGAAGGAGTTATGCAAAGATGCTGGCAGGCAAGGTTGTTAGAGAGGCAAGAGTCAAGACGTCAGGGCTGGACCAGCCGGTGGAGACGCTGAGTGGAGGGAATATACAGAGGCTTGTAGTCGGAAGGGAGCTAGCAGCTGGGCCCCGGGTTGTAGTGGCTATGAACCCGGCGGCGGGGCTAGACTATAATGGAGCCTCCATGGTAGAGTCAATGCTCCTCGAGACAGCGGCTCGGGGAGCAGGAGTGCTGCTGATTGATGAGGATCTAGATCTCCTAGCCCGTGTCTCGAGTAGGATCGTGGTTTTGAGCAGAGGCACGTTAACCGGGGAGTTCACGCCACCCTATGACGTGGAGGCGATAGGCAGGGCAATGACCATGGGGTGACAGCGCATGGGGAGGCTAGGCGCTGTAGCTGCAGGTATAGCCCTAGGCCTGTTAGCCGGGATGATCGGCCTGCTGGTAACACAGCCAGGCCCCCTAGCACTACCCCGCTCCCTAGCAGCTGTCATCACTAGCCCCGGGCTACTGGAGAACGTTGTTAGGCTAGCCGCCCCCATAGCAGTGGCTGGCTCGGGGCTGGCCCTAGCCTACCGGGCTGGCTTCATAACGATAGGCTCGGAGGGCCAGATGCTCCTAGCCAGCCTGGCGAGCCTCTACGTGATCTCCTACCTAGGCGTAGGCGGCCCCGGGCCTCTACTCGCCGCCTTAAGCGTGGGAGCGTTATGGGGCCTCATACCTGGGCTGCTCAGGGCCTATGCAGGGGTTAACGAGGTCCTCTCCAGCCTCATGCTCAACTATATAGCTCTCTCCACCGTAAACTATCTAGTCTCCACCAGCCTGAGGGAGGGGGCGTTCACCCAGACCAGGTTCATAGGCGAGGATAAGGTCCTAGCGGCGCCTCTAGCCCTAGGGATAGCCGTGCTAGCAGCGGTAGGGATGGAGTCGTTCCTACGATACACAATGCCCGGGGCTGCTATGCAGGCCTACGGCACGGCACCCAGGATGGCTAGGACCTACCTATCCACAGACAGGAGGATCATACTCCAGGCAGCCCTCGCCTCCGGAGCCGCCAGCGGCCTGGCAGGCTTCCTAATGCTAACCGGATTCCAGCGAGGCTTCACTGCAATGAGCGTTACTCCGGGCTATGGCTATATGGGCGTGCTGGCTGCATGGCTAGGCCTCAAGAGCCCCATAGGGGCCCTCGGGGCGGCCCTACTCTTCTCAACACTAGCAACGGCAGGCTTCCTACTACAGCCTCAGGGCGTCCCAGGCAGCATGGCCCTCCTAGTCCAGGCCCTAGCAGTGCTAGGCACGGTGACACTAGTCTCTAGGGGTGGCAGGGGATGGTCGAGCTAGCAAGCCTAGTCACGGCTGCCCTAGCAAACGCTGTCCCCCTAGCCCTAGCGGGGATAGGGGAGGCCCTCCTCGAGAGGAGCGGCAGGGTTAACCTGGGCGTGGAGGGCCTCATGGCTATCGGCGCGGCAGTAGGAGTATTGGCAGGGATACACCTAGGCAGTCCCTACCTAGCCCTTCTGGGCAGCGGCATAGCGGCTGCTATGCTAAGCCTACTATATGTAGTTCCCGTTATACTTATGGGTGCAGACCAGATCGTGGCCGGGCTGGCGCTATTCTTCGCCGGCACCGCCTTGGCAGACCTTGTAGGGTCGGCCACTGGGGGGGCCCCGGCCCCGCCGCTTGATGGGAGCCCCAGGGACCCTATAGCAGCCTCCACCCTAGCCCTGGCTGCCGGAGCCATGGTCCTCCTCTATAGGAGCTGGCTGGGCGTTGAGATCAGGGCTATGGGCGAGTCGGAGGAGTATGCAGTGGCCCGCGGGCTCAGGGTGCCCCTGATCCAGGGCGGCCTAGCGGTTGCTGCGGCTTTCCTAGCCGGGGTGGCTGGTGCATATATGGCTCTTGCCCTCCACAATGGTAGGTGGTACTCTGGCATCACAGCCGGGTGGGGATGGATAGCGCTGGGCCTAGTCATACTGGGCTACTGGAGCCCCGCCGGGGTGCTACTTGCATCGCTATTAACTGGAGCCCTACTCGCCTCTAGAACACTCCTGGCGGCATACGGTGTTAACGAGGCCTTAGCTGATATGGCTCCTTACCTAGCCGTGCTGGCCGCCCTCCTAGCTATGAGCCTGGTGGCGGGGCGCAGGGTAAGGCCTCCGGCCATGGTGTGGAGGAGGGAGTAGGAGCAACTCTTTATTTGTCTAGAGTATAATGGAATGGCCTGAGATTATGCGGGGGTGGCGGTGTTTGGCTAGGGTCACGCTAGACCACGTGGTAAACCTGGACTATGATAGGGTCACCGGAATCCTAGAGTCGTTCATAAGGGGGAGTGTGGAGGAGGCGGACGTCAAGGGTGTGGTTGTCGGCGTTAGCGGTGGTGTGGACTCAGCTACCACCCTCTACCTATCGACAAGAGCCCTCGGGCCTAGGAGGGTTATGGGGCTTGTGATGCCTGACTCCACAGTCACCCCTAAGGAGGACATCGACGATGCGATAGGGCTCCTCAGGGGGCTAGGCGTGGAGTTCCACGTGGTAGACATAGCTCCCATAGTAGACGTCTACAAATCCTCCCTACCCATATACGAGGCCGAGGAGGGCCCTGACAGGGTGCCGGTGGGCAACCTTAGGGCGAGGATAAGGATGAGCCTACTATACTACTACGCGAACAAGCTGGGCTACATGGTGGCGGGCACCGGGGACAGGAGCGAGATACTCATAGGATACTTCACCAAGTACGGCGATGGAGCAGTTGATATACTGCCAATAGGAGTCCTCTACAAGAGCCAAGTAAGGAGGCTAGCAGCAGCCCTAGGGGTGCCGGAGAGGATTGCATACAAGCCCAGCAGCCCCAGGCTATGGAGGGGTCAGACTGCTGAGGGCGAGCTGGGGGTCACCTACGACCAGGTAGACCTCGTGTTATTCAGCATATTCGACCTAGGCCTCAGCCCAGAGGAAACAGTCGAGGCCACCGGCGTGCCTAGGGAGGTAGTTGATAGGGTCATGGAGATGCATAGGGCATCTGAGCATAAGAGGAACCCCCCGCCAGCACCCAGCCTAGACCCGATCAAGGAGATGATGCTGGCCAACACAAAGGGAAGGGTAGGATGAGCTGCGCATCCACACCACACCACATAACATCGATATTCATACCATATACCCAGGGACCCCCCGAGATGCAGGGCTCCATAGGGGCAGGCCTAGCAGTAGAGCCCTCCGCCAGAGCCTGCACGGGGGAGGAAGGCGAGATACCCACCACTACGGCTAGGAGAACCCTCGAGATACTGGGCTGGAGCGGGGATCCCCCGATAGCGGTATGGGACCCCCTCCCACCAGGCGCCGGGTACTCTGTAAGCGCCTCCACATCCCTGGCCGCGGGTCTAGCCCTAGCCCAGGCCCGGAGCATACCATTATACAGGGTATTTAGGGCCGCCCACGTGGCTGAGGTCCTAGAATCCACAGGGCTAGGGGATGTACTAGCGATCTCATGCGGCGTAGGGATAGTCCTAAGGAGGAGGCATGGCCCCCCAGGTATGGGGGAGGCTGATTGCATACCCCTCCCCCCGGGGATCGGGATCCTATCCTTCAATGTTGGTAGTAGGCATACTAGGGAGCTGATCAAGGAGGCATCAGCCTACAGGGATACAGCGTGGAGGAGGCTAGCTAGGATACTCGATGAGCCAAGCCTAGAGGTGTTCATAGAGGAGTCTCAAGCCTTCACCCTGGATATAGGGGCCCAGAAGGTATTCCCCCGCTGGAGAGAGCTCCACAACACCCCGGGGCTGATAGGCTACTACTTCAAGAAGAGGGTAGCAGTAGTGCTCGTAGAGGAGGATAGGCTAGGGGACGCAGCGAGCCGTCTGGAGGCTCTGGGAGTAAGGGCTAGGATTCTTCAACCCGCCCGGGGCCCCCTCTGCATCGGTGCCTGCACGTGACCCGGATACCGAGGAGCCATCCCAGGTACAGGAGCCTCATGATAAGGGAGCGCCTAGTAGAGGGCTTCAAGAGGGGCCTTGTCGTGCCCGAGGGCCTCATAGCCCATGGACGTGGAGAGGCCTTCGACTACCTCCTCGGCGAGGTCTCCCATCCCTTCGCCCTCGAGGCGGAGAGGGCCACGGTTGCATGGCTACTCACCGCTAGGAGACCAGTAATCTCGGTTAACGGCAACTACGCAGCCCTAGCGGCTAGGGAGATCAGGGGCCTCGCCGAGGCTACTGGGGCTATGGTTGAGGTGAACCTCTTCTACAGGACGGAGGAGAGGGTTAAGAGGATATGGAGGTACCTGGACGAGGTGGGGGTTCCAAACCTCCTCCCCTGGGACTGCGAGAAGACCCACATACCCGGGCTGGAGAGTCCCCGGGGGATTACTTGTAGGGATGGTATAGCCAGCGCCGACTTTGTCCTCCTAGCGATCGAGGACGGGGATAGGACGGAGGCGCTGGTTAGGGCTGGGAAGGTAGTGTCGGCGATAGACTTGAACCCGTTCAGCAGGACCGCCCAGACTGCTAGTATAACGATCGTGGACGAGGCGATTAGGGCCACCGTGAACATGGAGAGGATGGCCCGCTCCATGACCAGGGAGGAGGCCCTGGAGGCCAGGAGGAGCTACGATAACCTAGAGGTCCTTAAGGCCAGCTTCGCCGCGATATTCGAGAGGCTCTCCCACGCCTCTAAGGCGGGGCGCCCCCCGGCCCCCAGCGGGGGCCACGAGCCTCTCGGCAGCCTCTAGTATGGCGTGGGCCAGCGCTATCTCCCTAGAGAGTAGGTCCTCATACTCGCCCTCAGCCTCCTCGAGGAACTTGACTAGGAGGGGTAGGTCCTCGAATACTATCCTCCTCAGCCTCCTCCTGTCGGCGTCGCTCATCCTCCTTCCCCGGGCCAGCCTCTTCAGTGTCTCCAGCATCCTGTCGGGCTCTAGGCTGTAGAACTGTATCCTGAGTAGCCTGGCCCGGGTGTCGTCTCCCTCCTCCGCCGGCGGGAGCCCCTCGTGCCTCCTGAGGGCCCCTATTATGGCCTCCCTGTCTAGGATCTTCCACCAGTGCTGGCTTGTGGAGTGGTAAGTTGTCTCTATCACTCCATACTCCTTCTCTAGCTTGGATAGTAGGGGGGCCGGGTTGTATTCTACCCCGTAGCTCCTTAGCCTGTTCCTAATCCCCTTGTAGCTGAAGTCTCCCAGCCCGGGGCCGCCCCAGTTGGAGTCTGCCTCCTCTATTATAGCCCTGAGTACCAGGTAGCCTCGTTCACCGTACTTGGCTATGAACTCTGTTAGCTCCAAGCCGGGCGGCCCCCCGGGTATTGTATGTGGTGGGTGTGTGGAGGGTTATGAGTGTATGCCCCCTTTGTGGGGGATGGTTTGGATCCTGTGGACAAGAATATTTGTGGGTCACCTAGCCACTACTATCTCTATGCTGGAGACCCTCCTCTTCTTGCCCTGCTCGTCCACTACCTCCTCGCTATAGATGTTTATTGACTTCACCTTGAGGTCCTTGAGGAACATGTTCCTCAGCGTCTCCACTGTATCCACAGCCTTGCACACGTTCCTGCCCCTGGCCCTAACCACTACCTCCTCAACTCCCTCCTGGTTGAAGAGCCTCAGGGCTGCGAGCACGTAGTTCATGACGGGCTTCCTACCGATCAGGACCGCATTAGTCGGGTGGGGTACGGCTGCCATCCCCATCATACACCTCGCACTCAACACCTGGGACCCCGAGGGGAATATAAGTGTCAATCTTGCTTCCTCTTCTTCCCGCCGCCACACTCCTTGTAGGAGGCGGGGCCCTCCCAGTCCATTGTCTCAGCCCTCTCATCATCCATAATACATCACCACCCACTAGTGTGGGCATATCAAGTTAAAGCCTTGCATCTAGGGGGATCCATACCTGGGTGGTGCTCGTGGTCCTAGACGATATACTAGCCACTCCCGGCCCCACCCCGGTGGAGGTGGGGGTCCTACTGGAGTCTGCCCGGCCCGTGCTGAACCATGTATCCCCCGAGTTCGAGGAGATTCACGCTGAGACCCTGGATATGCTTAGGAGGCTATTCAACTCTGGCGGGGTTGTGCTTATCCCTGGTAGTGGCACCGCTGCTATGGAACTAGCCCTGAGGATGGCGGGGGTTAGGGGCCGGAGGGTGCTTGTCCTTAAGACTGGCCACTTCGGCGGGTACCTCGAGGAGGGGGCCCGCCTCCTGGGAGGCGTGGTCACTAGTGTCGAGGCTCCCCTGGGGGAGGGCTTCACCGGCTCCATGCTCGAGGACCTACTAGGCGAAGGCTATGACGTGGTCATGTTCCAGCACGTTGATACCTCGACGAGCGTGGCCAACCCTCTGAGGGAGCTGGCCTCCACAGCCAGGAAGATGGGGGCCCTCACAGTAGTTGATGCAGTGGCGAGTGCCGGGGGCATGATGATAGATGTTGACAACTGGGGGGTTGACATAGTGTTCACGGGGAGCCAGAAGGCCCTCTCCACCCCGCCAGGCCTAGGTATAGTAGCCTACAGGAGCGGCCTGGAGCCTGCTGGGGACTCCAGCCTCTACTTCAACATACCCAAGCTACTAAAGGAGATGGAGTCCACCCGGAACTACTACATAACTCCAGCCGTCACACTGGTGAGGAGCCTCCACGCCTCGCTCAAGAGGATCCACAGGGAGGGGGTGGATGCCAGGGCTAGGAGGCACCAGGTCCTAGCGGAGGCCGTCAGGGCCGGTGTGGAGGCGCTGGGCCTAGAGCTAGTGGCCAAGGAGGGATGGAGGGCCGATACAGTCACAGCAATCCACCTCCCAGAGGGGGTGGAGTGGCCCCGCCTCTACGCTGAGGCTAGGAGGAGGGGTGTGGAGCTCGCCGGGGGTCTCGGCGTGTTGAAGGGGAGGATATTCAGGATAGGCCACATGGGGGAGGCTAGCCCAGGCTACGTAGTAGCGGTGCTAGCGGCGCTGGAGAGGAGCCTGGCTAGGCTTGGGTACCAGGTAAAAATGGGGGCCTCGCTGGGGGCTGCCCAGGAGGTGCTTGATGCCGGGGGCCTCTAGGCCTCCCCCTTGTACTTCTTGACGAGCTTTATGAACTCTCTCATCCAGGCCGGGTTGTCTGGCCACGCCCTAGATGTGACTAGGTTGCCGTCCACCACAACCTCCTCATCGACCCACTCCGCCCCGGCGTTCACTACCTCAGGCTTCACCGCTATGTAGCTGGTGAGCTTCCTGCCCTTGAGTAGGCCGAAGGCGGCTAGTATCTGGGGGCCGTGGCATATAGCTGCTACTGGCTTGCCATTCTCCATGAAGTGCTTCACGATCCTCCCTACATCCTCCCCGGCTTGGATCCTGACATACTCCGGCATCCTGCCCCCGGGTATTACTAGACCGTCATACTTCTCCGGGTCCACGTCCTTGAGGGCCTTCGTGGTCCAGGGGAACCTGTAGCCCGGCTTCTCAGTGTAGGTCTCCCATCCCTCCTCGAAGTCGTGGACCACGGTGTTTAGGGGCTTCCTCGTTGGGGCCGCCACGTCTACCCTCCAGCCCTCCTCCTTTAGCCTCATGTAGGGGTAGAATATCTCTAGGGCTTCGACCGCGTCGCCGCCTATGATCAGGACTCTGGCCATACCCCACCACCGTGGCCATCCAGGTCCTAACAATATATACATTACTATATTGCGTATTAAAAGCGTTACCCGGGGCCCCTGCTGCTACGTCTCCTCATCCCTCTCCCTACCCAGCTCCGTCAGCAATCTCAAGCCCTCACGGGTTGGGACCTTCTTGATCCTCACATACCCGTGGCTCCTTAAGGTCCTCAACCGCCTATCCAGATCTCTCCATGGCATGTCTAGCATCCTCTAGAGGGGTTCCAATGGCTGTGGGGTCCCTCAGGTAGAGTATCGTCGCTATCATGAACCTCTTCGGGTTCACGAGCACCCTATCCGGTTCCCCCGGCCCGGGTAGGTCCTTATCCATCACCCCGCCTCATCGGACACTCTAGCAACCCTCCTCATAGCAGTGCTACCTGTTGCGAGGTACACTAGGAGGAGTAGCCCCGAGGCCATTCCCCCGATAGTGCTCTAGCAATAGTGGCATGAGGTATGTAGCCAGCATGGATAAGCCAGCCCCGGCCAGGAGGGTTCAGTAGGGTGTAGGGCCTGCTAGGAAGCCTGTTAGTGCCAGGGAGGCCTCGAGGCCGGGGTACCAGGCAACCCCTCCATACCAGCCACCTAGGAGGGGTGTGGGGAGGTAGGCCGGGGGGAAGCCTAGAGTGAAGCTTATCATGGGCCTAAGGCTAGCTCCCCAGGGGCCTAGGGTGGCTAGGTGCCTCCACACAGGGGTTGCTATCACCCCAGCGAGTATTGTGGCTAGCACGATGCCTAGCA
>WAKG01000012.1 GCA_015523445.1 Desulfurococcales archaeon | reverse complement strand
CCCCTGGAGATCCCTAATCATACCCACCCCCGCAGGCATGCTCATAGCAATTCACGAGTAAAACATAAATACCCCCTGGGAGCCGGGGATCAACACGCCCGGCCCGGCCAGAGCAGCCGGGCAACACCCGGACTCATTTCGAACCCGGAAGTTAAGCCGGCTGCGTTGGGGCGCCCAGTGGGGTCCGAGAGGCCCCGCAGGGCCCCCAAGCCGGGGCCGGGCACTAACACTCCTAGCGGGTGCACGCTGTATGGGGGGACTGAGGGAGCTGGCTCCCATAGCCTACACCCTTCTCCAGCTAGTATCCCCGGGCAGGGTAACAACGTACTCTAGCCTAGCAAAGGTGCTGGGGACGTCTCCGAGGGTGGTCGGTCAGCTGATGGCGATGAATCCGGATCCCGTTGTGGTGCCATGTCATCGGGTTGTTAGGAGTGATGGTAGCCTGGGTGGCTATAGTATGGGTGGGCCTAGGGTTAAGAGGAGGCTGCTCGAGATGGAGGGTGTCACCTTTGACTGGAGGGGGAGGGTGAGGAGAGTCCACATCATCTACATTGACAAGATGCTCCTGGACGGTAGCCTATTCCCTGAGGACCTCGGCGAGCCTCAGCCTCCTGAGGTGGAGTAGTACAGCCGCCAGTGCGAGGGCCAGGGATACTATTAGTGATATCCATAGTAGGCTGCTGGCCAGCGCGCTTATCCTTGGGGTTGGAGGTACGTATCCTAGGGCTAGAGCGGTGCCCCTGGCGGTGGCGAGGGCTGTTAGGTATCCTAGGGCTAGTGCTAGGGGCGCCGCTATTAGGAACGAGGCTAGGGCCTGGGCTATGTAGCCTAGGAGTATATGCCTTCTACCCGAGCCAATGGCTAGTAGGACACCGTGCTCCCGGGCTCTCGCCGAGGCGTCTACAAGTAGTACTCCGCTAAGCGCTATTCCAGCAGCTATCGCCGTCAGTATCGCTATGCCCGAGTAGAACACCCTGACCATGGATGTCATCGTGTTGAGCGAATCCACCACGTCGTCCCGGATGAAGACTTGGGTAGCAGTTATGTAGGGGGGTAGCCTGGCCTCCTTCAGCTCCCTAGCATACTCCCCCGGATCCACGCCATCTACAAGATCCGCCATGACAACTACCTCCCTCAGGCCGGGATCGGCCTGGAAAATCCCGGAGCCGGGGACTACTAGGGCGTGGAAACCATTGTTGATCATGGATACGCTCAGGCCGACTATTGTTAGCTCAATATTGCCTCCAGTAGGCGAGTCTAGAGTTATCTTATCTCCTAGACCCACGCCGAGGTAGCTGGCCATATACTTCGAGATCACGGTTTCCCCAGCTCGCTGGGGATATCTACCATCCTCCAAGGGGAACCCTACCTCGGGGTCTCCACCGAGTACTGTAATATACATCATAAAAACTCTTCCATAGCCTCCAGGTAGATCAGTGACTGTAGACTCGCTATAGTACAACGTGTATGCCAAGACCCTGGAATCGCTAGCTATCAGCCCCTGGATCGTGCCTGCAACAGGCTCTGGAGGCTGAGATGCTAGCGATATGAAACCCGCATAGACATCCACCGGGTACTCGTTCTGTATGAACTCGACTATAGAGTCTAGGCTGCCAGTCTCCATCTCTAGGGCTGTAGAGACGCTCCACAGTAGGCCTAGGGCCAGAACCATGCCTACTAGCTTCCACCACCTAGCAATCAGGTCCCTCAACGAGCTCCTCAGCTGGAGTGGCCCAGGCAATGCTATGCGGGGCGGTATCCAGGCTAGAGGCACCTCCCCGCTCCTAAGGACCTCAACCATCCTCACCCTGGAGGCCGCGGCTAGGGGCACCAGGCCTCCGGCCACCACCATTGCCAGCGCTATGAGGGATGCCCTCAGCAGCGTGGCAGGGTCTAGCTTGAAGCCGTAGGCCTCAGCCATCGCCCGGGCTATATCGGAGTCGCCCACGAATATACTAAAGTAGACATCATCAGAATACAGGGCCAGTAGTATCGTAGCTATAACGGCCCCGAGAAGCCCCCTAACGATCCATGGAAGGGTATAGTAGAGCGATAGTTCCGCCACTCCAGCACCCATGGCCCTCAGAACGGCAAGACTCCTCAGATCCCTAAACACGGAGACTGTACCAGCTGCAGCGGGCAGTATGAATGCGAAGGCGAGCATTATTGATGCAGGTATGCTGAGCAGGTTGAAGGCGCTCTTAACAAGCATCACTATCGGGTTCTTCTCCGGAGTGTTAACCAGGATTCCATACACGGGTATACCATGCTCCTTGGCCTGGGAGGCTAGGCCCTCTGCAGCCGCTTCAGGATCCCCCTGATCCAGCCATGCCGAGGCCACAACTATACCCTGACCCTCCAAGGCGTCTGGAAGGCTTGGCAGCACAACTGCGTAGGGATAACCTGCAACCCACGAGAACCCCTTATACACGCCAGTTACGGTGAGGCTCATACTAAGTGGGCCCCTGGGAGTATATGCCTCTACGCTGGCTTCCATACCTGGCTCGATCCAGTCCAGGCTCATGCCCCGGGCTCCTGATGCTACCACTGTGTAGATCCCGGCCTCCCCGGGGCCCCCGGGCGGGGTCCCGGCCTTGAGGGCTGCTATTGCTGAGAACCTCTCCAGCTCTTCCAGGGTTATGAGGGGGGCTAGCATTGTCTTGTTCCCTATGCTAAGCTTGACTAGGTAGAAGGTGCTTGCCTCCACCCTCGAGGCCCCTAGGTCCTCGAGCAGCCTCGTAGCCTTGCCTGCATCCGCCTCGGGAACTATGAGCGCTAGGTCTCCCATCTCGTCCCTTAGCTGGCCGTATATGTGATACCCCACATTGTACCGGGTTAGCTCTAGGAAGCCATGCTGGAATACTACCAGCACGACTAGGATTACTAGAACTATGGTCTCCAGCCTCTTCTTATAGACAAGCCTTAGACCCGCCCTGGCGATCTTCATGCCTCTACAACCCTCCCATCCAGGATCCTGATAACCCTATCCGCCCCCCGTGCCAGCTCGGGGTCGTGGGTGGCGAAGACTACAGTCCTCCCGTTGCTGGCAGCCTCCCTCAGGAGCTTTACGACCCTAACCTTATTCTCATAATCCAGGTTAGCCGTGGGCTCATCTGCCAGAACCAGTGGGGGATTGTGGGCCAAAGCCCTGGCTAGGGCCACCCTCTGCTGCTCCCCGCCGCTTAGCTCCGGGGGATACTTATCCTCCTTGCCCCTAAGCCCAACGAATTCTAGTAGCTCCCTAGCTCTAGCCCTCCTATCCCCCGGCGTCCCGGCGAGCTCCATGGATAGCACCACATTCTCTAGGGCGGTTAGCGTG
>WAKG01000011.1 GCA_015523445.1 Desulfurococcales archaeon | reverse complement strand
GCTATGATCACGCTCATTGCCTCGCCCCTAGTGTAGACCATCGGGCCCGGGCATATCCTGGCCATCTCGGAAAGGGCTATAGGGGCCAGCCCCGGGGTTCCTGGCTTGGACTGTATCTCCCTCGCCGCTAGGGGTGGAGGCATCGCTATGGGTTGTATCCCGATCCTCCTTAGCCCCCTCCACATTGGCCTGGCATAGCTGTGGGGTGGGGCTATATAGTGTGCATCCATGGATGTCTTGGCACCTCCCCTCGGAGCTGATAGTAGTTGTAGAAAGTGTCCCTCTCCATTGCCTTCCAGCCCGCTACTGTAAGGTGGTATGCCAGCCTGGATGGCTTCATACCCTTCCTCTTCTCCAGCCTAGAGGCCTTGCTTATCACCGACTCGTTGTAGAATGTGCCTCCTATATCGTTGGCCCCGTGGCTGAGGGCGGCCTGGGCGAGCTTCTCTCCCATGCTGATCCAGTATGCCATAATGTTATCTATCCTGCCTAGGAGAGCTAGCCTGGCGACCGCTACTATCCTGAGGTCGTAGAGGCCTCCCCGGTCCCCCCTCTTCCTGTAGTCTGGGTGCCTCGAGAGGGGGGTCTTCCCGGGGTTGAAGCGGAGTGGTATGAAGCTTATGAAGCCCCCGGTCTCCTCTTGGAGCTTCCTCACCCTGACTATATGCTCCGCTACGTGGACCGGGTCCTCTATGTGAGCGTACAGCATTGTAATGTTGCTCTTGAGCCCCATCTTATGTGCTATCCTGTGTATCTCCAGGAACTCGTCACTACTTATCTTCAGGGGGGCTATCCTCCTCCTCACATCCTCGCTCAGTATCTCAGCCCCTCCCCCCGGCATAGCGTCTAGCCCCGCAGCGATCAGCCTGTCTAGGACCTCCCTCACGCTGTTACCGGTGGCCTTTGCTATGAACCCTATCTCCTCTGCTGTGAACGCCTTGAGCACTGCCCCGGGAGCGGCCTCCTTGATCCTCTTAACAGCCTCCTCGTAGTACTCCATGGGGAGCTCGGGATCGTTACCCCCGACCATGTGGATCTCCCTCACCCCCAGCCTGTTATACGCCAGTCCGGCTACTTTGCCCAGCCTCTCCGGGGGGTGGAGGTAGCCCTTGCTCCTCCTCTCTGGGGGCACGTAGAAGTCGCAGAAGGTGCACCTGGTGACGCAGACGTTTGTGTAGGCTAGATACAGGTTTACTATGTAGCTTCCCACGCCATTCTTGACCTTCCTGGCATAGTAGTCTGCGGCCGCTGCTAACACGTGGAGCGGAGCTTCTCTGAGCATCTCCTCCACGTCCCTTATACTCAGGTCGTCTCCGTGGATGGCCCTCTCTAGCCCGATCACCCCTGCCTCGCTAGCTAGGTCCTCAAGCCACCTGGGTGGCTCCAAGGCTATGCACCCACCGCCGCCTTGGCTATCGGCCTGTACCAGTTATCCCTCTCCACCGGCTCGTAGCCTGCATCCCTTATGAGCCTCTCTATCCTACCCCTAACCAGTGTTGGCAGAGGTACTCCCGCCTCGGGTAGGACCTTCTCCCCGTATAGGGTCCCGCCCCAGTCGTTTGCCCCGTACTCAAGGCTTGCCTGGCCTAGCGGGACTCCTGCTGTTAGCCACCCTGCCTGGATCCACCTGATCTCTCCCCGGAAGACTATCCTCGCCACCGCTATGTTCCTCAGAGTCTCCGTTCCTCCAGCTGGGTATGGAACACTCTCGCCCAGGGGGCTCTTGCCCGGCTCGAAGTTCCATGTTATGAACGACATTATCCTCTTCTTCCTCCTCTGGAGGTCTAGTAGGCTGAGGAGGTGCCTTGCCCTCTCCTCCAGCGTCTCTAGGTGACCGTACATCATGGTGGTGCTTATCGGGATCCCCATGTCCATTATTGTCTCCATAGTCGTTATCCAGGTGTCTGCGCTGCTCTTTATGGGTGATATTAGCTTTCTTACCCTATCGCTCAGTATCTCTGCCCCCGCGCCTGGCACGCTGTCTAGGCCAGCCTCTATCAGCCTGGCCAGTAGCTCCCTAAGGCTCATCCTGTTAACCCTAGCCAGCCACTCCAGCTCCACCACGCTGAGGCCGTGTATAGCAACCTCTCCCCGGGTCTCCTCCTTTATGATTCTGAATGCCTCCTCATAGTACTCTATCGGTATGCCCGGGTCCACGCCCCCCTGGAATAGTACCTGCCTTATCCTGAACCTTCTCCATGCATCCACAACTCTGCCAGCTGCCTCCCGGGCCTCCAGCTTATACGCGTCGGGGGCCCCAGGCTTACGGTAGAAGCTGCAGAAAGTGCATCCGACCACGCATATATTGGTGTAGTTCATTATCATGTTAACTATGTACCCGACTCTCCTGCCCGTGATCCCATCTGTTATAGCCCTAGCAATCCCGCCTAGGAGCCAGAGGGGGGCCTTGTATAGCTCTACAATATCCCTTACTCCTGGCCTGCCCTCGAGGGCCCTCTCCAAGTGGGCTACGTATCCTAGCTCCTCGGCGGCTCTTAGATAGGCCTCCAGTCTCCCGTATCCCTCGGCGGCCAAAACGCCACTCCCGCAGTTGGGTATGGCTGTGTACGGGCTTATCAATATGAGACTATAATATGGCTCTATACACTGCATCCTGCTTATAAACTATAGGTATCTCTTCTCCGAGCGCGGGTGCCTAGGGCTTGCTATTTGCAGTTTTTATCGGATTCCTGGCCATGATCGTGCTGAGTCCCATACCCATCTTTGGCTCTCTAGCAGCCGGCTTCATAGCCGGGTTCCTGGCAGGGGGCGGAGCTGGT
>WAKG01000010.1 GCA_015523445.1 Desulfurococcales archaeon | reverse complement strand
TAATACACCCCACACCTGCTAATGTTCATAATAACATAATAATAGAAGATTTGAATAATCATAATACTAGAGGATTCTTTTTCTAACATTGTATAGCTACTCAGAGTGTGTATAACCTAATATACCTGCACTAGCACCTGTGCCTAGTGTTGAGCGTGGACTAGGATGAAGGCTAGGGTCAAAGTAGCCCTAATAGGGTTCGGCAACGTTGGCAGGCACGTGGCGCTGGAACTAGGCAAGCTGGGGGCTACAATAGTATCGGTATCAAGTAGCAGAGGCTCGCTAGTCGGCGTAGATCCCGAGACTGTAATAGGGCTAGCCAGGAGAGGGGGGAAGCTACACGAGCACCCCAGGCTAGTAGAGGGCGTGGACCCCGTTGAGGCAGCAGTCAAGGCTGGAGCTGAAGTCGCCATGATAACAATACCACCAAGCTACCAGACAGGTGAGCCCAACAGGAGCATATACTATAGGCTCATAGATGAGGGGGTAAGCATAATCACCGCCGACAAGACAGTCCTCGCGAAGTGGTACAGGGATACAATGAAGAGAGCAAGGAGCATGGGGGTATACATAGGCTACAGGGCAACAGTGGCGGCAGGGATACCAGCCATAGACATGGCCAGGGGACTTAGGGGCAGGGAGGTAGAGGAGATAGAGGCAGTGCTAAACTCTACCACAAACTACCTCATAACACTGGTCAAGAATGGGATGGACTACCAGAGCGCTGTGGAAAAGGCGATAGAGGACCAGCTAGCAGAGCCAGACCCTAGGGTGGACACACACGGCCTAGACCCAGCCGCCAAGCTAGCCATACTAGCCTCAACCCTAGGCTACGAGGCCAGCCTGGAACAGGTGGAGAGGGAGCCACTAGACAAGGTACTCGAGGACCCAGAGCAGGTTGAGAGGCTAAGGTCAGGGGAGCCGCTAAGATACATAGCATACGCTGAGCTCGGGAAGGGGATCTACAAGGTCGAGCCCAGGTGGCTTCCACCCTCTAACCCCCTAGCAGGGGTCACGGGGATCTACAACGGGGTACTGGTGAGGCTCGAGGGGGAGCAGGTCCTACTTAGCGGGCCCGTTGGCCCGGCCTGGAGGACGGCCAGGGTCATGGTTACAGACCTACTGGACTACATGGAGTATAGGGTGAGTTAGAGATGGTCTATAAAGCTCCAGCCTACAGCCTGAGGGGTGTCGTGGCGAGCGAGCACCCCCTAGCCACGCTGGCCGGAATCGAGATTCTAGAGGAAGGAGGCAATGCTGTAGATGCAGCTGTAGCAACATCCCTGGCCCTAGCAGTAGTGCTGCCCCACCTAGGGGGCCTGGGGGGAGACTTCTTCGCCCTAGCCAGGGTTGACGGGAACACGATCTACATAGACGGATCAGGACCCGCCCCCAAGCAATTAACCCCCGGCCTAGTCGAGTCCAGGGGCTACAGGGAGATGCCCCGCTATGGGCCCCTGACAATAACCGTTCCCGGCATGGTCGATGGTCTCTGGAGGATGTGGGAGCAGGCAGGCAGGCTGGAGTGGGGCAGGCTTGTGGAGCCAGCTATAAGAATAGCTAGGGATGGCTTCGCAGCCTCACCAAGCCTTGTTAGGGCCGTTGAGAGGATGTGGAGCCACCTATCCCAGGACCCCGGGGCGTTAAGGGCCTACTCCCAGATACATGGGAAGCTCCCGGGGGCCCCCGTATACTTTAAGGGTCTTGCGGGTGCGCTTAGAAGGATAGAGGAGGATCCACGGGACTTCTATGAGGGGGATCTGGCTAGGGAGATAGTGGGGTACCTCGCCGAGAGGGGCGGGGTTATGAGCTTGGAGGATCTTGCAGAGTATAGGGCTGGGATCGGAAGCCCGGTATCCATAAACTATAGGGGTTGTAGAGTCAGCGAGATGCCTCCCCCCACCCAGGGCCTCACCACTCTCCACATACTCATGAAGCTAGGCATGACTGATCCCCCAGGAGACCCCCGGGGGAGGGAGAGGACCACCCTGATATTGGAGGCTAGCAGGATCGCGTATGGCGTGAGGGATAGGTACATAACAGACCCCAGATACATGCCCCTGAGGGTTGAGGAGCTGCTAGACCCCTCAATACTAGACGGAGTACAACCGGCAGAGGGTGCATGGGGAGGCGGTGATACTACATACTTCGCTGTTGCCGACAGGTGGGGCAATATAGTCTCCGGCATACAGAGCCTATACCACCACTTCGGCTCCCAGCTAACCACTAGGCCTAGCTGCATACCCCTCAATAATAGAGGCAGCGACTTCACCCTCAGGAGGGACCATGTGAACCGGCTTGAGCCCGGTAAGAGAACTCTACACACCCTCTCAGCAGTCCTCCTGGATTGCGGGGGCACCTATGCAATAGGCACCTCCGGGGGCCATTATAGGCCGCATCAGCATGCACAGCTAATAACCAATATTATTGACTATGGAATGGATCCCCAGGAAGCCGTTGAACACCCGCGCATGCTCATAGACTTCAGGGGAGCCAGGATAATGGTGGAGGAGGGGCTGGAGCCCCCCGAGGCCCCGGGCTTCAGGGTCGATAGGCTACCGTACCCTAGCAGGACAGGGGTTGCCGCAATAGTGTATACCGGGGGGTACAGGTCGGGCCACTCGGATATAAGGGGTGACGGGGCCTCGCTAGGGCAGCCGTAATACGGTAACACCTGTGAACGCGTATTGACGGCCACCATATAGACGGTTTGTAACTGGAACGCCATATACCTTATATCTATAAACTTATAAGCCGGTTTAGCCCTATGACTTGAATCGATATTATCGCGTAACGGGAGGGATGTGGAGTGGCAAGGCATAGGAAGGCTTCTAGCGGTGGAAGCAATACGATGATGATAGCTATCGGAGTGATCGTCATCCTGGTAATAGTGGCAGCCGCATTCATGTTCATGGGAGGCGAGGAGACTCAGACACCCACACAGCAGGAGACACCTACACAGCAGACCCCAGCACAGCAAGAGCAGACTCCGGCCCAGGAGCAGACCCCTGCCCAGAAGGAGGAGTTCAGGATAATAATGTACACTGGTAGCCCTGGAGGCATCTACAACCCACTCGGTAAGAGGATAGCAGAGGTAGTCTCGAAGTACAGTGACACGCTTGAGGTGGTAGCCCAGGACAGTGGAGCGAGCGTTGCCAACGGTAAGGCCATCAAGATCGGAGACGCCCAGGTAGCCCTGATGCAGAGCGACGTGGCATACTTCGCCTACAACGGCAAGCTGATAAAGGACTTCGACGGCAACCCGGTAACGAACCTCAGGGCACTGGCAAGCCTCTACCCAGAGCCGATACAGATAGTGGCTAGGGCCGACGCTGGCATCAACACAATATGGGACCTCGAGGGTAAGGTAGTGGCGGTAGGTAACCCAGGTAGCGGCCTATACGCTACCGCCTTCACGATACTAACCACACTAGGCCTATGGGATAATATAGTCAAGCAGGAGCTAGGATTCAAGGACGTGAGCCAGCAGATCAAGCAGGGCACCGTAGACGTCTTCTTCGTGGTAGCTGGAGTGCCCACACCCAAGATAGAGCAGCTAGCCATACAGGTCAAGCTCAACCTAGTCAACGTGCCTGACGATGCTATCCAGAAGCTGAAGGAGGCCGGGCTAGGCAGCCTATACCTGCCATACAACATACCGGCAGGCAGCTACGAGTTCCAGACTGAGGACATACAGACCGTGACAGTCATGGCCACCCTAGTCGCCTCGGCAGACCTGCCCGACGACGTGGTATACGAGTTCCTGAAGACCATGTTTGAGAGGCTGGACGAGATAAAGACTGTCCACGAGAGGGCCAAGGACATAGACATAATGAACGCCCCAACAACCCCGATACCACTACACCCTGGCGCTGAGAAGTTCTACAAGGATCAGGGAGTACTCTCCTAGACCACTCATAACCAGCTCCTAGAGGGCGTCAAACCCTCTCCACCCCTCTTTCTAACCCCACCCATGTGGGTAGCATTAATTATACCCGTCCAGCTATGGAATCCCAGACGGTGCTAAGAGGCTTGACGTATATATGGAGGCCCCCTAGGAGCCTGGTAGAGTCCACTAACGTCTACAGGTTCATGGTTGAGCATGGATTCGGCTCATACAAGGAGCTAGTCAAGAAGAGCACAGAGGACATACGCTGGTTCTGGGGAAACCTGCCCCATTGGCTCGACGTGGAGTGGTACAAGGAGCCCCGGGAGACCGTGGATCTCAGCAATGGCCCAGAGTGGGCGAAGTGGTATAGGGGCGGCTCCATAAACCTAACCTACAACGTGGTTGATAGGATAGTCAAGAAGGGCTTGGGCCAGAGGGAGGCCTTCACCTGGATAGGCGAAGACGGAGCAGTCAGGACTTACACATACACCTCACTCCAGGGCGAGGTGGAGAGGCTAGCCTCCTACCTCCGAGGCGAGGGTGTAAAGGAGGGTGATGTAGTCTCAATCTACGCTCCCATGATGCCGGAGTCAATCATAGCCATGCTGGCCGCTATAAGGATAGGGGCGATAGCCAGCCCAATATTCAGCGGTTTCGCCCCAGATGCAGTAGCGGAGAGGCTCAGGCTAGCCGAGTCAAGGGTGCTACTCACGGTAGACGGCTACTACAGGAGGGGCAGAAGGATATTCCTCAAGCCCAACGCAGACGAGGCGGCTAGGAGGGCTGGCACAGTTGAGAGAATGATCGTTGTAGAGAGGCTAGGCACGGAGACCGACTGGATCGAGGGCAGAGACGTTGCCTATAAGGATACAGTGAAATCCGGCAGAGAGGACCCTGTCGAGGTGGATCCCGAGCACCCTGCACTACTCCTCTTCACTAGCGGGACTACGGGCACGCCCAAGGGGGCAGTGATAAGCCATGCCGGGGCCCTCCTACAACCCTCAAAGGAGCACTACTTCAACCTCGACATAAAGCCGGGCTGGGAGGCGCCGGGAGATAAGCTATGGTGGATCACTGATATAGGGTGGATGATGGGGCCCTGGCAGGTCATAGGAGCCCAGTTCCTGGGAGCCAGCCACCTGATGATAGAGGGGGCGATAGACTACCCCGACAAGGGCAGGGTGTGGAGGATCATAGACGAGTACAGGGTAACCCACTTCGGCTTCGCAGCCACAGTGGCTAGGATGCTCAAGAAGCTGAATCCGAGCCCCAGGGAGGAGCACAGGCTAGACTCTATAAGGGCCTTCGGCAACACCGGGGAGCCCATAGACCCAGACACATGGCTCTGGGTTGTTAGGGACGTGGGGGGCGAGAGGAGCCCCATGATAAACCTGAGCGGCGGGACCGAACTCTTCGGCTGCTTCGTCCTACCCAGCCCAGTAGTGGAGCTAAAGCCATCAACACTATGGGGCCCCGGCCTCGGGATGGACGTTGATGTTGTTGACGACCAGGGCAGCCCGGTCAGAGGCACACCAGGCTACCTCGTCGCAAGGAAGCCAGCCCCAAGCATGACACGGGGCCTATGGAGGGACCCTGAGAGGTACATAAGGACCTACTGGAGCCGGTTCCCCGGCATGTGGTACCACGGCGATCTCGCCCTCATAGATGAGGACGGGCTATGGTACATACTGGGTAGGGCTGATGATCTGATCAAGGTGGCGGGCAAGAGGATCGGCCCGGCCGAGATCGAGTCTATAATAAACTCCCACCCGGCAGTGGCTGAGTCTGCATGCATAGGCTGGCCCCACGAGGTGAAGGGCGAGGTTATAGGCTGCTTCGCCACCCTAAAGCCGGGAGCCGAGCCCAGCCGGGAGCTGGAGGAGGAGCTGAAGGCTATGGTGGCCGGGAAGCTTGGGAAGCCCTTCAAGCCGGAGGCGATACTATTCGTTGAGGACCTACCCAGGACCAGGAGCGGCAAGATAATGAGGAGGATTATAAGGTCCATACTAAGGGACATGACCCTAGGCAACCTTGCAGTCCTCGAGAACCCTGAGTCGATAGAGGTGATTAAGAGGAGGGTGGAGGAGTTTAGGAGGCTCATGAGCTGAGCCTCTCCACCCTAACCTCCCTCACAAGACCCAGCACCATGCCTAGCACGGGGCACTTCAGCGCTGCGCTACGGGCTTCATCCTCCCCCACGCCCTCCGGCACAAGCACCCTCAAGATGAGGTACTCTACCCGGGGCTCCTCCTCCGCCAGCAAAGCCTCCAGGCCGGCGTGGGCTTCTAGGATAGCCTCCACCCTGCCGAGCCCTAGGATTGTTGACACCTTCTTAGACACACACGCAGCAATCACGGATAGGGCAAGGGAGACACCCATATCCTCCCCCTTAATCTCGACCCCGTTAAACCCTGCAATACCCCTCCTAGAGTCGTAGTACCCGGTACCCTGTGTAAGCATAACCATTCGCAGTACACCTCCCGGGAATGGCGTGGATTGGCAAGCCTACTTATTACACTAATTTTTTAATGTGTAAAACAGCGCCACAACAAATAGTAAAACATTTAACCTCTAGACCATTCTCAAGCCGAAGTGCGGCGTAGCGGGGAGCATGCCCTCACGCCGCAGGTGCCCCACGGGCCATGCATGAAGCTTCTACCAAAACGAGCAAACCAGCGCTGATCATGCACAACACGCCACACCTTAACAAGTATAATAAGTCAACGAGCAACTCCTATGGGGATCAGAAATGCACGGCGGAATCCCCATAGCACAAGCCCTACACAAGCTAGTGGGGATGATGACGATAAAAATAGAAAAGATAGCCGGGGAGGTACGGGTTATATACGGGGACGGCAAGACCAGAACCTTCAACGAGATAGAGGATCTCTACACCGACATGGAAGCCAGGCTAGAGGCATGGGCCACCTCCATGGGCATGATACCAGTAGTAGCATTCCACCAGGAAGACCACATAGTGATAGATGAGGGGATATGCAGCGAGGAGATAATCATATACACCATACTAGTGGGCAGAAAGCCCTCCATACTAAGGGAGACGATATACACGCTGAAGTTGGTGATGAAGTCCGAAACCAGGGGATGCAGGATCCAGAGGACAATCACGCCACTCGACGTAAAGATAGAGGAAGAGCCCCTCCCGAGCAAGAGCCTAACACCCAAGGCATACAGGATAGCAAGGCTGGCCGAGAAGCCCGGCCTCCCCGGGGAGTATAGGGATGTGATCATGAGCGTAGCGATAGTCATGGCGGTGCACGAGCTCCACGGAGCGACCGAGGCCAACAAGGTGTCAATAGATATAATGAGGCTTGCCAGGAGTAGCAGGGTCTATAAGCTAATAGCAGACGCCCTCAGGACAATCTAACCTCTTTTTTACCTGCTATACTTAGGCTCTAGTAGCTCCTCAATATGATCATGGTGTAGGTCTCGGCCACCCCCTCAATACCCCTAATATAGTCTATGAGCTGGTTTATCTCCTCCACACTCCCGGCCCTGGCCATAGCGACAATATCATACTCACCCGTGACCTCCACGACGCGATCCACAAACCTATGGCCAGTGATGCGCCTCGAAACTTCGGGCACGGGAGTTGGGGACCTCACCTTAACCAGTATAATAGCCCCAAGCTCCCCGGGCAGGCTATACTCTATCGTAAACCTCCTGATCACCCCAGCCTCCACAAGCCTCCTAACCCTCTTCCTAACCGCCGACTCCGTCACGCCCAAGAGCCTAGCTAGCCTGCTAAACGGCGCCCGGGAGTCCCTCCTAAGCTCCTCGAGGAGTATCAGGTCCCTCTCATCCAGTCCCCGGGGCTGCAATATGCCTTCCCACCACGATGGCCCATCACCGATCCCGGCAGGCATATATGCCCACCTATCCCGGGGGCTACCGCTTAGATTATAGAGTGTAACGAGGGTAACTAGGAGCGGATTCTATACCATGTGGAGCAATATGGTTCGAGCCCGGTAGTAATAGTATACCAGCATGGTGCATCACCCGAACATCCACTCCTGGAGCCGTAGAGGGGGTTGGATGTGAGGATCGAGCTCGACTTGGAGGCGCCTCCATGGGTCCCGGATGCCTGGGTTAGCGTAGAGTGGAGGCTGATGGTTACAGACACGACGCTCCGGGATGGGATGCAGGGGTGGAGGAGTCTAAGGGTTGAGGAGGGGCTAAGGCTCTACAACCTCATATCCAGACTGGGCAATGTTGTTGAGTCTACCGAGCTATTCCTATATACAGAGGAGCAGAGGAGGCTCTATAGGGGGATCCAAGACCAAGACTCGGGCCCTAGGCCGGTTGGGTGGATTAGGGCTACCCTTGCAGACGTGAGGCTAGCAGTAGAAGCTGGAGTTGAGGAGACTGTAGCACTAGCCAGTGTGGGGCCGCTCCACGTGTCTAGGAAGCTGGGTGTGCCTTGGAGCAGGGCGAGGGAGAAGTACCTGGAGGCAATACGGCTCTTGGCTAGGAGTGGTATAGGCGTCAGGCTTGCCTTGGAGGATGTTACTAGGGCCCCCTGGACTGTTGTTGAGGACCTTGTTATTAGGGCTCTAAGGATCGCAGAGGCCGAGGGTATACCTTTCAGGGTCAAGCTATCCGACACCCTAGGTCTGGGCCTACCCTTCCCCGGTGTACCCCTACCTCGGGGAGTGCCAGCTATGGTGGAGTCGCTTAGGGGCTTAGGCCTGGAGCCAGGGCAGATAGAGTTCCACGGCCATAACGATCTAGGCCTAGTGGTTGCAAACCACTTAGCGGCCTGGCTATACGGGGCTACGTATAGCAACTGTACCCTGCTCGGTATAGGTGAGAGGGCTGGGAACTGTCCCTTGGAGGTGATGCTCCTACACTACGTATCAATCACTGGAAGGCTAGAGGACGTGAATCTCGAGGTGCTACCCAGGATCGTGGAGGAGCTAGAGGAGATGGGCTACAGGGTTCCGGAGCACCAGCCAGTTGTAGGTGGGAACGCTTTCAACACGAGGGCCGGGATACATATTGATGGGCTGCTCAAGGACCCCAGGATATACCTACCATATCACCCGGGCATAGTGGGCAGGAGAGCCACTATCGAGGTAGATAGCTTATCCGGCAGGAGCGGAGTGTATCTACTCCTCAGGAGCCTAGGGTATAGGGTTGAGGGGAAGCGGGATCCCAGGGTTGAGAGGGTCTACAGGCTCCTGCGGCAGGGTGCCAGTGTAGAGGAGGCTCTAAGGATGGAGGGGTGGCCGGGAAGTGCCTAGCACGCTCACCGAAATCATACTGGAGAAGAGGCTTGGAAGGCCCCCGGAGCGGGGCGAGATCGCTATAGTCGAGGTGGACCACGTATACCTACACGATGGCACCCTACCCCTGGCACTGAGGGTACTAGAGGAGGCAGGTATCCCCAGCAGGCCCCGTGACCCGGATAGGGTTACAGTATTCATAGACCATGCAGCCCCTGCGCCCAGCCTAGCAGCGGCTAGGGTCCACAAGAGGATGAGGGAATGGAGCAGGATGAATGAGGTTAGGCTATACGATGCAGGCTATGGTATAAGCCATCAGGTTATGGTGGAGGAGGCGATCGCTAGGCCCGGCATGATAATAGTTGGTGCAGACAGCCACACAGTGACCCTAGGGGCCATAGGGGCCTTAGCCACGGGTGTGGGGAGTACTGATGCAGCCCTTGCTATGGTCACGGGGAAGACGTGGCTTAGGGTGCCTGAGGTACTGGGAGTTAGGCTGGAAGGCGGGCTCCCCCTGGGCGTTACTGGTAAAGACCTGGCACTCCACCTGGCAGGCCTCATAGGCGGGGACGGGGCGATATATATGAGCATGGAGTTCACTGGCCCAGGCTTGGCTAGCCTGGGGATAGATGATAGGATGACGGTTTCAAACATGAGTGTGGAGATGGGGGCTAAAGCAGCTATATTTCCCAGCGACAAGGTGACTAGGACATACTATAGCGT
>WAKG01000009.1 GCA_015523445.1 Desulfurococcales archaeon | reverse complement strand
TATCTACGCAACCAACAACTGGTACACCAGATTCCAGAACTACCTAGAGGGCACCTTCTCGACAGTCACTAGGGACGCCCTGTTCATAGTGAGGAGGGGCAAGCCAGTGGCATGCAGTAGCAGGGCTAGGCTAGCGTCTAGCATGCCAGACCTCCTAAACTCGATTGAGGACCTATCCAGGAACAGGTATGATATACAGTGGTGGGAGGTCGAGGAGCCTATTAGGACTCCCTACGTGCTTGTGTCCAGTATGAAGGTGTCCAGAGGGGCTAGCTTGGGGGCTCGGTGATGCGGGGTCTCCACACTATCTAGCCTCTTATTCAGCAGTTCAGGGGTTCCTCCCCATAGCCCCCCAACACAGCCTTACCGTACCGGGGTTTATGAGTTTAGGTGCTTCTCCTCCAACGCCATGCATATAAACACGTTCTCAGCCACCTCTAGCAGCCTAGCCACCTCGATGATCCTGCTGAGAAGATATGCATACTGTGGCGTGGATTCTGCGACGAGCTCATGCGAATTCTCTTCTAGGTCTAGTATAATCTTGATCTTCCAGTAAGCATCTTCAGCCTTCTTAACACTCATAGACTGCAGGCTTGAGGCAAGGGTTGCCGTGGCTATCTCTGCAACCTCCAATATGAATGATAGCCTCTCCCTCTCATCATCCCTCAGCTCGCCTGCCATGGTAAATATCAAGTCGGATAGCTTAGATATAGCGTCTCCTGCTATGCCCAGAAGCGCCCCGGCAGAGAGTAGCTGCCTAACCCTCTTCTCCTCCCTGCTATTGAAGGGTTTCTGCTTGTTGAGGAGACGGAGCATCCTATAGTTTATCTTAACAAGCTCTATAGACTCCTTCCTTATAGCCTCCCTGCTAACGTCTCCATCCCTAAGGAATCTGCTCATCGCGCCCAGCATCCTTGACATGGTCTTACCGTGAATTGCCACAAGACTTATGGGGTCCTCGTGGTCCTCCTCGAACTCTATCTCTAGGACCTTGCTATTATTAGTAAGCCTCACGTCGGCTCCGTGTAGGTATGAGGATGTCTTAGCAATTCTATCAAGCAGGGCTCCCTTGATTAACCTACTGGATTCACCTATTACCTCGTCATAGCCGAAGACGTAGCTACATAAAACTAAGCGTCCAATGTGCTTGTGACACGTTGACCTTGATAGGTTTACGTATAACCTATCCTTAAGATCGCCACTACTGGGGGCTATAATGAGTCTATCACCCTCGTCATATATCCTTACCATGTCACCAACGTTAACATTATGCCTCCTAGCCCAGTTCCTGGGTAACGTTACTATGAGGCTCGAGGCCCCCAATTTTTGTACCTTCCTGGAGAGGCTTCCATTAGAACCGTTGTCCCTACCCTTGCTCCCAGTCAATATTGCTCTACCATAGTTAGTTGATATAGTAACATATCGGTATATATGGATTAATGATTATTAAAGGAACACCATGACGTTTGCATGTATCTGACTCGCAGTCCCCACACTCCATATCTATTGATTACTTAGAACACCGCATTCTAGGAATATGTCTTTCGATATCATAGTCCCATTTGATAATTGATTCAGACACGATTACTAGGAAAGACTTAAAAACGTAGCAGTATACATATTAGATTGCATAGGGGTGAAGTAGTATATGAGCCTAGAGGGAAGGCAGTATAGGCTCGTACTGCGGAAGACTGCTAGGGGCCCAGTTATACAGTTTAGGAGTAGCAGCCCTGAGACCAGGGAGTCAACCCTGATAAGGATGGGTGGTAAAAAGGCTAGCGAGATCTTCAAAGAGATGATAAGGGTTCTAGACAAGCACGGCTACATAACAGAGAAGAACGAGGAGAAAGAGACGTACAAGGCCTACAGGCTGAAACAAGAGATAGGCCCCGTAGTCGGGGGATACCTAGTCCTCATAAGGAGGAGCAGGGATCCAACAGCTTGGATACCATACTTCGAGGACTTCATAACAGAGAAGTACAAGGGTGCACACCAACTCCTGACCCATGCACTAAGCCTGGGCATAGAGCTAAGTAAAGCCTATCCACCCCCTGAGAGGGTTAGGATGCAGCTATCCCCTAAGGTACTCGATAGCATAAGCGCTGGCTTCAAGGTCGCGGTCAGGAAGCTGTGGAAGATAAGGGAGGAATAGTGGCCCTGGTAGGGCCAAATTAGTTTTTAACGCTGGCTCAACAATAATGTTTATCACCCGAGGGGCTCTCTGCATACCCAGCCTAGTATAGGCTGATGGTCCCTGGGGACCCCCTTTGGATAGTAGTGCTGTGAAAAGGATGGAGTCGGCATGGAGGAGTCTGAAGTCGGTTAAGTACGATATAAATAATGGTTATTACGAGTGGGCCACTATCAAGTCGTATAAAGCCTCTGAGGCAGCCCTCTGTGCTGTACTAAACGTTGAATTAGACGCATACCACGTCCACAGGCTGTCAGACCTCTATAGGATGGCATCAGCCAGGTGTGGTGGTGAAGATGATGTGATGCAGTGCGTATCGTATGTCGAGTCCGTGTATTCTACCTGCTTCGCCAACAACAAGGATACTGAGTCAAAGTGCGACCTCGTAACAACTATATCATCCTTCAGGTGTAGCAGGACCATACTTTCCTGGGCCCAGAAGTGCCTCTCACATGGGGAGCACTCTGACTAACCTGCCATCAACAAGGACTCTAGACAGGACTATAACACCATCTACTCCTATTGCATAGGATGCTATCCCACAATAATGGGCGGCTGCAGCTCCCGCTGCCAGTATTGCATCCATCCTATCATCCCTCTCCTCATCCAGTGGGCTCGCCATAGCTATACTGCCAGGATGGGTCTCCACCACGGCAACCCCAGCCTCCTCTAGGAGCTGGCGTATTGATAACCCGGTGATAGCTAGTCTTCTCATACCCTCTACACCCCCGGGCAGGAGACGAGCCCCATAAAGCCGGGCGGCCACCCTCTCAGCCTCCCTATAACCCCTATACGGTGGTGTTAGCGGGGCATCGACGCCAACCACTATACACCCCATAATGGACTTTAGGGTCCAGTAAAGGCTCCGTGAGACGCCGCTATCTACTAGCCTCCACGTATTACATGCACCATCGAGAACCGCATATCCATTATAACCCCTGCCAGCTGATGGATCTAGCCCACACACCCTAGCCAGCGCGAATACACCTCCACTTATAAGAATGCTGAATCATAATAGTACCTCATCGGATGAGCGCACGACGGTCAACTGACCCGGGTATGCACCACCTGGGTATGATGACCATTCCCCTTCAGCGATGTCAGTAAAGGCCAATTAACTCATCCCCACGTGGGGTCGTCGATAGCTGGGTCATCACTACCTAGGCTTATACGCTACTATACCCTGAGCAATCTTATCATACCTAACAACTATAAAACCTGCCCTAGATAGCCTGGATGCAATGCTACCCGGCAGGTTTATCCTCCTACCCCTGCCTGGCTCTCCAGTATAGTGGAATAGTGTACCTCCAGGCCTTAGTAGCGTGTAGAGGTTCTTGTAGAATTCTAGGCTATAGAGTGCCCCGGTTCTCGAGGAGAATCTAGGTGGGTCATGTATTATCTTGTCAAAGCCTGGCTCGAGCTCCCCTACAACCTCTACCGCATCCCCATGTATAAGGATGATCCTGTCTGAGGCTAGGGCCCTGCTCCAGGGATTAGACCTAGCAAGATATATGACGTCCTCATCAACCTCTACCGTAACGACGATCCTCGCCCCGCTACTAAGCGCCTCTATAGCGGTATAGCCCAGCCCCGTGCATATATCTAGGACCTTATCTCCCCTACCAATCCTGGCAGCCCTAACCTTGGACCTTGCATCTCTAATTGGGTTAGTACCTTTAATCCTGTGCATGTGTATTCCGTCTATCCATAGTGTTGGGGGCCCTACATCAGTGGGTTCTAGGGCCTTAAAGCCCCTCCTAGCCAACACAAGCCTGGCCGAGGTGTTTCCCATAATGTGCCATGCATACCTATCCCTTACAGTCCTCTCTAGGGCCTCCACAGGGATCCTATAGCTGGTACTAGATGTATAGAGCTCTATCCACATGCCATCATACACTAAATGGTTCACCCTATCTAATCCCAGATTTACAGTAGACGCCCTACCCTCTAAGATAGCCTTAGCCTCGCTAGGCGACACTATAACTCCCGGCCTAGGCTTGAACTCATACAGCTCGACAACCACTATCCACAGCCCCGAGTGGCACCATTATTATATAGCCCTCCTAATGTAATAATACCCATAACCAAAACTCTATATACCCATCTAGAGAGTAATTAGCTAAAGGGTAGGGATGAGGCTGGTGGAGATGATGCTAGCCGAGATAGAGCCTCTCAGAATACAGGAAGAGGAGGAGTTCGAGGAGGAAGAAGAGTTCTGGGAGGAGGATATAGACGAAATAGAGGAGTTCGAGGAGGAAGAGGAGGATCTCTGGGAAGAAGAGTTTGAGGAAGAGGAGGAATTCTGGGAAGAGGAGGAAGAGGAATAACAATTTAACCCTTTAAGAATTTACCATCCTAGACTATATCAACAGTCTCCACTCTTTCCCCTTCAACACTACCCCTTAAATCGAAGAATGACGCATCCTTCACCACAACATCAACCCACTTACCCATCAGCTCTTCCCTTAATGGTAGAACTACGGGGAAGTAGTTGTCTAGCCTAGCGGTCATGCTCCAGCTTCTGAAGCTCCTCTCCGTAACTAGCGCCTTAAGCTTCATACCTACGTATCTCCTGTGTATCCTCTCCCCTATCTCCTCTATGGTCCTCATGAGCGTCCTACTCCTCTCCTTCTTCACAGGATCTGGCACTTGCCTCATAGCCGCCGCCCTAGTGTGAGGCCTTATGCTGTACTGGGCCAAGTGAACCCTCTCGAACTGTAGCTCCTTCACAAGCCTAACTGTAGCCATGAACTCCTCCTCTCCCTCGCCTGGATGCCCTACTATTATATCGGTCGCGAACATTGAGTCTGGGAATAATGCCTTAACCCTGGCGTGGAGCCTCTTGAATTCCGACACCGTGTACCTCCTTTTCATTATCTTAAGTACACCGTCATCCCCGCTCTGAACCGGTATATGGAAGAACTTGAACACCCTCTCGTCCCTATACACGTCTAGAAGGTCGTCTAGTATATCGAGCACTAGCTCGGGCGTCATCATTCCAACCCTTATCCTATAGTCACCCTCAACCCTGTCTAGGATCATGGAGACTAGATCTGCAAGTGTAGGCTTCCCAGGCAAATCTCTACCGTAGGCTGCTGTATCAAGCCCTGTAAGCCTTATCTCCCTAGCACCCCTCTCCACGAGCCTTGATACAGTCTCCACAATAAGCCTCGGGGGATAACTCTTCAGCTCCCTCCTTGCGTGCTTCGATATACAGAAGCTACAGTCGTTGAGGCACCCCTCCTCTATCATCACTGTTGCAACCCTGTCCCTGAGCGGGGGTACAGGCATCCAGCTTGTATCCCTGCTACCCTGGAGTAGCACCACCCTGCCCCCAGTCTCTACAACCTCCATTATCCTGGAGGCGTTTTGAGGCGACACCAGGCTGGCCTCGGGGGCTATCCTAGATACTAACCCAGGTCTAGACTTTGCAAGGCACCCAGCAACCACCAGCCTTCTAGCCCTGCCCCTGAGATCGGTGATCCTCTCAACCATCCTATACTCTGTATCAAGCCTGACAGCACAGGTATTGACTATTACAACATCAGCCTCCTCCGGCGTCTCAGCCCTAGTATAGCCTCTAGCCTCGAGTATCGACGCCATAGTCAACGAGTCGAACTCTGACAGGCTGCAACCGTATGTCTCCATATAGTACCTCTTCAACCCCATCCACTCCCCCAAGGCAAGTATATTAGCCGGGCTCCAGGGGGATATAGCTTAGGGTAGATACCTGTGGATAGTGGAAGAGAGCTGCTGAGGAACTACGAGTACCTGCTGGAGCGGCTGTACCAGAAGGTCCCTCCCAAGAGCGGGTCGGCCGAGTATAAGATACCCGACCCCGAGATCATAAGGATCGGTAACCAGACGATCATAAGGAACTTCAGGGAGATCTCGCAGAAGCTCAAGAGGGACCCCCAGCTAGTAGCTAGGTTCCTCCAGAAGGAGCTTGCAGCGGCTGGAAGCTACGACCCGGGTAGCGGCCAGCTCGTGCTGAACATAAGGGTCTCTAGGAGAGTCGTCAACCAATTCCTCCAACTATTCCTACGGCAGTACGTCAGGTGCCCGACTTGTGGCAGCATAGATACCAGGCTCAGGAGGGAGGGTAAGGCCTGGATCCTGGTATGTGAGGCCTGCGGTGCTGAGCAGCCTGTTAAGGCCTTCTAGCACCGTGGCCCCATCCAAGGGGCCTCCCTGGCATACCTATCCCTATCCTCCTCCCACCTATCCCTCACCCAGCCCGGCACCCTGGGACAGCAGGCTACATCATGATAGTCATAAGGCTTCACGTCCAGCACGGGAGTCCCAGTCCAGGCGTCTAACCCCCTGACAACCAGCCTAGGCGGTTCTACCCTCAACACTTCGACCAGCGAGAGGCCTATAGGGTTAGGCCTCCCAGGGAACCTAGTGGCGAATACCCCTACCTCGGGGTACTCCGTCCTCCTCCAAGGCCTCCACTTAAGCATTGGCTCTGGGGCCCTGTGCATCCAATATATTATGAATGCATGGGAATAACCCTCCAGCCCCTCCAGGCCCCGCGCGTACTTGTCCTTGACGCGTATAACTGAGTCCACTTGGTACCTGCTCCTACCCCTATCCTCGGGTAGCCCCTCCTCCACGTATCCTATAGGCTCCATGCATATCCTCATGCCACTACACCACGCCACTGGCTAGTACCATCTCTGGGCTCTGAGATAATTACTCTCCACACCCAAGCCTAGCCTGGGTGCTTAGCCAGGGTGCCATGTAGCAGGGTTGCATCTATACGGGATACAGTCTTCGAGACCGTATACCACGTGGCTACAACACATACCAACCCCTTGGGGACTCTACATGGAGGCGTCATGCTCAGGTGGATGGTCACCACAGCCACCATGGCCAGTATGAGGGCTACTAGGAGCTACACAGTACTAGCCGGGATGGACAACGTGTTCTTCCTGAGCCCCCTAAGGGTTGGGGAGAACGCGGTGATCCAGGCTTGGATAGATTATGCTGGCACAACCAGCCTGGAGGTAACACTACTAGTCGAGGCTGAGGATCCTGTAAGAGGTGAGAGGAGGATGACAACTGTATCACACATGACGATGGTTAGCGTGGGCGAGGACCTAAGACCTAAACCCCACGGCCTATGCATAGATCCCCAGGGGGGCTACGAGAAGGAACTATTCAGGGAGGCACTGAGGAGGAGGTCCTCCAGGCCCGGCAGGGATACTAGGGAGAGAGAGGCCAAGAACACCGACAAGCCCAAGCCCCTCATTAAAGGGATAGAGGCCACCACCCACCACCTAGTCAACCCAGAGGATACGATAGCGTATAACGTGATGCACGCTGGCAGGCTCCTATACCTAATGGACGAGCTAGCCGGGATCGTGGCAATGAAGTACGCCAAGGGGATAGTGGTCACGGGGGCAGTCGATGCTACCAGCTTCTACAGCCCCATAAGGGTGGGGGACATACTCCGCCTAGACGCTGCCCTAAGCTATGTGGGCAGGAGAAGCATGGAGGTCACTATCAAGGCCGTGACGCGCAACCCCTTCACTGGCGAGGAGAAGCATACAACCACCAGCTATTTCACAATGATCCACCTCGCCCCAGACGGTAGGAGCGCCCCAGTCCCCCGGTTCGAGCCAGTAGAGGAGTGGCAGAGGGGTCTCCTAAAGGAGGCTGAGGCCAGGAGAAGGCTCAGGCTAGAGAGACTCGAGTTCGTAAGGAGCAAGCTATCCTCAATGTGGCCCAGGCTATAGGCTTGCGGGTGCCCAGTGTTGAGGGGGAGGCTCGGCTTCTGGGAGACATTCTCTATAGGAATTGGGAGCATGATAGGCGGGGGCATCTTCGCAGTCCTGGGCCTGAGCCTCCAGCTCTCAGATAATGCCGCCCCTATAGCGTTCATGGTGGCTGGCCTTGTCGCGCTGCTAACCTCCTACTCCTACGCTAAGCTGGCCTCCAGGTACCCTAGCGAGGGGGTACCATTGAGTACGTGGTCCAGGCGTTTGGGCCGGGCCTTTTTAGTGGGTGGGTTAACCTGCTCCTCCTACTATCCTATATAGTAATGATAGCCCTCTACACCCATGCATTTGCCAGCTATGGGGCCAGCCTCCACCCCTCCATGTATACTACCCTCTACACCCTCTTAGCGGTCTTCATAGTATCCCTTATGACCCTGATGAATCTCCTCGGGGCTAAGACTAGCGGCAGGGTCGAGCTGGCCCTTGTCTCCTTCAAGCTGTCTATACTAGTATTCGTAGTTCTTGTGGCCCTTGGCATTGTAGACTGGGACAGGCTGTCTCCTAGCAGATAGCCGGATCCCGTGAGCATAATCGCTGGAGGCATGATAATATTCCTTGTATATGAAGGGTTCGAGCTTGTAGTCAACCCCGCCAGGGATGTTAGCAATACAACCATACTAAGGAGGGCACTCTACGCGAGTGTTGTCACCGTAATCTCGGTGTACGTGATGGTAGCACTAGTTGCGGCTGGCACGCTGGACCCAGCTACTGTATCCAGGGCTAGAGACTACGCCCTAGCAATCTTTGTAGAGCCCGTGCTAGGCAAGGCCGGGTTCGCGTTGATCGTAGCAGCCGCCATGGCATCGACAAGCTCAGCGATCAATGCTACCCTCTACGGGACGGCCAGGATCTCATACATGATAGCCAGGTATTGCAGGCCCTCTAAGGTCCTCGGCAAAAGGGTGTGGAGGGGTTATATGAGGAGTCCTACTTATATCAGCACTCAGCCTACTCCTGGCACTAGGGGTTGACCTGGAGGCTATATTCACCGCTGGCAGCGTGGGCTTCCTAATCGTATTCACAATAGTCAACCTAGCCGCATTCAAGCTCAGGGACAAGGTGGGTGCTAACCCTGCTCTGACACTGGTGGGGGCCATGACGAGCACCATAGCCCTAGCTATGCTCATCTACAGGATGTACCAGGAATCCCCGCAGCAGCTCGAGGTCCTAGCGGGGATCGTAGTGTCATCCCTCGCCTTGGAGGCATCTTATAGAGCCGTGGCTGGCAGGAAAATCTCTGCTCCCGTGGACCCCGGGCTGGCTGAGAGGGAGGAGGCGATTAAGGGTTGGAGAAGATTGCTCCCGAGGGCTTCAGAGGTGATAACTAGCATAGTCGAGGCTGAGGTCCACCTTATCGGTAGCCTAGCTGGGGGGAGGAGCACAAGGCTGGGGATGTGGATGTAGCAGTGATCCCCAAGCGCGGCATGAGTGCCAGGGAGGCCGGGGAGCTGGAGGAGAAGCTTGGCCTGCCGAGGAGCCACCCACTACACTTGCACCTTGTCCCCGCGAGTAAGGCTAGAAGATACCTGATACCTGGAGAGGGACCATAAGAGGCTCAAGTAGGCTTAACGGCGTCGTAGTAGGACCTTAGGTAGCCCTCCTCTCCCCCATACCTCACTATATAGTAGAGGCGGCGCGGCGATGGGTTAAGCTCCAGGAGTAGGACTGCCACCGAGGCTATTACGAGGGCCTGGGACAGGTGGGGACTGGATACGCGGGCCAGCGCAGCACCGAGCATGAGTAGGGGCGACAGGCCTAGCCACTTCTTCCTCCTCCACGTAGCTGAAACAATCATAGGGGACAGGAGGGGGGCTTGGGTATATACCCCCGTGGCTGCAAAGCCCAGCATAGCCATGTGCGCTATAGATACATCATCCACCCCTATAATGGATGCGGCTAGAGTAGCTAGCGCCCCTAAAGCCTGTGCCAGGTGACCCCTATCAGACCCTATCCTCTTCCCTCCAACACCCTCCCAAGGCCTCATTACCATCACGTGTAGAATTAGTGATAGGGCTAGCAGCCTCAGGCCAACCTCCCTAGAGTAGATTCCATACAATGCAAGGCCTAGAGATGCTATTAGTATAGAGACAAAGTGCAGCCTAGTACCGGGCCTATGATACAGGTTCTGGAGAAACACGGCTCCAACAACCATAACCAGGGTCGTGCTAAACCATGCTCCATACGCGAGGAGTGACCAGAATTGGTTTCCCACCAAGAGGGATGCTAAGCCTAGTATAAAGGGCGTGGGAAGTGTATAGAGCCTAGGTAGCGGCACCTTGGATGACCTCAGCTGGGCCAACGTGAATGCCAGGGCGAAAGCCATGGATAGCGCCAGAGCTGGCCTGGGGTCTAGACCAGCCATGCCCGATAACATGCTGATCAGTGCAGTGGTGTAGGATCCTAATGCCAAGCCCCACTCTCCAAGACCCCGAGGCCGGCCACCTACTAGGGAGGAGTACAATGGAATTACTACCGCCAGGCAGAAGAGGGTAAAGCCGCCGATCAGGCCTAAAGCTATGTGGAACCCTGTACTACGAGGCGCTAACGAAACTCCAGCCACGAATAGTGGTATAGATAACAGTATCCAGGGGCTACTGACCCTTTCTATCGTGAGCCTCACACTATATCCCCCGCCGGGCCTCTACATGTCGAGAAGCTTTAGAGACATAGCTGACGCCAGTCTATACAACTTCATCAACTATGATGCCTAGCGAGACCACCAGCGGTAGAATCAGGTTTATATTGAATGCCTGTGGAATCCTTCCTCTCCAAGCAAGGGGGTGTTGCACACCCACCAGCATGGCACCCAAGATCATGGACACAGTCCCCACCGGGCCCAAGCCATACATCTCCGCTCCCGCTAGGAATAGCGCCGCCGATAGTAGGTGCATCAAGGCTGCAGCCATCAAGGCACCCCTTCTACCTAGCCTGGCCGGCAAGCTGCCCAGACCGTGGCTCCTGTCGAATTCCATATCCATTATGCTGTATATGGTGTCGAACCCTGCCACCCATAGGGTGACGGCTGCGACGTATAGCCAGGGGACGCTTGCTAGGACCTCGCCTAGGCTTGCAGCCTCATCCCCTGAAGCTGCTACGGCGCCGCCGAAGACTACTGAGCCTAGGACTAGGCCCAAATGGATGTGTGGTATGCTATGGATCCTCTTGGCGTAGGGGTAAGTTAGTGCCAGGACTAGTAGGACTGGCGAGAAGGCTAGCGCGTACATGTTGAGCATGGCGGCTGAGGCTACGAATAGCAGGGAGCCAACTGCAACCAATAGCCAGGCCTCGCCCAGGCTCACGGCCCCCGTCACCAAGGGCCTCCCCCAAGTCCTAGGGTTCATCCTATCTATATCCAGATCCGCTATGTTGTTGTAGGCCATGCCAGCGGTCCTTAGCCCCAGGACTGCCATCGCCATCAGTATGGCGTCTCTGAGTGTGAAGCTGTAGCCTGATAGTAGGGCCCCAGCGTATGCGAAGGGTAGGCTGAACAGGGTGTGCTCTATCCTCACCAGCCTAGCCAGGGCGTGGAGCCTACCCTCCCTGCTTACCCTCCCGGCGTCCCAGCTACTCGAATCCATACTCCCTCCACCTGGAGGTGACGAGCCTAGCCGTGGCATCGTCTGGCTTCACCTCCTCCGGCCACTCCTTGCCACCGTACTCCTCTGGAAGCTTCCTGGTCGCGTCTATCCCAAGCTTGCTGCCGTACATCGGGGTGGGGGTTGAGGGGTCTAGCTCGTCCATGTGGCTACCAGGGATCACGATAACGTCCCTTTGGGGATCGACGTGGCTGGAGACGGCCCATATAACCTGGTTAACATCCTTAACGTCTATATCGTGATCGACGACCACTATTATCTTGGTCAGGCTGAGCTGGCCCAGTCCCATGAGGGCCAACATAACCTTCTTCCCATGGCCGGGGTACCTCTTCTTTATTGAGACGAATGCCATGCCCTGGAAGACTCCGTATGGGGGGAGGTGCATATCAACAACCTCGGGGAGAAGTGTCTGTATCGCGGGGAGGAATATCCTCTCGGCGAAGCCACCAATAACAACATCCTCTAGAGGCGGCTTGCCAGTAACGCTCCCATAATAGATTGGGTCGTTCCTATACCATATCCTCTCGAGGTGAAATGTGGGGAATCTCCTCGATGGCCTATCGTAGTAGCCGAAGTGGTCGCCGTAGGGCCCCTCCTCCCTTAGGTCCCCGAGGTCAATATGCCCCTCGAGTACTATCTCCGCATTGGCAGGTACGTCGAGGCCGTTAGGTAACCTGTATACTTGGAGCCCTTCTCCCCTGACTACACCTGCAAATAGGTGCTTATCTATAGGGTAGGGAACAGGCATGGCCCCCGTTAAAAGAGTGCCTGGATCTGCCCCTATGACTAGGGCCGCCGGGATCCTGTTTTCACCCCTCTCAGCAGCGTCCTGGTGGGCCTGCTGCCCCCTCTTATGTATCTGCCAATGTACTACACCTTCCCTCTCCCCAGCTATCATGACCCTGTAGACCCCCATGTTCATTACCCCCTTTACAGGGTCTCTCACATGGACTAGAGAGTAGGTTAGGTACCTGCCTCCATCCTTCGGCCACACCTTAAATGCCGGGATCATGGCCAATCTAGCACTAGACCCTTCATACACGTTAGCCTCGAATCCAGCCCTCCTAGCCCTCCGCGGCATATACTTACCTAGGCCCAGGACCTCTCCCAGACTCCTTAACTTCTCCCCGAGACCTAGAGGCGGAGGCCCCTGTAGGGGCTGGAAAAGGCGCCACCCTATATCCTCCAGCCTCTCCACCCCGAGAGCCTCTCTAACAATGTCTAGGCTACAGAATATGTTGCCAGCCACTCTGAAGCCTGGATGCCCCTTCACATTCTCGAATAGAACCGCTCCAAGCCTCCTATACATTACCCTCCTGAGTATCTCGGGGATCTCTAGTACAGGGTCTACCTCTGCCCTGACCCTCTTAAGACATCCACGCTCTCCTAGGAAATCTAGGTAGCCTCTAAGGTCCTTAGCCGACATAGGCTGCCCTAGCTAGTGGGGGGCCTACTAGGGGTAATTTACTGGTATACAGCCCTGAAGAGGCGGTACAGTAAAATATACCGAAAAATACCTGGCTATACCCCTCGGGCCAAAGTGGGAGGGACAGGTTTTGACAGGACTTAAGCCTAGAATAAAGGAGAAGCGGTGGAGTATATCATGGGAGGAAGAGCTAATATCCAAGTGGGAGGAGGAAGGACTCCACCGCAGCAACCTGGATCCTGGTGACCCAAGGGAGGTAATAGTAATTGACACACCGCCACCATACGCCAGCGGTAGATGGCATGTAGCCGGGGCTGCCCATTACGCCCAGATAGACATGGTCGCCCGTTACTTCAGGCTTAAGGGGTACAACGTTGTAGTACCCTTCTATGCCGATAGGAATGGGCTCCCCGTCGAGGTACAGGTAGAGAAGGCTTACAGGGTCAACGCCCACGAGATGGCTAAAACGCCTGAGGGTAGGAGGAAGTTCCTCCAGCTATGTAGGGAGTTTCTAGATAAGGCTGAGGGGGAGATAGTGTCTATAT
>WAKG01000008.1 GCA_015523445.1 Desulfurococcales archaeon | reverse complement strand
TATCGTAACATACCCCAGATCCCTCATACTCCTCCCCGATCCCAGGACCTTCTCACCCCAAGCCGCAGCCACGCAGTCATTATACAGGTACACCGGGGCGCCCAGCCCCTCCTCCACGGGGCCCCGGAGGGGGAAGGTCCTCAACGGGTGGTTCGGCGTGTCCACAACCCACCCCCTCTCCATGTCTAGGGGCCCTATACTCGCTATACCCACTGCATCAGGCCTACCACCGTCTAGGAGGCTCCGGGCCATGGATACTATGGCCCTGGCCACGCTCTCCCTCCCACCCTCCCTAGGGGTCCTAACTCTAACAACCCTGACCAGGGAGCCCCCGTGGAATAGGGCTATCCTGAGATTGGTGGCCCCCAGATCCACGGCTACGACCCTCAACCCACCACCACCGAGTCCCTATGGAGAAGGTCCTTAACCCTCAAAACGATCAATCCACGCCTACTCGATAACTGGAGTAGGCCACCCCAATAGGCTACGGGTTCCAGTATCCCGAGGCTGCTGCTAGGTGATACTAGGGGGCTAGCTAACAGGCCGTCGGGAGGCTTAACCCTGAATAGTTCCCCCTCCCACTCGACACCCAGCAACTTAGAGGCCCTCTCAGCTGCATAAGAGAGGGCAGGGGCCGCGGCGCCTGGGTCTGGCCTCCTAGGCTTCCTAACCCCCGTCTCCCCGGCTATTCCTCCCCTAGCCACGGCTATCTCAGCCCTTCTAGCCCTGTAGAGGGAGTCATAGACGGCCAGCCTGGTAGCAAGGCTGTGAGGTTGCTCTGCCAAACGGTCGAGGAGCCTGAAGGACCTTGTTACCCCCACCTTAACCCCCTTACCTGTGTAGGATAAGTATAGGGAGTACTCTCCAGAGACCTCATCGTCCACCCTCTTGCACGCCTCTAGGGCCTGGGGGCCCCTGAGGCTCAGGCACAACTCGTAGAGTGACCTGGCACTCCTCCTATGATACCTACAGTAGTCCCTAGCCTCTACTGTGCAGTATAGCCTCTCCCACGGGCTGTCTCTCCTGTCGAGCGGCCCGTTATGCCACCTGCAGTAGGTCCTCCAGGGCTCCCCTGCAATGGATATAGGGCCTGTATACCTGTAGGAGTCGGCGCCCTCGGGGTACTGTATTATGAGGGAGTCCAGCTTGGCGGTGTATGCTAGGACCTCGTAGGCATCTCTATCCCCCAGGAATCTCCCCAGGGAGCTAGGGATCCTCTCGAGGGTAGGCCCCTCTAGGACCTTATATACTAGCCTGAGGATCACCCTGCCCACTACCGGGTCACCATGCTACCCTCGGCCACGAATCCCTTATCCTGAGTATAGCATTCAAGGGTATATGGTGCAGCCCTGTACCCTCGATTATATCATATACGAGCTCGTAGCTAGCCCTCTCTGCCACCCAGAAGGCGAGCCCCGACTCCCAGTCACCCTCGGCCAAGGGGTCCTCCCCCAGCGCCTTCAGATATGCCTTGAGTAGCCTCCTCGACACCGCCTCTCTCCACCCCCTCATGCCCCTAGAGGCTTCCAAGGCAGCCTCGCCAGCATCCATACCCCTCTCCATGAGGGCTAGGGCGGATGCGTAGTCGATACTTCTAATCAGAGTAGCTATATCCCTAGCAGGAGGCTCCAGCACATCCCTTCTCGCCGGCTCCCTGTATGGCTCTCCCTCGAAGTCCGTGAACACTAGGCCCCTGGGGGACCTATAAACCTGGTAGAGGTGGAGGTCCCCGTGAATCCTGATTGCTGGGGCCTCAATTATGCCCCTGTAGGACCTAGCCATTAGACTGGCAAGCTCATCCATAGAGTCTAGCGCCTCAACCAGGCCTAGGTCATCCGGGGTAGCTATGCGCCTCAACAGCTTAGCCCTCCACCTCAACCTCTCCGACCACTCCTCTACATCTTCCCGCGACACGGGCCGGGGCCTGCACCAGTCCTCCACGCATCCATAGAGGGCTCTATGTAGCCTAGCTACTCCAAGGGCTAAGTCCTCGAGGGAGGGGGGCTCCACGTCCCTGAAGGCTGAAGAGATGAATTCCACCGCTAAGGGCTCCCCCTCTATAGCCCTAGTAGCTATCCCGACCTGAACACCATCAACGCTCATAGAGCATACTGGCTGGGGCACCAGGCCGGGCTCCACCCTGGACAGGTAGGACAACACCACGTACTCAGGGTTATCCTCCACTGCAAAGGCAAGTAGCTTGACTACAACACCCTCGCCCCTAGCCAGTATACCCCTAAGCCCGTATCCCTCCACCTCCAATCCAGCGCCGAGCCTGCATCCTCTAACCCATGGAACATTCCCGGATGCTGCCTCACGCAGGAAGACCTCCATATCTCCATCCTGGGGCCCGAGCAGTACCATACGCCTGCCACACCCCCAGGCTACGGCTGCCCTAACCCCGCCCCACTCTAGGCATCTCTCCAACTCCAGCTTGCACAGGGTAGATGCTACCCTGAGATGCTTCCCGTCCCCGATGCAGTCAGCTATATCCAACTCTGCGGCCCCTCAACGCACGGCAGGTATCGCCTATCAAATAATACGCTGGCCATGTACTATATGTATAGGCCCCGCTAAGAGAGCCCGCGGGACCCCGAGTAGCCCCGTGTCAGCGGGGCGGCATGGCCGCCGGGTGTCAGGGGCGGGGCACACGCTCCACACCTTTAAAGGGTGCTGCATGGTGAGGCTGGACAGCCTGTGCGGCGTTGATCTAGCCACTGGCAGGATCGGCTCGCTGGAGGTCAGGGTTAGGGGTGCCTGCAGGGATGAAGTTGATAGGATAGCCGAGTTCTACAGGGGGCTCTCATCCGAGACCCTATACCTTAGGTTCATGAATGTCTCACGCGACCTGAGGCCGTACCTCGAGAGGGTGTTCAGTGCTGGGGGCGCTGTCGTGGTAGCGGAGTCCCAGGGGAAGATAATAGGCTCGGCCGAGGTGGTTCCTGCATCCAGGGAACTTGCCGAGGTCGGGGTTGTAGTGCACGATGACTACCAGGGCATGGGTATAGGGAGGATCCTCACAAGGGCCCTGCTAAAGGCGGCTAGAATAACGGGGGTTAGGAGGGCGGTGGCATATATACTTCCCGGCAACTTCAGGGCCCTAAGGCTGGCCAGAAAGGTGGGGTTCAGGGTTGAGGAGAACATGGGTGACATGATCAAGCTAGTCCTGGACTTGCCTTGACTCGTAAGTAGGGATATTAGGACTGGAAGAGTTAAATAGTATCAAACGTGTTATGGCTTAGATCTGGGGTATGACGGTAAATATGATAATCGAGCCAGCATCGAGATACGCGAGAACCAATATAATATCAGTGGAGCCAGGCGATACAGTACAGGTACTAGTAGAAGTAATGGCTAGGGAGAGGGTCAGGCATGTAATGGTTAAGGAAATCGGTGAATTCATCACAGTGGATAATATATTCAGCCTAATATACAGGGTACTCGCAGTAGCTAGGGATCCCAGGCATCTTGAGACTATGAAGGTGGGATCCCTTAAAACACTGAGACCTGCTAGGGTAAGCGGCTATATAAGCATAGCAGAGGCTGCCCGGGTCATGGCATCCTCTAGGCTGGACTTCACCCTAGTAGACACCGATAAGGGGATGGGGATATTGACTGTCAGGGACATTATAAGGGCAGTAGAGCCGGGGGAGGCTCGAGACCCTGCCATAAGGTACTCTACACCTAGGTACCCCAGTGTCGGTCCCGGCAGCAAGGTGGTTGATGTTGTCAAGGCTATGGGCATGCATGGAGTGAGGAGCGTGCTAGTGCTGGAGGGTGGTAGCACTGTCGGGGTGATACCATCACTCTCAGTCATAGGAGCATTATCCCACCTAGGCTTCCATGGACTATGGGATGAGGCACTAAGCGTTGCCCATCCAGTGGAGGCGGTGGCCCCAGCCACTGCTTCTATAGGAGAGGCAGTCTACAGGATGAGGGAGTACGATACCGAGGCAGTGGTGCTAGAGGTGAGGGGTGACGTGGTGGGTGTGGTTGATGAGTGGGGCGTGATAAAGGCGTTAGCTGGGCTGGGTGAGAGGCTGGTCCTCGGCTCCTGAGCCGACCACGCTCCTCTTATAGGCGTACACGTCGTGGGGGTGTATGCTCTCTAGGCTTACAGCCTCCACCTCAATAACTGCACGCTCCACACCTCTACGGGCTAGAAGTTCCTCTAGCCTAGCCACGGCCTCCCTGACGAGGTCCTCAACGAATCTTGGGGAGGAGTGTGCCTCTAGTATCAATCTAGCCTCCTGGCTCCTCTTGAGAAGGGTCATAGCAGGGGCTGAGAAACTGTTAAATAGCTCTCTGGCTATATCCTCGATCCTAACTAGTTTGCCCATCGTCTCGATCCTCCCTGTCAGTAATGCTTTCTGGCTATGGCTGGGGGCGGGCCCCGCCTGTACACCCAGCATGGAGGCTATAGTGGCCTGGGCACTGGGGCAGACCGTCATCCCCCTAACCTTCACGGCAACGCTCCACCTCCTCTCACCATTCCTACTGATATGGACTCCGACCTCGACGTCAACAGGCTCTTCACCCTGAAGATCGTGGTACTCTACCTCAACATAGTACCTGGTTCTAGCCCTAACACTGGCCCTAGTTGCATACTCATGCCTATCCAGCAGGCTCCTAGCTATGGACTCCAGATACTCCTCCAGTGAGGGGGCGCGGGATGGAGGCTCCAGTGCCTCCCTCACTGCCTCTATATTCCTAGACAGATGGGCACCCCTCCTATCACCCTCTATACCAATAAGGATATCCAGGTCCAGGTCTAGGCCTATAGGGCCCTGGGGACTCTCTATAACAACCCTCCTCCTCACACCTCGGAACCCTACCCAGTCTAGGGGTATAGGGTGCCTGGGCTTCGTATCCTGGATCTCCATCGCCATGGCACACCCGAGAGGACGAGGTCTCCAAGGGGAGGGTAAATAGGATGGTCTAGCCAGTGGCCAGGCGAGCCAGTCTATCCACAGACATCTCAGCCACGACGAGGGGATAGTCAACCCCCGCCTCCTCCAGGACCTCAGGCCTAACCTCGCCCAGGAGGCCCAGAACCTCGCCGCCAGCCATGATCCTAGCCGCCCTCCCGGGCATTAGTAGCACATGATCTACTGGCTCAACGCTGAAATCTACGCCTAGCAACCTGAGGATTGAGTACAGAGGTGCCTGTAGGTCCTCATAGCTGGCTTCATAATCCATCACCATTAGGCCTAGCATGAGTTCGTCCATAACTCTACCTTCCATAGACCTGGCCACGAGCCCGATTTCGAAGACCTTGACCGGTTTATCCCTGTGAAGATTAGCCCTGGCAACAGCGATCAGCCCAGGTATTAGGCTAGGCCTCAACACGCTATACTCCTCTTGGACAGGATTACTAACTCTAATCCCGCCTCCTGCCATCGAGGCTAGCCTGGGGCTTGTTAGGGTGAGTTGTAGGACCTCGGTGAATCCTAGGCCCACTAGTAGCTCCCTCAACCTCCTGGATAGACGGGTCTCGCCTAGTAGGGAGCCGCGGGTGGTGAAGTGTGGTAGCCTGGGGCCTAGGTCCTCGTAGCCTATTGATATGGCCACGTCCTCCGCTAGATCGACGGTGCGTAGTATATCTGCCCTGAAGGGGGGCACAATCACCCTAACGGTATCGCCAGTAGCCTCGGCATGGTGCCTCATGTAGGATAGGTGCATCGCTACCTCATCCGGGGATAGGCTTGTCCCTAGCACCCTGTTAACATCTTCCGGGTCCAGGGAGTACTCGCTTGTTGATAGTAGGGGGGCCGCTTTCCAGGGGGCCCCCTCGAGCCTGACAAGGCCGATCTCCACCCCTTCCCTGTAGGATAGTGTTGATACTATGACGTCTAGGACCTTAGCCACTGTCTTAGCATCGGTGCCGGTGACGTCTATGAATAGATCCCTGGTGCCAGGCTCTAGCCTTGTTATATTACTGTTGATTACAGGGGGCATTGCTATAACCTGGCCTCCTGCCAGGAGGAAAGGATGCCTCCCGCCCTCCAGCGAGATCCCGCCGTACTTCACACCCTGCTCCGTATTCTCCATCACCCAGGAAGCCTCTACATCGACTTCTAGGCCCAAGGGCTTCATCCTAGTGTCTAGGCCTAGGGATCTGTACTCAACCTCTCCCTGGGGGAGCTTGGCTAGATCGTGTATACCTATAGCGACCTTCCTCCTCCTCCTACCTATGGTGTCGTGCAGCTTCTCCTGGAACTGTATTAACTCCTCTAGGGTGTCCTCGTCGAGCCTGTAGTTGTAGACAACTGCCGCCGCTATGTAGGGCCTGGAGGGGGCATCCCCTACCCTGAGGGTGATCCCGCTATCCCTAACCCGTGGCATGGTCCAGCCTGACTCAAGCCTTAGTATCCCCCGGGCAGCCCTGGCTATACCCTCGAGCATATACATATCAGGCCTGTCTGGGTTGACCTCAACCTCTACAAGCCCCTCAGGGTTCTCCTCCACCTCGCACTTGAGCCTGAAGAGGACCTCCCCCGCCTCCTCTACACTACCCACGCCGAGAGCGTTGAGGAGCCTATCGGGCTTGAACTTGACTACAGGCATCCTTACACCACCCTGACCGGGAAGGACCTAATATATGTAGTGTCCTTAGTGTAGAGTAGCCTGATGTCGCTCACTCCATAGAAGGCTGCGGCCAGCCTCTCTACCCCGAAGCCCCAGGCCCCCACGGGGTAGTCCACCCCTGCCATGTATAGGACCTCGGGCCTGAAGAGGCCAGCTCCGAAAAGCTCCAGCCACCTGCCGCTGGGTAGCCTTACATAGCCTTCCACGCTGGGCTCTGTGAATGGGAAGTAGGCGGGCTTGAACTTTACTTGGAGGCCTAGTCTCTCGAAGATTTCCCTAAGAGTGCCTAGGAGGTCTCTAAACGTGTAGCCATTGTAGCCCTCTATACCGTCTAGCTGGTGGAACTCGGGCAGGTGGGTGGCATCTACCACATCGCTCCTATACACTCTGCCCAGGGTGAAGAACCTTATCGGGGGGCTAGGTTGTGAGGCTAGGAGCCTAGCGGAGACGCTGGTTGTCTGGCTCCTAAGCACTAGCCTAGCGGCTATCTTGGGGCTCCACCTGTAGCCCCAGCCCTCCTCGTGGGCCTTCCTCGTCCTCTCAACTAGGTCCTCATACCCGTCTAAGCCTGTGGGGGGCGCCTCGATCCAGAGGGTGTCATGTATCTCCCTGGCCGGGTGGTCCTGGGCCTGAAATAGTAGGTCGAAGTTGAACAGTTCAAGCTCTACGATAGGGCCCCGGGCTTCAGTGAACCCCATCTCCTTCATCAGGTCCCTAAGCATCTCTATGAAACTTGTTAGGAAGTGGATCCTTGCTGGTAGTACTCTAGGCGGTTCTGCTACAACATTATACGGTCTAAACCTGTACCTCCTCCACTCCCCGCTGGCAAGCATGTCATGGGTTAGCCTGGAGGCCTCGACCTCAACAGTATCCAGGAGGCTCGAGGGCTCTCCGGCCAGCTCCAGGACCTCCCTCCTAACCCTAACCCTCCTGGCAAGGCCTCGGGACAACAGCTCCCCCAGGGCATCCCCTGGGTTTCCGCCCTGGGCCACCGCCTCCAGGGCCTGCCTCAGCCTGGGCTTGGACCCGGTTAGCCTAACCCGGCCCCCCTCAACCTTGATGAGGCCCTGCCTCCTAGCCTGGCCTATCGCAATCCCCGCCTCCCCGCCTAGCCTTTCCCTAACCTCCCCTATACTGG
>WAKG01000007.1 GCA_015523445.1 Desulfurococcales archaeon | reverse complement strand
TATTATATATTTGAATGTTATATCCATCTAGGATTATTCCTCCGTTAAATTCTGGATTTCGTGTTCCATATATTATTGTATTACTTTTTATGGTGACCTCGTCATAATATGTTCCATCTTGCAGCGTTATGTGGAGTGGCTTGTTTTCATCTTTACTCTGTACGGTTTTAATGAATTCCTCTCCTGTTACTATAATTGTTTCTTGCTGTTGGGCCTGTATTGTGGATAGCACTAGTGATGATAGGAGGATTACGATTGTTAGGGCGTACTTCACTCTTATGTGCACCATGATGCCAGGTAAGAAGTATTGAGAGGAAAAAAGTGTTGTGTGGACCCCCTATCTACTAGTAGGGGTTATCTTAGCGTTAAGGTATGGAGAGTACCCAGCTCGCCATGTAGTCTGTGCTATAGGCTGCTACTGATATGAAGGGTACCCCATTGATTGATGGGAAGTTGGGGTCTGCTATCGGCACGTCTGTGCCTGCTGGGAATACTGGGCCTGAGGTGTAGTTGATGAATACTAGTAGTGACTGTGCGTTACCGTATGTTGATTGTATTGTTGACCAGTTGCTGTATAGGTACCATGCTGTCCAGTAGGTGTCCTGTGCGTCCAGGCCGTATACTATTAGGCCGTAGTTGTTGAAGTGGTCTCTGGTTATTGCTATTACTCCTAGTCCTAGGCTGCTGCCTGATGTGCCTAGGTATGGTGAGTAGTCCTTAGGCCCGCTGTATGGTAGTATTACTAGTGTGCCTGGGTAGTTGCCTCCCAGTGGGAATACTATGGTTGCAAAGTCGTTGAAGTAGTAGGTTGCTAGGTTTGGCCTGGGGCCTGCCACTGTTATTGCTAGGAAGTGGACGTCTCTCCATGGCGTCTCCGCCGTGTCGTTGAAGTGCATCTGCACGAACGCCCTTCCGTCTGGGGTTAGGTAGTGGGCCTTCCTAGCTACATAGCCCTCGCCTGGGGCCACTGGTGTTAGGGTTAGCATTAGGAATGGTGCCATCTTGTTTGGTATTGGCGGTAGGTTGTTGGTACCATCTGATATATCTACGTCAAACAGTACTAGCTGTGCTGTGAGCCTTGCGTTCAGCCAGGTTGCGCCTAGCGAGTCAGTCACACGCCCTGGCGCTCCGCTCACTGAGAAGTCCCACTTTATGGTTCCGTTGCAGAAGCAGCTCTCTGGTAGCTTGCTGAAGGTTGGTGGCGCGAACTTCCAGTAGAGCTGCCATAGCAGCTCCTCTGTTGGTAGCCATGACCTGGATAGGTTGAACTCATCAGTCTCTGGGCTGGTGGAGTTTATCTCTATTGTGCCGTTCCTGTTTAGGTCTAGGGCTGTGACGTTCTTCTCCAGGAAGTCCTCTACCTCGACTAACTGGGTCACGTTTATTATGTCGTTTAGATAGCCTAGGGTCCCGTTGTGTATGAACTTACCTGGCGGTGTTATTTCTGTGTTGTTTGATAGGTAGACTACACCTGTGTTGAAGGGCCCGGCCTCACCGCCCCAGTACTTGGGCGCCACGTCGTATACTCCATACATTGTCAGCTTCCAGTCTATGTACATGCCGTCTGCATCCCTATCGGTTAGGTTGTTGCCTGGCACTGCGCCTGCCTTGTACCACTCATACCTGATTAGGGCCTGGTCTCCCATAGGCTTTAGGCCGGGTATCTGAGCCATGTTCAGAGCCGCATAGGCTCCCATGTATGTTGTTGTTATGAACGGTGTGTGCCATACGTAGAATGCTGGTGATGGTGAAGGTGATAGGAAGGTGAATGTTGTGGGTATCACTGATGCTATGGCGTATGAGAATGTGGTGCCATCCGTTGTTTCTAGTAGGGTTGAGTTGACTGGGTATGCTAGCATGTAGGCTGCGTAGTAGTCCCAGCTTGAGTCCCAGAACTCGGTTGTGTTCGTTAGGCTGCTGTTTATGTATGACAATGTTATGAATGCTAGGGGATCTACAGTCTCATTATATTCTATGTTCACGAACTTCCATCCGTATAGTGCCCAGTCACAAGCTGGGTTGGCATCTAGTATTGCCATCCTGCTTAGCTGGAACTCGAACTCAACGTTTGCCTTACCTGCTAGGTTATCCACGCTGGCTAGATATGCCTTGGTCCATACCTCTATGAACTTGGTTGCCTTGTTGAATATTATTAGGACGTGTATGTCGAATGTGGGCTTGTAGATATTGGCATTAGGCCCGGTTAAGTGGCCGTAGTTGGTTGCCTCTATCTTGTAGTGATATACTACGAGTCTGGGGTTGTCTACCCACTTCTCGAATGTGGTTACAGTTACGCTCCAGTTATCGTCTGGATCGTGTCCTATCACGTTGGGCTTAAGATCGTATAGGGGATCGTTCTCGTCGAAGCCTGAGTAGGTGACTACTAGGTATCCAGCATCGTCAGGGTCGAATGCATAGTCTCCTGCCTCTAGTGTGTATGCTAGTGCCCAACCCTCTAGGGGCTCCCACGTGACGGGGCTACCATTCCATGGTAGAGATCTGGCCTCATGGGTTGCCTGCGAGTCTGGGTCAAATATGTTTAGCCACCTGTAGGTTGCATGGCCTAGCGGCCTGTCACCACTCCATACTGTCATATTGTTCCAATTGAAGTTGTATCCCTCGCCTGTGTAGTTGAAGTATGTCAGAGTACCCATGTGGGTTATGTTTAGGTATATGTCCTTCATGTATCCTACCGTCGGGTTGTTAGTTATGATTCCGGGACCCTGGAAGACGTTGTTGGCGATATCTTGGGCGAGCGGGTTGTCTGCAGCATTCATGTAGTCAAGCCTGTCATCCTGGAGTACTCCATTCTCATAGTGGCTGGGGCCATAGGTTGTGGCAGGGCTTACTGCCTGTATACTGGGGCTTCCCCCCCTATCTGCAGCGTATGTGGATACTGGCATCAGCGATATTAGCATCAGGAGCGTCATCATGATGCCTATGAATGCTTTCACGTGCTTCACTTATCCCTCACCTTACCATAGTTTCATGTTGGTCGGTTAACCTGTATAGTGTATAGGGGTTATAAAAAGGTTTCTGCCACTAACCTCCAGGTGCACTTGTCACTCAACCCAACCTGTATCTAAAAGAATATCATTTTATATATTATGTACTATTCTTATAATTCTATGTTTGCATGCCTCCTCTTCATCTCATCCTCGCCAATGTTCAGGAGCTTCATCAGGCTGTAGACTACTCCGTCTAGCAGGATCATCGTGGTGTCCTCGAAGAGTGTTCCCAGGGGCGCTAGGGGCTCGTGTATGCCGAGTATCTGCCTGGCAAAGTAGTCATCCATTCTCTCCGCGAGTTTTGTCCTTCCAGGTACTCTTACAATCACGTCTGCCAGCTTGCCCAGCGGGCTTTCCGGGTATGTTGTTATCGCTGCCACTGTTGCACCGACAGTTTTCGCAGTCTCCGCTGCGGTAACTATTAGCCTAGTCCTCCCCGAGCCTGATATTGCCAGTACTAGGTCTCCCTTCCTGACGCTGGGTACTATGGTTTCCCCTAGCACGTAGGAGTTGAATCCCATGTGTAGAAGCCTCATTGCAAAGGCTTTGCCTACCAGCCCGCTCCTTCCTGCCCCCATTACTAGGATCTTCTTGGAGGGGTCTCCGTATATAGAGGCGATGGTTTCGATCAGCCTTGTAACCTCGGCCTCGTCTATCTCCCTTATAGCATTCTCTATGAAACCTGCGATCTCCCTCATAGCTAGGAGGGCGGTCTTCCCAGGCTCCACGCTCCCGCACCCGGAAGGGGTTGGGTATATAGGATTATTTACGCTCCACTCTCCAGGGGATATCTGGGGCCCCGCCTGTCTCACAGCCACCCTGAGGCCCCTTCGGGGGCTGCGATGGGGGTGGCTTGGTCTGGCGGGGTACAGGCCTTGTGGGGACCCCCTAGCCTGGCCGAGCCTGCTGGCCGTGAGGTGGCTGAGCCGGTTCCGACATGCACTCTCCGTTCCTCTCGATCTCCTCTATGATTCTCTCTATGGCTTTGACCATCTTGCTGTCGCTTACTACCTCCTCTAGGTCATCTAGCCTGGCCCCCCTGACTCCGTCTACTAGTATGGTATGCTTTATGCTACTCCTCTCATCCTCAACCACCACCATATATACTGGGTAGTATAGCGTGGCCTCTTCCTCTACCGTGCCTATGGACTCTACTATTCTCCTGAGCTTTATCGGGTCCACCATGGAGTCGAGAGTCCTAGCGCATCCAGACTCTGGGTGCTTTTCCTCTACTAGCTCCCGTAGCTCTACCATAGGTGACTTGTACCCATGTATCGGCGGCCTTGCTATAGTATACATATCTCCCCCTAGCCTATCGATGAGTCCATACTCTTCTAGGACGCTAAGGGCTAGTTCCACGTCCATATCGCTGAAGTGCTCTTTTAACTGTGTTAGGCTTACTGTGCCTATCTCTCCTATAACAACTAGCACATCTACAGCGGTATCCTCGATCTCACCTAGCTGGCCCCACTCCCACACTATTGATAGCCCATGCTCCTCCATTGATACCAGGGAGCCGGAGCCCGCTTCAAAGCATAGGTCCACCTCCCTTGTAGCTATGGCCCCTTCACCGCTTAGGTGTGCGTGTATTGTGCCTTTGAGGCATAGCAGCGGGTATAGTAGCAGTCTTGACCCCAGTATGCTCTTCCTCCTACCCAGTATTGGTATGACTGGCTTGATCCCCTTAATTCTCCCGGTTCTTATCCTCTCGAGGACCTCCTCCATGGTAATCTGGGGGTGTATGTATAGGGTTCTACCCCTCTCCCCGGCCCTGGGCTCAGCCTCGACCTCGGCTCCGTGCACCAAGCTTATGCCCAGCCTCAATGCTAGCCTTACCAGCTCCTCAGGTGGTCTTGTCTTGGAAACTACTATCACCTTGTCTAGAGCCAAGTCGTTTTTGGCCGATAGGTAATATTCTACAGCGTTGCTATCCACTGTAGATGCAGCTGCAACTCCTATCCTGATAATTGCCGGGCCTATGCTGAGGCTGCCTATGCATTGGATGTCCCAGTAGGAGCCGCTAGCTCCCCTAATCTTACCATTACACTCGACATTAAACCCCCGAGTCTCCAGTATGCTAGTTACCCTCTTGAGGAGCGAGATACACTCTGACTCCAAACATTTAACCTGATCCATTTTGGGTAGGCGCCTCCCACCCTGCTAGGGGCCTTCCTCCAGGTCTCTAATTCTACTCGCGTATGTAGTATTTATGGGTATGTGGCTCTAAGGGCCTAGGGTATCACTGGCGTGCTCCTCCCTTACCCCTGGGCTAGGGATAGTAGCGCTCTGGAGGGAGGCATCATGGAGGATACAGCTATTGATGGAGAGGAGTCCAGGGAGGTTGTAGCTAGGTATCGTGGATCTGTTGTAATAGCTAGGGTTAGGAGTGATGGGCTCATAGTCTGCCCGGTGTGTGGTAGGTATTATTTCGCTAGTGAGAAGGATCTTATTCTACATATAATTTCACATGCTAAACAGGAACTGTATAAGTATAAACCAGATAACCATGGATAATATCTAATGCACTAATTTGACCTAGATACTACTTACTATATTCACTTAATTTTCCAAATATATTCTTATAGTATAATTCTCAGGCAACAGCTATTTCAGCCTCGATTATAGACTCCCCTGGATACGCCCTTGGCTTGATCCACCTCTCCCTTATGCCCAGCCTCTCGTGTGGTTC
>WAKG01000006.1 GCA_015523445.1 Desulfurococcales archaeon | reverse complement strand
CTAGTGCCTAAGGCTGTAGCAGAAGAGTATGGTGAGCCTCTACCAAGTTGGATAGGGGTCTTGGAAATTAAACACAAGCATCTTGTTCAAGTCTTACACGAATACCTACACAGAGGGGAAGCTGAGGCAATAGCCTTAGCAGTAGAGTTGCAGGGAGCAGTAATAGCCCTAGATGATAAGAAGGCTAGAAGGCTGGGATTGAGGGTAATCGGCACACTCGGCATCCTTATTCTAGCTAAAAAGAAGGGCCTCATAAGCGATTTAAGGGGAGAAATAGAGAAGCTAGTCCACACATCCTTCCGGCTCTCCCAAGACGTAATCCAAGAGGCGCTAAAGAAGGCTGAAAAGGATTGCTAAGAGACCGATAGGCGCGAAACTTTGAAATATAATCAATATATAAGCAATTCTAACTAGACCACCACGTTACAGAGTCAGAGCTTTAAAGTAGCCTATGCGTTGTGGAGGTTTCGAGTGTATTTAGGTGGAGCCGCCGGCGGGATTCGAACCCGCGACCACCGGCTTACAAGGCCGGCGCTTTAGGCCCCACGCAGGGTCTGCCTGCTGAGCTACGGCGGCTTCCGCTTCTTGTCTTGTCGCTGCGTTGGGTTTTTTAGGGTTATGGGGTTCTGTGGGGCTTCTGGGTGTGTGGTTTGAACAAGAGGAGGGATAAGGGGCAGAGCCACTCGACGAGGCCTGCTCGGCCCACTCCGCCGGGGTGGATCGTGTATAGCCCGGAGGAGATTGAGCTTGTTGTGGAGGAGTTGGCTAGGAAGGGTTATGGGCCTAGCATGATCGGGGTTATACTGAGGGACCAGTTCGGTATCCCCCTGGTTAAGCCGATACTTGGTAAGAAGGTTACTGAGATACTTGAGGAGAAGGGGCTGGCCTATGAGATACCTGAGGATCTTCTAGCCCTGATCAGGAAGGCAGTCAACCTTAGGAGGCACCTGGAGGAGCACCCGAAGGACCTCCACGCCAAGAAGGGGCTCCTGGACCTGGAGAGTAGGATAAGGAGGCTCGTGAAGTACTATCAGAGGGTTGGGAAGCTGCCCAAGGACTGGAGGTATAGCCCGGAGAGGGCGAAGCTCATCGTTGCGGAGACTGGTTGAGGGGTCTATACCTCCCCCGGGATATACTTAATTCCTCCTGGCGATATCCTAGCAGTGGAGCCTACCGGGTGGGTGTAGTGCCATTTGCCGAGGTGATAGAGCACGACATCGTAATAGCAGGGTCTGGGATAGCCGGGCTGAGGGCGGCGGTGGAGATAAAGAGGAGGTACGGGGACAAGCTGGACGTGGGTATAGTTAGCAAGATACACATAATGAGGTCCCACAGCATAAGCGCTGAGGGCGGCACTGCGGCCGTGCTCTACCCGGAGGAGGGGGACAGCTACGCCCTCCACGCCTGGGACACCATCAAGGGAAGCGACTTCCTAGCAGACCAGGATGCGGTGTGGATATTCGTGAAGCTCATGCCAGAGGAGATAAGGCTGCTCGAGCACTGGGGGCTACCCTGGAGCAGGAGGCCCGACGGGAGGATAGCCACTAGGGCCTTCGGCGGGCACAGCTTCAAGAGGACAGTGTTCGCAGCAGACAAGACCGGGTTCTACGAGATGCACACCCTCTACAACAAGCTCCTCCAGTACGACGGGTGGGAGAGGTACGACGAGTGGTACATAACCAACGTTGTGGTTGAGGACGGGGAGTTCAGGGGGCTCTACGCGGTAAACCTCAGGGACGGCAACCTATACCTCTTCAAGGCCAAGGCAGCGATACTAGCCCTAGGCGGGGCCGGGAGGCTATACAACTTCGCCACCTACGCCCACACAGTAACAGGGGACGGGTGGGGGATAGCATACAGGGCCGGGATACCCCTCAAGGACCCCGAGTTCTTCCAGTTCCACCCAACAGGGATCATACCCAGCGGCATACTAATAACAGAAGGCGCCAGGGGCGAGGGCGGCTACCTGATAAACAATAAGGGCGAGAGGTTCATGCTGCGCAGCGACTGCGCCCCCACCAAGGCGGAGCTCGCCCCGAGGGACATAGTGTCAAGGTGTATCATCAGGGAGATACTAGAGGGCAGGGGCTTCAAGGACGAGGCCTCAGGCCTGGAGTACGTGCTCCTAGACCTAAGGCACCTGGGAGAGGAGAAGATCAACGACAGGCTCCCAGCGGTAAGGGAGATAGCGATAAGGTATGCTGGCATAGACCCGGTGGAGGAGCCGATACCCGTCAGGCCGGTGGCACACTACACCATGGGCGGGATAAGGACCGACAGCTACTACAGGGTGCTAGACAGGGAAGGCAAGTGGATCAAGGGCCTCTTCGCAGCAGGAGAGGTCGCTGCGGCAAGCATACACGGGGCCAACAGGCTGGGCAGCAACAGTACAGCAGAGTGCCTAACCTCGGGGAGGATAGTGGGCATACTGGCCGGGGAGTACGCCTCAAAGGTGCCCGAGGCCAGGGCGCCGGAGAGGGAGAGGAGTATAAGGGAGGAGGAGTGGGTCTGGAGCCTAGTCAAGAGGGAGACGGGGGAGCCCACATACACGATAAGGAGCGAGCTGAGGAACACGATGGGCACATACTTCTACGTGATAAGGGATGGGGCTGGCATGGAGGCAGGGCTAGCCAAGATAGTAGAGCTAAGGAAGAGATTCTGGAGCAACGCCTACGTTGAGGATAAGAGCAGCATATACAACACAGACCTGGTGATGGCCCTAGAGACAGCTAACATGCTGGACGCAGCCCTCCTAAGCGCCAAGGCTGCGCTGGATAGGAAGGAGAGTAGGGGATCCCATTACAGGATAGATTATCCCAAGAGGGATGACGGCCAGTGGCTCAAGCACACTCTAGCACTCAGGTATGGAGACAACGATGTCAATCTCCTATACGAGCCTGTTAGGATAACCACCTGGAAGCCCGTGGAGAGGAAGTACTAGGGGTGGCAGGAGGTGGCTGGTAAGGGCGAGAGGAGGTTCCTCAAGAACATGCCCGGCTGGAGGGCCAGCTTCAACCCCTGGATCCTGAGGCTACCCAACAACCCTGAGAGGCTAGCATTCGTCCTCCACAGGATCACGGGGATACTGCTAGTTCTGATACTCTTCGTACACATAACATTCACCACCACCCCAGCGACAAGGGGATGGGAGTTCTGGGTTGAAGAGATCAAGAGGGCACAGGGGATAACCCCCGTCACCCTCTACTTCTTCATATTCGCAGGCATAGCCATATTCCACGGGCTCAACGGGATAAGGCTACTCCTAGTAGAGTTCCTAGGCTGCTGCGTGGGTAAGCCGGAGAAGCCTAAGCCACCATACATATCAGCCACCCTCAGGGCGTCCCAGAGGACCCTGCTCTACATCGTCTTCGCCCTCTGGATCGTGCTCTGGATGATAGCCGGTTACATAATATTCACGTGACCCGGAGGTGCATGATGGTGGGGTATAGCAGGATCCAGCTCTGGCAGTACATAACCGCCATCCTACTCATATTCCTCCTAGCCTGGCACTTCGCCTCCAGACTACCATTCCTCAGGGGCGTGGAGAGCTTCGCCGAGACGCTGGCCCCGGATAAGGTGTATGAGGACGTTGGCGGGGCCACCGGCATACTAGCCCTAGCCCTAGCATACACAGCCCTATTCCACGGCCTTAACGGGCTGCGGGGCATACTACTAGAGTGGCTAGGACCATCCAGGAAGCCCGTGATAAACACCGTCATCATAATACTCTTCATAGTTTTTGCTGGCCTAGCAACCTACGGCGTGACCGGCATTACAAAGCCGTAGAGGGGTGGTTAGCCGTGGCGCAGGCCCTAAAATCGGCGGCCAGGTACCCTCCCAAGAGTGTTAGGGTCAAGATAAAGAGGTACAGCCCCGAGACGGGTAGGGAGTGGTGGCAGGTATACGAGGTTGAGGCCTACAGGGGCATGACAGTGCTAGACGCACTCCTCCAGGTTAAGGAGAAGAGGGACCACACCATAGTGATGAGGTACAGCTGCCGTATGGGGGTATGTGGCAGCTGCGGGATGGTGATCAACGGCACCCCAAGGCTTGCATGCCAGACCCAGGTCTCAATGGTGGCCAGCGAGGAGAACCCTGAGTTCACTGTGGAGCCTATGAAGAACTTCCCGGTAATCAGGGACCTACTAACAGACTTCACCAGCTTCTTCGAGAAGCACAGGAAGGTAAAGCCCTACCTCATAAGGAGGGACACCGGGGAGCAGGAGAACCCCAAGACCGAGTACAGGATGACTCCGGAGGAGCTACTAGAGATCTACCCATACAGCCTATGCATCTCCTGCGGCCTCTGCGTCTCAGCATGCCCAGTATCAGCTAGCGACGAGGGCTTCCTAGGCCCCCAGGCGCTGGCCCAGCTATGGAGATACACAGCCGATGTGAGGGACGAGGCTTGGAGGGAGAGGCTGGAGATCGCAGATGACGAGAACGGCGCTCTAAAGTGTCACTTCGCAGCAAGCTGTAGCGCGGTATGCCCCAAGGCAGTAGACCCTGGAGGGGCTATACAGATGCTGAGGAGCGCCCTCCTCAAGTACAAGCTAGGCCTCTGGAGGAAGAAGAGTATAAGCGGGCCCGTCCCGCCCCTGGAACCCACCGGGGAGAAGATGCCCCTACCCCCGGAGGCCCAGACCCTGCCTGGGGTGGACCTGGAGGCGATGGAGAGGGAGCCAGTGGTTATAGATGCCTCGAGGCTCCTCGACTAGACTCCCTACACTCTTTCTCTCTAGCCTTGGCCAGCTCCAGGTACTCTCCTATAGCCTTGGCCAGGTGCTCTAGCCCCTCTACTATATCCCTGGAGGGGCATGGACCTCTACCCTCGCTAACCGCGTCCCCGAGCCTCCTCCTTGCCTCTGCAATAAGGCTTAGCATCTTGGCCATAATCCTCTCCGCCATCTCGAGGCTCTGGACTGCAACCTCCATCCCCCTCTTGGTCAGCTTGTAGACCTTCCTAGCTCTGCCAGACTCGATTATAAGGTCCTCCTCTATTAGGCCTTCCTCCCTCATCTCCCTCAATAGGGGGTACATACTGCCGGGGCTTGCCCTGATCATCCCACCAGTGATCTCCTCGATCCTCTTTGAGAGCTCGTAGCCATGGCTAGGCTTTACAGATAGCAGGGTTAGTATGAAGAAGCGGAGCCTATACCTCAGGGGGTCCCCAGGCGGCTCCAGGCCTCGTCACCTCCTGGAGGGCCACCAGGCCAAGCGTTGGAGTAGGGCTATGGCTGGCGGAGTTAGTATGAGCGCAGCGTTTAGCCCTGCAGCTAGTACTCCTAGTACTAGGGCCATGCCCATCTGGCTGAGCCCGGGGCTGCTGGCCAGGGTTAGGCCTAGGTATGCTCCCGCCATTATGGCTGAGAGGCCGATGACTATTGGTGTACCCCTTGCTATAGACCATGCAACGGCATCCCTACTACACTCTCTCATGCACTCCTCCCTAGCCCTGGCTAGGTAGAAGCTGTTGTAGTCCATCCCCACCCCTAGTATAGCGGTGAAGACTATCACGGGGAGGTACCATATAACCTCGCTCCCCAGAACGTTCTGATATAGTAGGACCGTCAGCGAGCTCCCCCACAAGGCTGCGAGGCCCACTGAAAGAACCGCCGCGGCCGCTGTCAGCACACCGCCGTAGGCCACAAGCATTGTTAGGAACATTAGGGCTAGGGCTACAGGGTACACCCTGCCGTAGAAAACCTGGTTTATCAGATCCCTGAAGTCCAGGTTCATGGCTGGCAGGCCCCCCACAAGGCTGCCTGGGTCCACCCTGTGTGCCTCCTCCCTAACCTGCTCGGCGCACTTAACCCCCTCACTGCTGACCGGGTTTATTGCTGAGACCGCTTTTACTATGCTAGTGTTACTAACCCTGTTGGCCGATGCTATGCACTGAAGACTTGAAATGGCGTCTGCCACCTCCTGTGCCTTCCCGGGGCTTGACGCCGCTATGTATATCGGGTATATGGTTCCGGGGTCGTAGTAGGTGTTTATCATCTCCAGGGCCTTCCTAGAGCTAGTGTCTGGCGGCAGGTTTAGGGCTATGTCGTAGCTACCCTCGAAGCCCGCTGCAACCCATGCTGATAGTAGGGTGACCAGTACCACGAAAGCAAGTGGGACCAGGGGCCTCATTGATATGGACCTGCCTAGTGGTAGGAGCCTATCGCCTTTCCGGGAGTCTGTTGGGTGCCTGGGCCACCAGAACCACCTCTTGGACCCAACGTAGGCTAGCAGGGCTGGGATGAAGGTTATGCTGGCTAGCATGACTGCCAATATTGTTAGGGGCACGTTGGAGCCTATGCTTGCAATGAATGGGAAGTCCCTGGCCAGCATCATGCTACCGAACCCTATGCTTGCCGTGAGTGCACCCGCTATCACTGGCCTCCTAGACCTCGCGTATGCCTCTGCAGCAGCCCTCCTAGGATCTAGCCCCTGCTGCATAGCCTCCCTGAACCTCTTCGCTACATAGGCTGCATAGTCTACGCCTAGGCCTAGGCCAGTGGTGAACATTATTGTCCTGCTCTGGGTCGTGACGTCTATTATGCCCTGCTTTGCCAGTATGAATGCGGCGGCCAGGCTTAGTATGATCCCGAACCCTATGCCTATAAATGGTAGGAATACTGCTGCCAGGCTCTCTAGGACTAGGGCTAGTATGGTCACCACGAATATTATACTAAGCCTGTCGCTCCTCTCCACATCCCTCATGGCGGCCTCCCTGACCTCGTACTCCATTACTGCCTGGCCTCCCAGCCCAGTGTCTACACTATAACCAGCGGCTTTGAGGCCAGCCTCAAGTAGGCTGGCCGCTTCCCGGGCGTTCTCCACCCTCTCCTCTAGGCTGGCCCCGCTAGGGTCTAGTATTACTATGAATCCCTCTAGATCCTTCTCAACCATTAGCCCCCTGAGCCCCTCTATTATCTCCGGGAAGATTTCTTCGAGCTTGATTGATGCTAGTCTTTCTGCCTCCTCGTCTAGGCTGGCCTCTCCCGTGTATACCTTTACAGCGGCCTCGGCTATGAGCCTAGCCTCATCCTCGTCTAGGTCTCCCCTCTCGGCTATACTCCCTGCTATTAGATCCACGGAGCCCAGTGCAACATCGCGGGCTGGCTTGCCTAGGAGCCCCATCTCCCACAGCCTGTCAAGGAGCTGGGCCTCGCTCTGATTGCCCAGTGCCAGCCTCATTATCTTGTATGATGCCTCTTCTAGGCTACTCACGCCATCCAGGTCTCCTCCGAGGGAGCTTGCTATCAGGGATGCAGCTATCCCTATAGCTGTGGTGCCCGTGAGCGACCCGTTAGCCTCAGGATCCCTCTCGACGAGCACCTGGGGAATAGTGTCTAGTATAGATGCGTTTGCAGGTGCCTGGCTCTTTAGTATATCCACTGCTATCTGAGCCGCATCTTGGCTTGTAAAGTTGCCTTCTAGCGCCTTCAATGCTATGAGCCTTGCTGCGTCCTCCGGTATCCCCACCTCGATTAGGAAGCCGGTCATCGAGTCTAGTAGCACCTTGTCCAGCCCTTTGGGTGTGCACCCAGCCTTGACAGTGTTCAGGCCGACGATCCTAGCTAGCGCGGCCCCATCTTCTGGCATGTCCTCGGTCAGGATCTGGACTGCATTAAGGGCTGCTAGCTCCTTCGCCTTGACTAGGAGCGCATCTATCCTCTCTAAGAGTAGGTCCTGGCCTACTGTGGGGTTGCCTGCAACGATCGATCTATGGTCAGTATCGTTAGCTACCGCCTCTAGCCATGCCTGCTTTGCTGCCTCTAGTAGTGGAGCGGCCTCTCTTGGCATTGTAGTGTTCAGGATCCTGTATGCTAGCTCGGCCCCGGCGCTGTTGCTCCAGGATTGGGGGCCTCCTATGGACAAGGTGTAGTTGTATACCAGTGCTACTATACCTGGGTCTAGGGCTCCCAGGCTCGATTGACTGCTGGCTGCGATGACTATGGCTATGTCCTCCCTTGTTAGGCTACCCCTCTGGTATGCCTGTGTCTGGGTTTCTAGGAGAGCCTCTGCCCTAGTTATGTTGTAGTACGTGTAGGCTATGGCTGGCGTTATATCTGTACACACCTGTACTATGCCCTGCTGTAGCTGCCTCAACCCGGGCGTTGACTCCTCCATGCCCTCTCCGAGGCTATAGATCGTTGCATATAGTCCATCAGCAGCCTCTACTAGGCTAGCTGTCATGTTCACATTTTCCAGCGTATCGTTGTAAGCGCTGGATAGTTGGATCATACCCTGTACGGCGGCTAGGCTTCCCTGTATTGCTTGAACCATGCCCTCCTTGATCCTTTCTTCAGCATCCGCCACTATATCTATCCAGGTGTAGCTGCTGGCTGGAGCTGTATTCTTGTAATCTCCTAGGTACCAGTCCCCTATCTTCCTGTAGGTATCTAGACTCACTGGAGCCCCGTGTAGTACAGCCATGAAGTCGGGGCTTCCCCCGGCCTCTCCTATATCGGGCAGCTCCTTAGCTATCTTCTCCATTGCTTTGATGCTCTCCGCTGTGGGGGGTAGGAATTCCTGTTGGCTGGTCTCGACTACCTCATCTACCCTAACTGCGTAGGATGCTGCTACCATGACTATTATAATCCATGCCACTAGTATTATCCATGGCCTCTCTTCCAACACCCTCCTCATACATCTTCCACCGATATACACCGGTTGTAGATATATTTCGGTTTTTAAAGGATTCGGCGCGGCTAACATATAACCCCTACTCCAGCTGGATACAGTATCCAGGGTGCGCCGAGCTGAGGGGAGTGTTAGATGCCATATCTAGGACGAGGCCCGAAGACCTTGCCAAGATGATAGACTCAACCCTACTCAAACCAACAGCCCGGGCCAGGGACGCCCTAGAACTGGTCAGAGAGGCAGCCTCTATGGGGTTCCACTGCGCCATGCTACCCCCAACACTGGTAGAAGATGCCAGAAGAGAGGCAGAAGAGCTGGGTGTCAGGTTGTGCAGCGTAACCGGCTTCCCTAGCGGCATGCACCCCCTGAAGGCTAAGCTAGCTGAGGTTCAGCACCTAGCCTCTCTAGGAGTTGTTGAAGTCGATGTAGTGCCCAACCTGGCCACGGGTGAGGACCTAGAGGCCCTTGTTGAGGGGGCTAGGCAGGCCGGGGTTAAGGTGGTGAAGGTGATAGTAGAGGCCCCTATCCAGGACGATGCCAGCCTCGCCAGGCTAGTAGAGGCCGCAAGCAGGGCGGGAGCTGACTATGTAAAGACCAGCACGGGAGTCTATAGCAAGGGGGGAGACTACGACACAGTCCACAGGCTCCACATGCTGGCAGCTCCTAGGGGCCTCAGGGTTAAGGCTGCTGGTGGTATAAGGAATGGGCTCCAGGCCATACTAGCTATAGCCGCTGGCGCCTCTAGGATAGGAACCAGTAGCGGGGCCGGAGTGCTCAGGAGCTATAGGGAGCTGGTGGGCCAGGCTTGAGGGTGGGGCTAGTAACCAGCAGGTCTGCCAGGAGGCTGGTGGAGGAGGTAGCCAGGGAGCTCGACGGTGAGGTAGAGATAATAGAGGTCCCAGTCCCGGTCATATCATTCCTCTCCACATCAACGCTGGCTAAAATAATAGAGGCTAGGAAGGATCTAAGGGAGAGGCTGAGCAGTGTTGACATTATAGTTATACCTGGCAGGGTTAGGGGCGATGCGGGCCCCATAGAGAGGGTTACCGGGAGGCCCGTATACAAGGGCCCTAAGGACCTCGGCCTAATCCCTGCAGCGGTAAGGCACATACTCTCCGGCGGTAGCCTAGACAGATCCAGGCCGGCAGAGCAAGTTATGGGTAGGGTCTCAATCAAGCTAGAATCCCCCACAGCCTTCAGGGTGGGCGAGGTAGAGGTTCCAGCCCGTGGCCCCCCGGTGCTAGTAGTCACCGAGATCCATCCCGGCGTAGACGAGGATAGGGTGGCCTCAGAGGCTAGGAGGCACCTATCCGAGGGAGCCAAGATCATACTAGTTGGTGCCGGTGACGGTGTTAGCCCGGAGAGCCTAGCTAGGAGGGTCAAGACTGTTGCAGGCATCGGAGCCCCGGGTATACTGGCGGAAGCACCCTCGAGGAGCCACGCTCAGGCAGCGCTAGAGGCTGGAGCCCATGGATTATCTACCTCCCCCGACACGTTAGGCGAGGTCCTAGACATCCTGCCTAGAGATTCAGTTGTGCTCCTAGGAGACAGGGATCTGGATCGGCTTGAGTCTGGGTTTGAACTGCTACACTCTCGTGGAGTGGATAAGGTGATCCTAGACCCTGTCCTGGGGCTCCCCCTCATAGACCTGGCGGAATCAATTGAGAGGTATAGAGCCGCCTCCAGACTTGGAGCCCCGCTACTCTTCACAGCTGCGAACGTGACGGAGGAGGTTGAAGCCGATCCTCATGGTGTCCATGCAGTCCTGGCATCCATGGCTGTAGAGCTCGGCGCCAGCCTTTACCTAGTTGTCGAGGAGACCTACAAGTCTATCCACGGGACCGCCGAGGCGGTGGAGGCGCTCAGGATCGCAACGGAGGCATGGTCACGACGCTCCACCCCCCGGGGGCTCTACAGCAGGCTCTATGTGGCCAGGCAACCAGTAAAGCCGCCTCAGCCTCCCAGGGTTGAAGCGGAGAAAGTGTACTATGTGGAGCCTAGGCTGGATAAGAGAGGGTATATAGAGGTTCATGTTGACCACGAGAAGGGCGTTATAAGAGCCGTCTACAGGAGGCTCCCAAGCCTAGAGGTTGAGGCGGCGGTTGAGGGTATACACCCTAATAGTATCGCTAGGGCCCTCATAAGGAGGGTGGGGCTTGACCCAGAGCATGCCGCATACCTGGGGGCCGAGCTGGCTAAGGCTCATATAGCCCTGAGGCTCGGCCTAACCTACACCCAGGACGAGCCCGTGGTAACCCCTGTATGGGAGAAGGTGCGCAGCGTTGAGGGTGGCGGCGAGCAGCCCTGCTAAGGCGATCCTATTCGGGGAGCACTTCGTAGTCAAGGGAGCCGCCGGGGTGGCGGCGGCCATAAGCCTAAGGGCCAGGGTGAAGGTAGAGGAGGCGGGTAATAGGGGGGTAGTGATCACGAGCAGCATGGGAGAGGCCAGGATCAACGGGAAGCCAGTGCCAGGATGGGCCGAGCCATTCAAGATGGTCTTAGAGTGGCTCCGTGACAGGGGTTACAGCGAGGCCCCGGCAAGGGTTGTGGTGGAGAGCGATATACCGCCAAGAGCTGGGCTTGGGAGTAGCGCCGCCGTCTCAGCCGCCTTCGCACTAGCCTACACAACCCTGCACGGCGACCCCTTAGGCGTTGGTGACCTGATAAAGGCTGCAACCGTGGGGGAGGCCGCTGCCCATGGCAGGCCCAGCGGGATAGACCCTACAGTAACAGTCCTAGGCGGGATTGTCAGCTTCAGCAGGGAGGAGGATCCCATGGTCCTCAGGCCACCCAGGCTGGAGAGTGTAGCCCTGGTCATAGCTGATAGTGGTGTTGAGAGGAGCACAAGGGAGGCCGTGGAGAAGGTCCTAACCCTGGCCGAGAAGTACTGGGACGTAATGTCCAAGCTGTACTACGCCGCCGACACGCTGTCTAGGAGGGCGGTGAAGCATCTATCCAGGGGCGACTATGAGAGCGTGGGAGAGCTGATGAATATAAATCACGGCCTCCTAGCAGCGATAGGAGTATCAACTCCCAGACTAGAGGAGCTAGTCTACACAGCCAGGGAGGCTGGGGCTCTAGGGGCCAAGATAACGGGGGCCGGCATGGGGGGCTCCATAGTCGGCCTAACCAGGATAGAGGACTCTGGCAGGGTGCTTGAATCCCTCAAAGAGAAGGCTGCATGGGCAAGGTCTGTCGAGATGGGAGTGGAGGGTACCAGACTAGAGGAGTAGTATGATGCTAGAGCTAAAGCTATCTAGGATCTCCACCCTGGGCATAGCCCTCTCTATAGTCCTAGTATTGCCTGGCCTCCTAGCCGCTCCTCGCCTGGCCACGCTACACATGGGCCTAGTTGGCCTAGGAGCTGGACTCCTATTCCCCACCTCCATGTACGTTACATTCACGGGGAGCCTAAAGTCGGGGCTCCCGAGGAGGGGTATGGAGGCCGCCGCCCCTCTGGTATCCGTCCTCATGGCTGCAGCCTCGATCCCCCTATACCTTGCTGGCCACCCTGAGTGGAGGCTGTCTGCTATATCTGGTCTACTATTGCTAGCACTCCATGTATGGTTCCAGGCCCGGGGGTGGCGGAGGAGGGAGCCCCGGGTTGTACTCCTATATCCTCCCCTGGCCGGGGTTGCTGGGCTTGTGTGCGGGTGCGGTGTGGTTGAGTCCATGCTGAGGCTAGGCCTCTTCTACGCAGCCCCCATGGTTATAGTGGTCTCCCTGCTCACCGTATCCAGGAACTATGGTGTGGACCCGTCTAAGCTGTGGGTCTACTCGCCCCTAGCAGTTAACGCTGCCAGCCTAGTCCTGGCTACCGCTGGGTATAGCTGGTATCCCATCGTTGCTGGGCTTGGATTGCTCCTCTACTTCGCTGTGCTTAGGATTTGGAGGGCCACCAGCCTAGTTGCCCGGGGCCTACGCCTCGGAGGGCCTGGGGGCGGGGCGCTGGTGTACATGGGCATGTCTCACATCTCATCCCTGGCCTCCCAGCTGCTCTGGCTGGCTCCACTGGATCTGCTCTCCATGGTCCACGTGGCCTATATTGGATTCATAGGTGTCCACATATTCCTTCACGCCCCCCTCATGCTGCCCCAGGTTGTTAGGGTTAGGCTTGCCAAGGTGTATGTACCTCCTCTACCCCCAATCCTCCTAGCCATGGCCGCGGTGGCGAGGCCCTGGCTTCCCAGTGCCTCCTACGCCCTCATGGTAGCCTCCCTAGCCCTGCTTCTAGCCCAGTTTAGGCCCCTCGGGCTTGTTGGGAGAGGCTAGGGCTTCCGGGCAACAACTATATCCCTCGTTAGGCTGGAGTGGACGTACATGTGTATCCTAGCTAGGACCCGGAGCCCTGCCTCCTCACCTAGCCTTGCAGGCTCCTCGCTATAGGGTCCAGCATATACCATGTAACCCCCGGGGGCCAGGGCCTCTAGGGCGGAGCTGAGGAACTCCTCCATAAGCCTCCGGTACCCCATCCTAGCCGTTGTCGTGGATCTGCCATAGGGTGGATCCGTGGCTATAGAATCAACAGTGTTAGGCCCTAAGGGTAGCCTAGCCGCGTTGTGCCCGATAACCAGGCACCTCCCGCAGGTGAAGGTGTCTAGGTTCACCCTAGACCCTCTATACATGTCCATGTCAAGGTCGCCGCAGATGATCCTGCCCGCGCCGACCATCATGGCCTCTATGGCGAAGCCTCCTGTACCGCAGAAGGGGTCTAGGAATGTGGCCCCCTCCCGGGGCCTGGACAGGTTTACCATGACCCTTGAGAGGTCTGGGCTTAGGGGCCCGGGCTTGAAGAAGGGCCTCCTCCGGGGCCTCCTAAGGTGGAATCCCTTCTCCCGGGACGCTAGCATGATCCCGGCTATAGCCACACCCTCGGTTATGAACACTCTGAGGACCTTGCCCCCCTTCCCCAGGCTAGCCTTATCCCTGAGCTTTGATACTAGTATCCTCCTAACCACATCCTCCCGGGCTTGGGGTGAGTAGCCTTTAAAGCGCCACGGGTCTACCCATATCCTCTCTCCCTCGAGGCTCCTAGCCGCCTCCTCTGCCAGCGCCTCTATCCCCTCGATGGTGGACTCGGCTATGCCTAGAAGGAGGCCTATCTCCCTGACCCATGCAGCCCTCTCCGCGGCCCTCCACGGGTCTAGGTTGTCGGCGTCGAATAGTGCTAGACCCTCCAAGTGGTATATGATCCTGTAGCTTGGCGCCACAACGTCTAGTATTGCCTTCAGCTCCTCCAGGGGGAGGCGTGGGTGCTCCCCTGATAGTATCGCGTAGTAGCGTGGCTTCAGGCCTAGCTTCCCTCCCTCCTCCTAACACTCTCAACATATCCCTGGGCGTCTAGTAGGTCCTCAAGCTGGGAGGGGTTGCTTGGCTTGAGCTTGACTATCCACCCCTCCCCGTAGGGGTCTATGTTAACCAGCTCCGGCTCGTCTAGGAGCCTCTCGTTCACATCTACGACCTCCCCGTCCACCGGGGCGTATACCTCTCCTGTGGCCTTTATGGACTCGAGCACCGCTACCACCTCGCCCCTACCGTAGCTTTTACCAGACTCAGGTAGCTCCACTCCAACAATGTCCTTCAGCTTCTTCTGGGCATAATCTGTTATACCGACGATGACAAGCCCATCCTCGAGCCTTACCCACTCGTCCGACTCGGTATACTTAAGGTCCTCAGGTACCTTGAACCTTATGCCCCCAGCCTCGACCTCCAAAACCTTCACCCCGTGCCATACCTGCATGTGGCTAGGGGTTTATAGCTGGCCACCTACCCTGGATGGATCGCCAAGGGTGCCCGAGGGCTGGACCCGCTGCTACCCGGCTCGGTGCTTGCAGGGATTGCTCTGGGGTATGCTAGCAGGGGCAGGCTGTCTAGGGTTGTGGAGCGGCTACTCGTTCCCAATGTTGCCCTCTTGGTAGCTGTTATGGGTGTGGGTGCTGGGTCTAGGGTTAGGGGAGGAGATGCTGCCAGTATACTATATGGAGGCATTGCGGCGGCCTTGATCCCATCCGCTATGAGCCTGCTGGTAGCTCTGGCCCTGGTCGGGCCCGGCAGGCCTCGAGGGGGCAGTGGCCAGGCTAGGGCTAGGGGGCCGTGGCTTGCCCTATTCAGCCTGCTGGCAGGCTCCACTATAGGGTATTATGCGGGGGCCGAGCCTCCAGGGATCCTCGTGGATCTGCTCCTCTACACCCTATTGCTGTTATCCGGCTATATGATCGGGGGCATGGAGGGCCTATTCAATGCCCTGCGGGGCGGCGGGTCACGGGGAGTGCTCCTAGCCGTCTCCTGTATAGTAGGAGGCGCTGCCGGGGGTGCCCTAGCCGGGGCTCTAGTGGGATGGGGGCTGGTGGTAGGGGCACTCATGGGAGCCG
>WAKG01000005.1 GCA_015523445.1 Desulfurococcales archaeon | reverse complement strand
GCCAGTCAGGATTGCTAGGGCTATAGCTGAGGGTACTGGTGGTGCTAGGATCCCTGCAACCTTATGGGGCACGGGGCTCAGGGTTGCCGCTGATCACGCTGGCTTTGCTAATGGGTGCGCGGTTAGGTACTTTGACTTCAACGATACCTACCTGAGCAAGGAGGCTCTTCACCCCAGCGACATGATACCATCGCTACTCGCGGCAGCCGAGATAGTGGATGGTGATGGGCGCATCCTACTAGAGGGAATGGTTGCAGCGTATGAGGTCGTAGGTGCGCTGGCTGACTCGTACAGCGTGAGAGGCAGGGGCTGGGATCACACTGTTTATATAAACATAGCAACGGCGGCGGGAGCCGCTAAGATCCTGGGCCTAGATATCGATGGTATAGAGCAGGCGGTCAACATTGCAACCAATACAAGCCTGGCCCTGAGGCAGACTAGGGCTGGGGAGCTTAGCATGTGGAAGGGCTGCGCCGCTGCACATGCAGCTAGGAACGGGCTATTCTCGGCTCTACTGGCCTGGAAGGGAATGACAGGTCCTAGCCCCGTCTTCGAGGGCGAGTTCGGCTTCTTCAATGTGGCCCTGTGTGGGGATAGGTTCGAGCTTGCTAGGCTTGGTGAGTGGAGGCTCCTGGAGACCAGTATAAAGTATTGGCCCGTAGAGTACCACTCTATGAGCGCTGTCGAGGCCGCTTTGAAGGTTAGGGAGGATGCTGGCGAGATCAAGCCTGAGGATGTCGAGGAAGTGGTGGTTAAGACCTTTACAGTATCATACAAGATAATTGTGAAGGATCCGGAGAAGTGGGATCCCAAGACCAGGGAGACCGCCGACCACAGCCTACCATACATAGTAGCAGCAGCCCTCCTAGACGGGAATGTGTGGATAAATACGTTCAGGCCCGAGAGGTTCCTCGCAAAGGATGTAAGGGTAGTCATGTCTAGGATGAAGATCGAGGTTGACCCTGAATATGATAGGATTTATCCCGAGGGAATAGGGAATAAGGTGATAGTTAAGCTAAGAGACGGCAGGGTGCTTGAGGCGGAGAGCATATACCCTCCAGGCCACTTCAAGAATCCACTGGATAGGAGCGGCGTCGAGGAGAAGTTCCTCCGTATAACTAGTGGCCTAGTGGATCCCGAGGAGTCTAAGAAATTCTTCGAGGAGGCCTGGATGCTTGAAAAATTAGTGGATCCCGCTAGGCCTATTAGGAGGCTGCTAGTCCGGGGCTAGCGGAAGGCGTAGCGGAGGCCTATGAAGCCTAGTAGTAGGCCTACTATGAATGAGGCCACCTGTTTTAGACCCGCGCTCTGCACCCTCTCTTGTAGCTGGTTTACCCTCTCTTTGAGTGCATTTAGCTCTGTTTTCCAGAAGTCTTCGCACCCCTGGAGCTCCTGTAGCTGCCTATCCTTCTCCTGCACAGTCTTCTGTAGGTTGTTTACCCTATCCCTTAGGCTCTGCACGGTATTGTTTAGGTTCTGGATCTCCTCTAGGAAGTTGAAACCGGTCCTCACGTCGTCCAGTATCTTCGGGTCCACCTGCAGGGCCTCATCTAGCAGCTCTACTTGAGCCAGCTGGAGAGGCTTTGCTGGTATGTATGCTATCCTATACTCGAGCTCCACCTGGTCTCCAGGCTGTAGTGTGATCTGGCCCATGTCAAGGAGTAGGGTGAAGGCAGTCTCTCTGGTGTAGTTTCCGCTCTCTATGCCCTGGAGGCCCTTCACCCTCTCCGGCTTCTCCAACGGCTGGATAGAGACTACGAAGGCAAGCCTGTCCTGCACCTTCTTTATGAGGGCCACGCTCGATATGTCACCCCACTCTGCATTTAGCTCTACCACTTCCTCCACGGTGCCTCCGCGGTTCACTAAGTATCTCCAGGACGTTGAGTTGTCGTTCACCAGGATCCCTATTGTTGCACCCCCGTTACGCCCTATCAGCGTCTCAGGGCTCGTGCCGTCGTTCTGGATTACTAGCTTATAGTCTATAATGGGTGTCCAGGAGTAGAATGTTACCTCTGCATAGGCCTGCAGGGGCTGTATGTCACGTAGCGCGTCTCCGCTTGGGGTTAGCCTGGCCACTAGCTTCATAGAGTCGTTATACACCACTTCTATAGTCCAGGGCTGGAGTGATAGGCTTCCTGGTGTTGTGAGCTCGTAGGTCCTGTTGCCCACGGTCCTGTATATTGGCTCTGGCTGGTTGCCCTCTCTAACCACGTCTATTAGTGGTATTGGTATCACCTCGCCATCATTCAGGAGGTCATACTGTATCTGGCCCAGCATAAGGGATAGCTTGACTATCCCGCCAGCTCTGCCGTCCAGCTGTATATTGTAGTTATCGGTGTTAACCAGTAGCGTGTTATTGAATAGGCTCCAGTCTAGTGGGGGTTTCTGTGGCTGAGAATGGACTGTTATTGGAACGATGAGGGGTGCCAGTATCAATAGGAGTACTGGTAAGACTCTAGCTATGAGCCTCCACGCCATATCATGCACCGGGCACTGGGGTAAGCGTGTTAAGAGTATTTTAGATGTAACTCCAGGATAGGGATGGGGAGCCTTGTGGGGTCTAGCGGCGCTTGCGGCAGGGTGTTTAGGGGAACCGTTTTTAGTGGTAGAGGTGAAGGTAGCTTCTACGTAAGCATCTATGCCAAGAATATTAGACGGGCTCTTGGTTTCACACCTTATCCTGGCACTCTCAATGTTAGGATCGATGAGGACCTAGTTGACGGATACATTTCTTGTATAAGGGTGTTGGAGCCGGTCAGGATCGAGCCTCCTAAGATACCTGGTGCTAGGCTTGGTGGCGTGATGGCGTATAGGGCCTCTATAATGGGTGTAGATTCTTGGATTGTGAGGCCTGATATAACGTTTTATAGGGATGACGTGGCCGAGTTCTTGGCCCAGGTCTATCTTAGAAAGAGGCTTGGCCTGAATGATGGAGATGTTGTGGAGTTTATGCTTGTGGCTTAGCTCTTGGGTACCTCGCCTAGCCTCCTCATTAGCAGTCTAGCGGCTACTACTAGGGAGTCCCATACAGGGGCTAGTGGTGGAGCATAGCCTATGTCTGAGTGGAAGAGGTCCCACACCGTAGCCCTGACTGTTAGGAGAGAAGCGATCACATTGACTCTCCACAGTACAGTCTCTGATCTGCCTACTGACTGGGCTCCTAGTAGCCTGCCTGTATCAGCATCGGCTAGGACCTTAAGGTGTATCCTCTCTCCTCCGGGTATGTAGCCTGCTTTTGTCCTGCCTGTAAGGCTAGCCTCGACTACATTGTACCCCAGCTTCTCAGCCTCCTCCCTGCTTAGCCCCGTCCTAGCCACTACCATGTTGAAGGCCTTGAATGTACTGGTGCCCACGCTTCCCCTGAATACTGCGTCCCTACCCCCTATGACTGTGCCTGCTATATACCCCATCTTGTTTGCAACCTGGGCGAAGGGCCTCCACACCCTCCTACCCGTTACTATGTCTACGCTCTCCACTGCATCTCCTACAGCATATACGCTGTCTAGGCTTGTCCTCAGCCTCTCATCGGCCCATATAGCACCTGTATCGCCTATCCTAGCCCCAATCATCCTGGCCAGGTCTGTGTTTGGCTCTATACCCACTCCCACAACAAATATGTCCCCCTCTACATCGCCCTTCTCCGTCTCTACAGCCGTAACTCTACCGTTTACCACCCTGAACCCCTTGACGGGTGCCCCAGTTAGGACTTCGACCCCGTTACTTCTCAGCTCCTCCTCGAGGACTTGGGCATAGTCCCGGTCAAGTGTTCGAGGAGCCACCTGTCCTAGGGCCTCGACAACCGTTACCTTTAGACCTAGCCCTCTGAGGTTCTCAGCCATCTCCAGGCCAACATATCCTGCCCCTACTATAACAGCCCTTGATCCATGGGGTAGGGATAGTGCCTGTCTCCTTATCTCCTCTGCTGTGTGCAGGTGCTGCATGTAGAAGGCGTTCTCCGCCTCAGCCAGTTCTGGCCATATCTTGGGGGCCTTGGATCTCGCCCCCGTTGCAATCACGAGATAGTCCCATTCCAGCTCCTCCTCCCTGCCCGTCCTAAGATCCTCATAGATGAGGGTCTTTCCACTATAATCTACATTGGTGACGCTAGACTCCAGCCTAACATCTATTCCCCGTTTCTCGGTGAACTCGCTTAGCGGGTAGTGTAGTAGGTGGCTGAACCTCTTCACGACACATCCCACATAGTAGGGGATCCCGCAGAAGGCAAAGCTAACCCATCTGCTACGCTCTAGAACCACAACATCCAGCCTGGGATTTACTCTTTTAGCTCTCGAGGCAGCTGCCATTCCGGCCGCTCCACCACCTACTACGACTACTCTAGCCATCCTAGCCACCCAGGAGCCACTCTATACACAACTCCCTGCATCCCACCAGACCTGACATGTATACGGGCATTGTTTTTATAGCCTTCCGGGCTCGGCTTGTCTCTGAGTGGAGGTGCTAGGTATAGATGTCGATGCAGGGCCAGGCCAGGCGGTTCGAGCTGGATGATGGGTCTATAGCTGAGGTTGTCAGGGATTTCTATAATCCCCTTGTGGGGAGGAGGGAGTTGACCCTAGTGATCAACCATATCCTCAAATCGACGCCTATGAGGATAAGCCTGCGCATGAAGGTTGCCGAGGTTTATGGTGTTGATATAACTAGGGTGTATGTTAAGAGTATAACTACTGAGTATGGTGTTGGTAGGAGCACTGTCAGGGTTAACATATACGATAGCGTGGAGAGGGTGAAGGCTTTCGAGCCAGAGTATATAATAGAGAGGAATGGTGGCATAAACCCGTTCGAGGAGGCTGAGTAGGATGGGGAAGAAGGTTAAGGCGTACATAAGGATGGTGTATGAGGTTGACTTCAACTCTTGGACTATAAAACTGAAGAATAAGAAGTGCCCTAGGTGCGGGAGCATAATGGCCCATCACATGAAGCCTGTAGAGAGGTGGCATTGTGGCAAGTGCGGCTACACAGAGTTCATCACACAGAGAAAACGGTAGTGCCGACCTTATAGTCCTGGGCATAGAGTCTACTGCCCACACATTCGGGGTGGGTATAGTATCCTCTAGGGATCCCTATATACTAGCCGATGCAAGGAGGCAGTATAAGCCTAAGAGTGGAGGCATTCTCCCTAGAGAGGTAGCTGCATTCTTCTCCAACGTAGCTGGCGAGGTCCTAGCTGAGGCCCTATCTCAGGCTGGCCTAACGCTTAAGGATGTAGATGGCATAGCTATAGCTCTTGGCCCTGGTATGGGGCCAGCCCTCAGGATTGGGGCCACTGTGGCTAGGGCCCTAGCATCTAGGTACCGTAAGCCGCTGGTACCTGTTAACCACGCGGTGGCCCACATAGAGGTGGCTAGATTCGTCACAGGCCTGCGCGACCCAGTAGCGATCTATGTTGCAGGCGGTAATACTAGTATTCTATCCTATAGTGAGGGCAGGTACAGGGTCTTCGGCGAGACCCTGGACATAGCTCTCGGCAACCTTCTAGACACATTCGCCAGGGAGGTGGGAATAGCACCCCCATACGTCTCCGGGGGGAAGCATGCTGTGGATAAGTGCGCTGAGGATGGCAGATACATAGATGGCCTACCATACGTGGTCAAGGGTCAGGATGTATCTTATTCTGGCCTGCTCACGGCAGCACTCCGTATGGCTAAGGGCGGGGCTAGGCTAGGCGACATCTGCTATACCCTTAGGGAGATCGCCTTCTCTAGCATAGTAGAGGTTGGAGAGAGGTGCATGGCCCATACTAGGAGGGATAGCGTGGTGCTAACAGGTGGTGTCGCAGCTAACAAGGTGCTTGCAATGAAAGTAGCCTCCATGGCGGAGAGCCGTCGTGCCAGGCATGGCGTGGTCCCGCCTAGGCTGGCTGGAGATAATGGGGTAATGATAGCTCTAACAGGGGCCCTGGCACTAGCCCACGGGATCACGGTACGGGTCGAGGAGGCTATCATCAGGCAGAGATGGAGAGTTGACCGGGTGGATGTACCATGGTACCCGTCAACCTTGAGGGACTTATCGGGTGGGTGAGAAGCCTCCCTCTAGCCAGTAGGGGAGCTGAGTCTGAGATCCGCTTAGGCACCTGGATGGGTGTAGAAGCAGTGTTTAAGCTGAGGATACCCAAGGCCTATATGCACCCACGTCTAGACCATAGCCTCAGGATGGCTAGGACTAGGAGAGAGGCCAAGCTCCTAGCTAGGGCACATAGCCTAGGAGCCAAGGTACCCCTACTGCTAGGAGTCTTCCCCAGCGCCGGGCTTATAGTCATGGAGAGGATCCGTGGCAAGGTGCTTAGAGACCACATAACGAGTGGCGAGTATAAGAGTGATGAGTTCAAGATGGCTGGGGAAGTGCTAGGCAAGCTACATTCCGGGTGGATCTCCCATGGCGACCCTACAACGAGTAACTACATAGTATCTAGGGGCGGAGTATACCTCATAGACTTCGGCTTGGCCGACAAGGCAACATCTATAGAGGACCTAGCAGTGGATATACATCTTTTCAGGAGAGCGGTTGAGAGCACCCACGCACCTCTAGCAAGGGAAATTCTAGACCACTTTCTGGAAGGCTATCTTGCCGCTACCGGAAGCCTGGGGAATAGGGTAGTTGAGAGGGCCGAAGAGATAAGGCTGAGGGGTAGATACGTGGAGGAGAGGAGGAGGACTGTATGGGGAGGCTGACCCTATACCTGGCCACTAGGAATAGGAATAAGTTCCTAGAGGCCGCCGGGATCCTAAGCAGCTCCCCCATAGACCTGAAAATGTTAGAGGTAGATAAAGAGGAGATACAGGCTGATGATCCCGAGCCTATAGCGCTGCATGCCGCCAGGAGGATACATAGGGAGACAGGGCTCCCCGTGGTCGTAGATGATACAGGACTCTACATACACCACCTCGGGGGCTTCCCCGGGCCCTATGCAGAGTATGTATACCGAACCATAGGTTTGAAGGGTATACTGAGGTTGATGGTGGATGCAATTGACAGGAGGGCCTGTTTCAAGACTAGCCTAGCCCTTGTATCTAGCAGCTATGAACATGTATTCAATGGAGTCACCTGTGGAGTGATAACTAGGGAGATAAGAGGGTCTGAGGGCTTTGGCTACGATCCAATATTTATACCTGAGGGCTATAGTAGGACCTACGCTGAGATGAGCCTGGATGAGAAGAATAGGGTATCGCATAGGGGTAAGGCGTTTAGAGAGCTGGCCAAGTGGGCAGAGAATACTGTGGGGGGCCGGGGAGACTAGTGGTGCCGCCGCCGGGATTTGAACCCGGGACCTCCGGATCTCCCAGGCCCCCGCCAGGGGCGACCTCGGCCTCGGCACAGGGCCGTATGAGTCCGGCGCTCTGCCAAGGCTGAGCTACGGCGGCACCCGGGGGAGTTGTTGCTGCCTATAGGGTTTTTCAGGTTTTCCCTGTAGGCCCGGCATTTACTCTACTTTTATCTCTACCCCGCCGTCCTCTTCTTCCTTCTTCTCCTTCTCGATCCTAACCTCTAGTACTCCGTTCTTGTATGAGGCCTTGGCTGTCTCCGGCTTTACCTTGGCGGGTAGCTCTATCTCCTTGTAGTATTTCTTCTTGTTCTCGGGCTTCTCGGCCTTTATTATGAGCTTGTTGTCCTTTACCTTAACCTTTATCTTGTCCCTATCAACGCCCGGCAGCTCAGCCACTACCACTACCTCGTTGTCGTAGTCTAGCACGTCCACCATGGGCTCTATCTCGTCTGTGATTACTGGCCTTCCGGCCCTTCTCCTTATGTTACCGAACTCCTCGACCCGTGGCACCCCGTCAGGCCCTATGGTTACCCTTACCCCATAGTAGTAGGGGCCCCTTACTTCTGTCCTGCCTTCACGCACAAACTTCATGAACTCCTCCTCGATCTCCCTAATCTCCTCTTCAAACTCCCTCATGATCTCGTCAAATACATCAAATATGCTCCTCCTGCGTCTGAACCACGACATGTCTTCCACCCAATAATATACTGTATACTACGAGTACCGAGGTTATATTAGTATGGTTCACTATTATGATGAGATTGAGGTGGGCCCTCTATACGTGCATTATTAATGCTGTTAGGTTAATAAGGATCCTATGGCTAGTGGTTAATGCAGGTGTAGGGCTTGGCAAGAGAGCTAAAGTATGATGTAGTGATAGTGGGCCAAGGCCCTGCTGGATCGTCCCTCTCATATCTCCTCAGGAAGAGTGGACTGAAGGTTGCAGGTATAGACTGGGTTAGCTGGGACAAGATCTGGGGCAAGCCGTGCGGCGATGCAATAGGGGCACACCACTTCCAGGAGACAGGTCTACCCGAGCCAAGCGGGGATAGCTTAATGCAGAAGGTTGACGGTATAGATCTTTACAGCCCCAGCGAGGAGATACGGGTTAGGGTTCGTGGAGAGGGATATATGATCGATAGGAACAAATACGGGGCAACGCTGATTAAGGCAGCAATGGATAGCGGGGTTGACATTTATCTTAGAACGCGTATGGGAACTGTCGTCATGGAGAACGGTAAGCTAGCCGGAGTTAGGGCCACTGGCCCAGATGGTGAAACCATAATATTTAGGGCCAAGGTCGTAGTAGACGCTACTGGTAGTGGGGGAAGCGTTAGGAGGAAACTCCCCCAGTCATGGCCAGTATACGAGCCGATAAAGAAGACTGACGCTTCGATAGCCTACAGAAGAATCGTGGAGCTAGACTATGACATAGAGGAGCCCGAGTACATACGGATATACCTTAACGAGGAGATAGCGCCGGGAGGATATTGGTGGCTCTTCCCCAAGGGAAGACACATTGCCAACATAGGCCTAGGAGTCCAGGGAGGCCGCGGCTATCCCCATCCAGCTGTTATATACAGGGAGAAGCTAATGAAGAGGCCAGACGTGGGGAGCGAGATCAGGGTTCTATCCGACGCCGGCGCGCTAGTCCCAACTAGGAGGCCAGCAAATACTTTGGCATGGGACAACTTCCTGGGTATAGGAGATAATGGGTATACAGTAAACCCGATCCACGGAGGTGGAATGGGATATGCTATGACAGCAGCCAAACATGCCGCTGAAGCTATACTAGAGTCATTCGAGGCTGGAGACTTCTCAAGGAGAGGACTATGGGGGATCAATACTAGATATATGAGGAGCTTGGGAGCTAAACAGGCAGGCTTAGATATTTTCAGGATATTCCTGCAAGAGCTAACTAACGACGAGATAGAGTGGGGTATGAAGATAGGGTTAATGGGGGCCCAGGAGGCCTATGAGACTAGTGTTACAGGAGAACTCAAAGCAAATCTAAGCGCCCTAGACAAGGCCCAGATACTAGTTAAGATGCTGGGTAGGCCTAGCATGCTACTCAGGCTACGCCTTGTCGCTGATTATATGAAGAGGGTTAAGAGGCTCTATGAGGAGTACCCCGAGGATCCAGAGCAACTGCCCAAGTGGGTTGACTCTGTGGAGCAGCTCTACAAGGAGTATAAGGCTAAGCTTGGCATCACATGGTGACGGGTTTAAGCTTCTTAACCATTATATAGGCGTCCTCGCCATCCCTATAGTAGCCCTTCTTTATCGAGACCTTCCTAAACCCAAACTTCTCGTATAACCTTATAGCTGGCTCGTTAGACACTCTCACCTCGAGGTATATAGCATCAACGTCATACACTTCTTTCATAGCACGTATAGTCTCGGAGAGGAGCGCCTTCCCTATACCCATACCCCTATACGGGGCTAGTACAGCTATTGAAACTAGATGTCCAACCCTCCATCCAAGCCCGAATACCCCGCCAAGGATCCTCTTAACCCTACTCGATCCAGAGTCTGGCAGCCCTACAAGGGTCGGATCCGAAACTGTCTCTACCCTACTCATTGCATACCCAACCACAACACCATTAATCTCTGCAACTAAGAAGGCCTCGCCCCAGTTGTCTAGCAGATATTCAAAGAACCCCTGCCAGTAGTGCTCTGGCAGACTCTCCAGATTAACCCTCATCACTGCAGGTATATCGTCTAGTGTAGCCCTCCTAATCTTAAACTTCAGCCTACTGTCACTTAACAATCTGGTCCACCACTGCTACGTTATGGACAGGTACCTGGAACTTATATAATTTATACAGACAAACCGAGGCTCATATCATTACCCTAACATCTACAACATACACAGACCTTTCAGGGCTATAATCTAGCACCTTCCTGGACTCTAGGACCTCTGCCCGGCTACAATGGCCCAGCGACTCTATAGCTTCCTCCTCTGCCTCCAGTCTGCTTATGGTTAGAGTATAGTAGTGTACAACTGCTTTTCTACTAGCCATGCTACATGCAACTCTTCCGAATGCACGTGCCATGGTTGGATTATTCATTATTATCCTAGTAAAGACGCTGTGATGGATCTCTGGCAAGAGCCTGGCATCGGCGCGTAGAACTGAAGCTACTCCCTTAAGATTCTTCTTATTGAGATTGAGGTTTATCGTTGCATACGCTGCTGCATAGTGGTTCAGGTCTACGGCTAGGATCCTGGCTCGGCGTAGTGCGGCTATGTGGACCGTGAAGCCTCCAGCTCCCGTAAACATATCTAGTACCTTGTCCTCATCTGATGTAGACTCTGCCACTCTCCTATGCTCGTAGGATAGACGGGGATTAAAGTATACTTTGCTTAGATCTACTTTGAACCTTAATCCATACTCCTTGTGTATGGTTGTGGTATCGTCTACGCCAGCTAGGTGTATAAGCCTGGGTAGTCTATATGTTCCGTGTGTACCCCACTTTAGGTAGACGCTCCTAGCCTGCTTGATCGTGTCAAGAATCTTCTCAGCCTCCCTCTTGTAGTAGGATAGGTCCTCAATACCCCTTCTAGGATTGATTACTACGATTCCACCAACTAGTACGTAGCTGGCCTCTATGCTAGGGGCTCTATGGGTCTTCCTAGCCTCTTCGAACACCTCTCTACAGGGCTTATAGTAGATTCCCAGGCCCTCTAATATTCTACTAGCCTTCTCTACATTCTTCACAGGTAATAGGAGATAGTCTCCTTCAACTCTGATCTTGAGATCCCTAGCTAGGACACCATGCCTATAGAGAGCCTTCCTAGCATCCTCGCCCCTCGTTTTCCTAACCTCGATGCAATCTGAGATCCTGCCCTTCAAGATTGAGCCACCGGGTTATATTATCCACCTGCCACCGATTGGTCACCTGGGTGTTGAGTGTGACTCTATTAACGCTACAGCGCAGCGACGATTCGCCTAGAGCCGCACCCCGTATTATAGGGATTGTGGCCAAGCCCGGTAGTAGTGTTGCAGAGGAGTCTGTCCATAGGGTGCTACGACTCCTCGGCACACTTGGAGTAGAGGCACTAGTGGAGGAGGAGACTGCTAAACACTATGAGAGTCTCCAGAGGTATCCCAAGTTTAGGCTTGATATGGATCCTCCGGATAGGATCATAGTTGTTGGAGGAGATGGCACGCTTCTACGAACGTTCATGCTACTATCTAGGCCTGATAGCGTTGTGATGGGTATAAGGGCTGGTAAGAGAGGTTTTCTACTCGATGTAGAGCAGTATGAGATAGAGGATAGGGTTAGAGATTTTGTGGCTGGCGAGTATAGAGTGGAGGAGTACTTTAGGGCCGAGGTTTTCCGCGGCGAGAAGAGGCTAGGATGTATCCTCAACGATGCGGTAATAATGACCAAGATGTCTAAGATGGTGAAACTCTCAGTATATATAGACGGCGAGAGGGCTATGGGGATAGATGGTGATGGTGTAATTGTTTCAACAACTGTAGGCAGCTCCGCCTATAGCCTAAGTGCTGGGGGGCCTGTGGTTGACCCTAGGGTTGACGTCTTCGTAGTGACCCCTATGAACCCTGTACAATTATTCCTCCGCCCAATTATAGCACCACCTGACTCCATTATAGAGGTAGAGGTGACTCCTGGCAGCAATGAGCTGTATCTGTCACTAGACGGCCAGATAATGGTAGACCTGGGTGTGGGAGATATAGTAACCGTAAAGAGGTGTGAGGAGCCCGTTAGGATCGCAAGGTTCAAGTGGTGGGAGAACTATTATGAGAGGCTCTACACCAGGCTGCTCACATACTGGTAGCCAGGTGATCGTAGCTGATACTGGGGCATTCATAGCTGGCTCCCTCCGAGGAATATACCTGCAAGTATACACATCCCCCGGGGTAGTCGATGAGGTTAGGGATAGAGATAGTGTGAGGGTGCTAGAGGAGCTGGAAGCCTCGGGCAAGTTAATTGTAATGGATCCACCCCAAAGAGTCCTTGAAGCGGCTAGGAGGATCAAGACCAAGGGGCTTAGTAGCGTGGACCTGGAGGTCCTAGCCCTAGCCTTATACCTGAGAGAACTAGGATGTAACCCCATAATAGCTACAGACGACTATGCACTCCAGGAGGCTGCATCACGGCTCGGAGTGCCATTCGCTAGGATAAGATATAGGGGCGCTAGGAGGGCCCGTTTATAGCATGGGTGTACTCTATGGGTGACTCGAGTAAGATACTGGTAACTAACGATGACGGGGTGCATAGCTATGGACTTAAGCTTCTCTATGACGCTGTGAAGCCTCTTGGCAAGATATATGTTGTCGCCCCTGAGACCCCTAAGAGTGCTAGCGGCCTAGGGATAACCCTCCACAAGCCCCTCCGCCTTGACAAGATCGAGTACTGGGATATAGAGATCTATGTGACTAATGGTACACCTAGCGATATAATCTATCTGACCGTCAACGAAATAGCACCACGCATAGACCTGGTAGTATCAGGGATAAACATAGGTGATAACACTAGCATACAGGTTATACTCTCCAGCGGAACCATAGGGGCAGCAGCACAAGCATCTCTTCTCAACATTCCATCAATAGCCTTCAGCGCAGATATAGATAGTCCAGATGAACTCCGGGACCCAGTATACTCCGCCTTCCTAGTCAAGATTAGTAGGGTCATAGCTAGCGAGATCCTTAAACGTGGCCTCCCTAAGGGTATCGACATTATATCAGTTAACTATCCAAGAGTAGTAACCCCGTCCACGCCAGTCAAGGTTGCCAGACCAGCCAGAATAAAGTTCGAGCAGAAGATTAATATAAACTATGATCCACGTGGTGTTAGGTACTACTGGCTCTATGGTAAGATCGTAGAGCCTGAACCGGGCACGGACGTATACGCCTTAAAGGTTGAGAAGGCTATAACAATAACTCCAATCAACCTAGACCTATATACAAACGATAAATCCTCTCTGGAGGAGATTGAGGAGCTAGCGGGTACAATTGAAGAAGTGTTAGACTCTCAGCTTGAATAAGACTAATCCAATAAAGAAGCCTGGTGTACCATGCCTATTGGGATGAAACCTAAGTCCCAGCCTGGACTTATAGCCTCTCTTCACCCATCCAGGTAACCCGGCCTCTGCGAATCCATGTTCTAGACCATACGCTATATTTGCCTCATTCTCTATAGGTGTTAGGGTGCACGTGGAGTAGATAAGCCTGCCCCCCTCCTTAAGGAGTTTAAATGCCTCCCTTATGAAGCCTCTCTGATACCTTGCAAGCGTTACCGAGTCCCTAAGCGTCTTCCTATCCCGGATTTTCGGTATTACACCTAGATTGGTACATGGAGGATCTATGACCACTGCATCCACCTTACCTACCAGGCTTGGATAGGTCTTGGATAGGATCCTCGAGTCGCCTCCTATTATCTCCACGTTACTGAGCCTTAGCCTTTTAACCGTTCTCCTAAGGGTCTCTACCTTGCTTGGCCTATCTATAGCAATAATCTTACCCTCACCATGAATTAGCTGTGCTATATGACTCATCTTACCGCCGGGAGCGGCGTTCATATCTACTATAACCTCTCCCGGCGCTGGATCCAAGATTCTTGCCACATACATTGATGGCAAGCTCTGCCCGTATATCAGGCCCTCGCTATATCCGGGGAGCTCCGAGACTCTTACACTCTTGTATAGGCTCTCTTCGACCTTGACAGCTAGGCCTCTCCTAGACGACTTTATCTCGGTCCATGACATCACTGCTATCCCACTAGCCACGGGAATCCCGTTTGGATCCACTATGACTACCTTATCACCCCTATCCACTCCCTCAGCATATAGGACTCCCGGCGCGTATAGGTTACTGCCCATCATGACTGCCTCTGCTGCCCTCTTGTCCACAACCACCCTCCTACCTCTATCGTCTATCTCGTGGGGCCCCTCTACAGGCGCCCATACCGCCTCCGGTATCTCCTCGTCTCTCTCGAGAGTGTAGCCACTGTTCTTGGCTATCTTGATATAGTCGTCAACATTGATCCTGGATGTATTTACCCTGATGTAGAGTCTGTCTGGCGGCTTAGTTAGCCTCCTTACTAGGTTGCAGGTCTCTGGTTCTACCTGGCTTAGCACCTCCATCAAGCCTATATCATAGTCTAGCCTAGTCCCGCATACCACTCCGGGCTTCCCTATACGCCGGTGAATCCCTGTTTGCCTAGTAATCTTTTCATCTCCCTGCTCCTAGCCTCGAAGTAGCCTCCCTTGGCTGCATATCTTGCTATTATGTTTATCCAGCTTCTTCTCCTGGATATCTTGTTCATAGCCTGTATGGCTCTATCTAGGGCATCTTGATCGTAGCTCCTATACTGGTCTACGTGTATTAACATTTCCCTTGGAAGTCTTGGCCTTTTCTCAGGGTTTTCAGCCGGGAGGCCTATGGTGAGGCCGAAGAGTGGATAGGTCTTAGTAGGTAGGTGTAATAGCTGTATTATCTGTGATGCGGCGTTTTGAACCGCTCCTATGAAGCAGGTACCGTAACCTAGTGACTCTGCCGCTATAGCCATGTTCTCAGCAGCTATAGCTGCGTCTATAGCTGCGAATATTAGTAGGGCATAGTCGTCTTCCGAGTGTTCTATATTAGCGTGTTCCAGTATCTTGTAGAGCCTGTATAGGTCGGCTGTGTATATGTAGAATAGGCTTGCCTCTGCTACGTGGTCCTGTCTTATCAATTCTGCTATGGTTGCCCTCTTCATCTGATCATCTATCCGTAGTGCTGTCCACAAGTGTAGGGTTGCATCTGTAGGTGCCCTTTGCGCTGCCTCCTCTATTGCATTTATATGCTCCTCAGGGATCTTGTATCTCTTGTATTTCCTTATTGACCTGTGGCCTAGTATAGTTGCTACCACACTATTTACCGCACTCACCGCTAACACCTTTTATCCTTGAGATGAGGGATGCTATCTGGCTCTCCGGGATCTTGTTGGCGTCTACATCTATAAGGTCTATAATCCCAGTGTTTACCGCCTTACAGATATCATCTCCGCCGATGGCCTCATAGTTTATACCATACTGGTTATAACCCCTCATGTCTCCGAGCGGCGGCATCTGACGCCTAGACTCTATTATTATGTACTCTATGTTAGATGCTAGTGTGGCTATGGAGTTTACATAGTTCGTTGGCTTCTCTGGAATCCACTTGCCATCCCAGACTATAACTGTGCCGAGCTTTATACCGTATTGCTTAATCATCTCTGCCAAAATAGCTGCTGATACTGATGGGACAGGGATCATGTACTCCAGAACCTTAAAATCAAGCTTTCTAGCAGCATCAACTGCCCACGGTATAGTGCTTCTCCTAACACTGAGGACTGGAACTGAGCTTGACGCTATGCTTGCAAGATCCCTCGCAGTCCCCAGAGGAACAGCTCTTATCCCACTACCCCCCGATATTGGGATAGTAATATAATCCACCATACCATCTACTAGCTTAACTACCCTATACGACGTTGCGTTGCTTATCTTAACCCTCACACCACCCAACCCCGTCTAAACCATTTGCTGTGGAAAGTGTTAAGTCTTGGAGTATTAGAGGCGGTCGGTCCATTGACCCCCGTTCATCCCCTAGCTGTTGTCACACTATGTCGGCCTCGTCATCCCGCTATGTATATATACTCTATAAAAACTGTTATAAACCTAGATATACGCCTAAACATATTAATCCTGGCAGGCCACAGAGGGCCGGCTAGGTCGAATACCTATTATGGTGAGGTAAAATGGATAGATCAAGGACAAGGCTGGCTATGGCCATGTATTTAACGGCTCTAGTGCTTGTATCCATACTTGCTGGACCTGCTGCTGCAAGGGATTTCCCCCAAGAGGAGTTTGAGAATACAATCTACATTGGGGCATCTATAAGCCTGTCAGGAGACTACGAGTTCGAGGGAGGCCAAGCATTATGTGGCATAAAAGCTGCCATAGACTGGATAAATAGCAACGGAGGGATTGAGATAGCTGGAAAGGATTGGTTCTTCAAGATTGTATTTGAAGATGATGGCTCTGATCCTCAAAAAGCAGTAGATATATATAAGTTATTATACTGTCTCTTATACACATC
>WAKG01000004.1 GCA_015523445.1 Desulfurococcales archaeon | reverse complement strand
GGGCTCGTGGGGGCGGGCTGCTGGGGCTGAAGGATGCGTGTGCGTACGCTACCCAGTATATGGCGTTAAGGGGCAAGGGGCTTCCCGATAGGCTGGAGGCCCCGGGGCTCAGGGCTTGGCTGCTGGGAGAGGCTGGCCCTCCCAGGCTAGGGCTCCACCGCTACAACATCTTCAGGATCACGCTTAGGATAGATAGTCCAATAGACCTGGGGGATGTTGTACGGGTTCCAGGCTTCTACGGGCCCCAGAGGTTTGGGGTAGCCAGGCCTAATACCCACTACCTCGGGCTTCTCTATGCCGAGGCTAGGATGGGCGGGGTTATACGGGAGTACCTCTTCAGGTATCCATTGGAGGAGAGGAGGGGGCCTGGGAGCTACGAGGCTAGGGAGCTGGAGGGGCTGAGTGTTAGGATGCCTAGTCCCAGGAAGTTGAGGATCATGGGTCAAGCCCTCCAGTCCTACATATTCAATAGGGCCCTCTCCAGGGCTCTCCAAGACCCGAGGAGGTACGCCGAGCACTATATAACTGTGGAGTGCATGGGCACTAGCTACAGGGTCCCCGCCGCCAGGCTCCCCGGGCCCCGGCTAAGGTCCTCCAAGAGCGTGTGGGCCAGGCTTGTAGGCGAGGTCCTAGCAGAGGAGGGGCTCTCCTGGCAAGCCCTTAGGGGCCTTAGGAGCCCCTTTAGGCCCCTCCTCTACCCGGTCTGCAGCCTACGGGCCAAGAGCGTCTCCGAGGGGATTATGCTACGCTTCGCCCTCCCCCGGGGGGCCTATGCCACGAGCCTCCTAAGGGAGCTGGTCTACATGGACTGGCTGGCCTATGATGAATGTAGGCTGGATGGTGTGAAGTTATAAGCCCGGAGGTTGGCATATAGTTGATAGTATGGGTGTACGGCCAACCACGTAAAACCGGTCTCTAATGAGGCGCCCTGGGATGGATGTGGAGGACCAGGAAAGGATAGCTAGGGTGCTTAAGGCTATAGCAAACCCGATAAACCTCGAAATACTAGCCCTACTCTCAGCTAAGCCATCCTATACCAGGGAGATAGCTAGGATGCTTGGCAGGGACGAGGCAGACGTCTCCAGGAGGCTCAAACTGCTGGAGAAGCTGAACCTGGTTAGGGGCTACTGGATGAGGCTTGAGGATAGAAACATTAGGATGTACGAGGTGACTGCTAGGAGCCTGAGGATAGACTTCACCAGCCAGGGGGTCGTGCTGGAGGACTCTCAGGGCAGGAGCACCAGGCCCCCCATAGCGTCTATAGCGAGGAGCATACCGACACCCGACACATTCCTAGGGAGGGAAAGGGAGCTAGAGGAACTCCGAAGCCTAGACTACGACATCTGCATAGTGTGGGGTATGAGCGGGATAGGGAAGACAAGCCTGGTGGCAGCTGCGCTGGGAGACGTGGACAACCTATTCTGGTTCAGGTTCAGCGAGATGGACACCCTAGACTACCTACTATGGAAGATGGGCCTCCACGCCTCCAGCCTGGGAGAGGCTAAGCTGCTCAACGCCCTAGGCAGCCTGGGCTCCACAAACCCCGGGGTGCTTGATATAGCAGTTGAGGCCATGGCCAGGACTAGGAGCGTCATAGTACTTGACGATTACCACAAGGTAGAGGATACCAGGATAGGATCCTTCACAAGATCCAGGCTGGCCAGGAACGCTGGCAGCTACAAGCTAATCATAATCTCCCGGAGGAGGCCCCGCGGCATGCCATACCACGAGGAGGGCGTCTTAGAGATCAGGCTGGGAGGCCTAGACCCGGGCTCGACCAGGAGGCTCGCGGAGGCGATCCTCAAGAAGCCCCTAGAGCCGGGTGAGGCGGAGGAGCTGTATAGGGCCACCGGGGGGCATCCACTGCTAGTTAAGCTCCTAGCCCAAGGCAGTGAGGGTGGGCGGGGCAAGCTACTAGGCTACCTATGGAGCGAGGTCCTCAGGGATCTGAGCGACCCGGAGAAGAGGATCATCCATAGGCTAGCCGCCTTCGACGAGGCGCTGGAGCCGAAGATCATATCTGCTATAACCGGGATCCGGGACCCGCTCCCAGCCCTAGTCAGGCTCTACAACCGGGGCCTCGTCGAGACTGTGGATCAGGGGTTCAAGGTGCACGACACCATAAGGCCCCTCGTGCCTGTCCCCGACCGGAGGACCCTCTATGAGAGGGCTGCCAGAGCCCTGGAGTCGGGGGGCTGGGCTTCTAGGGTCAAGGCTATGAGATACTACATCAAGGCCAATAGGCCCAGGAGTGCTGCGAGGATCGTGGTTAAGAGGCTGGCCAGCCTAGACTACACATTCTGGCCCTACATCTCATCCTACAAGGAGGTGCTTGAGAGCCTAATACCCCTGATCGACGGGGCGCCGGAGGAGCCCTACGTGCTCGTGGAGGCCTCCTACCTTGTTTATAGTATAGATGCCGACCCCAATACAGCATCAAGCCTGGTGGAGAGGGCCCTCGAGAGGGCTAGGAGCCTCGGCGACGATAGCGCTGTGATGGAGGCCCTAGCCGCCTATGGGACGCTGGTCAGCGAGATAGGTAGGGTCGAGGAGGGGCTGGACGCACTGGAGGAGGCTCTGGCCATCGCCAGCATCACCGGGGTTGGGCCGAGGAAGCTCTTCGGCATCTACAGCAGGCTCACGATGGCCCTGGCAAACACGGGCAGGATAGGGGAGGCCATAGAGGTTGCCAAGCTCCAGCTGGAGACTGCTAGGGCCACCGGGGACAGCTACTACATACTCAGCTCCAAGTCCAACCTAGGGAGCATGCTATCCATAGCTGGGAGGCTGGATGAGGCCGAGAAGATCCTCCTAGGCGTTTACAGGGACGCCAGGATCCTGGGCCTGGACAGCCTCCTAATCCAGACCCTTGTAGACCTAGCCGACGTCTACGAGGAGAAGGGGAGCCTAAACGAGCTCAAGTGGTGCCTAGGAGAGCTAGACCGTGTCTCCGGGCCAAGGTCCTACAGGTACCTCGAGGCCCTCAAAAACCTATACAGGGCTAGGATACTCGAGCTGGAGGGAAGGTACAACGAGGCACTTGAGAGGGCCAAACAGGCCCTGGGAGAGGCTGTTAGGATAGGAGTCCAGAATATAGAGGCGAACGCCAGGCTCCTCATAGCAAGGATCCTGGCAGGGCTTGGTAGTAATAGCGAGGCTGTGGAGCATCTAAGGGCTGCATGCAGGACCCACGGGTGGAGCGGATACAGGCTTAGGAGGGACATACCCAAGCTGGCCTCTAGGCTGGGCGTGGAACCTGGGGAGCTCGGGGAGTGCAGGTGGCTCCTGGAGGGGAACTAAGTTAAAATGGCCTAGGGGCCCTCGGCGTGTATGGGTGTAGTGGATGGAGGCTATAGTCAAGCCTAGCGGGGCCAGTGCTAGGGTCGCTATTATTGGCGGCTCGGGCCTCTACGACCCGGGTATAGTCGAGGATCCGGTAGAGGTCAAGGTTGCCACGCCCTACGGCAACCCGAGTGATAGTATCATTGTCGGCAGGGTCTCAGGCGTCCCCGTAGCGTTCCTCCCCAGGCATGGGAGGGGCCATAAGATACCGCCCCACATGATCAACTATAGGGCAAACATCTACGCCCTCAAGGCCCTAGGGGCCAGGTGGGTGGTGAGCGTCTCAGCCGTGGGTAGCCTAAGGTGGGACTACAAGCCCGGGGACTTCGTAGTGCCAGACCAGTTCATAGACATGACCAAGAGGAGGGACTACACCTTCTACGACGGCCCCGTGACTGTGCACGTGAGCATGGCAGACCCCTTCTGCGAGGACCTAAGGAGGAGGCTGGTAGAGGCTACCAAGAGCCTGGGCTACACCGTCCACGATAGAGGCACCTACCTATGCATAGAGGGCCCCAGATTCTCCACCCGGGCGGAGAGCAGGCTCTGGAGGGACGTATTCAAGGCAGACATAATAGGGATGACCCTAGTGCCAGAGGTGAACCTAGCCTGCGAGGCCCAGATGTGCTATGCAACCCTAGCAATGGTCACAGACTATGACGTATGGGCCGAGAAGCCCGTCACCGCCGAGGAGGTGGAGAGGGTCATGACGGAGAACGTCAGGAGGGCGAGGGAGGTCCTATACAAGCTCATACCGAGCCTACCGGAGGAGCCAAGCCATGAAGCATGCAGCTGCTGTAGGGCCCTCGAGTATGGGGCCATCTAGCCCCGTAGAGGCCTATAAACGGGCACTAGACACGGCCCAGGGACTCCCGAGGCCTAGGCTAGAGGGCGAGGTCCTAGTAGCCTATACTGGGGCCGCGGAGGCCCCAGCAAGGATCCTCTACACAGCCCTAACCCACTCCGGCTCCAAGGCACTCATAGCCCACGCAGTGGAGGCGGCGAGGCACATAGTGCCCTACAGGGACATAGACACTGTGCTCATATACAGCCCCTCAGGCAGGGACCCCAGGACCCTCAGCCTAGCGGAGACGGCCAGCCTAGTCGGAGGCGGGAGGGTGGCCCTCGTGACCCCTCAGATGCACCCGGCATATAGGGAGAAGGCAGAGAGTCTCGGAGTTGACCTGGTCGAGCTAACAAGCAGGGCCCCTCCCATACTGGCCATGGCCCTAGCCTCATTATACTGGGCGCCCAAGCAGATGGGGCCCCGGGCCGGGAGGCTGGAGGCAGAGGTAGGGGAGCTAGCCAGCGCCCTAGAGTGGGCCATAGAGACACTAGGAGCCAACCCGGGGCACGCCGGGCTAGAGGCGCTCTACACCCCAGCAGCCAAGCCTGGGGCAATATACCACTGTGCAGCCACAGGATGCATGCCCAGGCCCCTAGAGGCAGTACTCTCAATGCACCGGGGAGCGGAGGCAGTAGCCTACATGACCAGCGTGGACGAGCAGGACTACAGGGACGTGACAGCCTCCCACACAGCTAGGGGCATCAAGCTACACGTGATCAGGATCAACACAGACCCAATCACAGCGGGGCTATACTCCATACTAGCCGCCCTATTAATAACCCAAAAACCATTATAACAAGTATTTTAGACTCACCACCAATAGCTTCAATTAGGCCCTGGTGGTTCAATGTCAGCAGTAAAGGATAGACCCGGCAGAGGCATTGACATTAGAAAAAGGATAGCTAACCTCCAGGATGCAGCTCAAAGAGGTGAAATAGGCGATGTCCTCATAGAAACCCTTAAAATAATAGAACGTATAGATAAAAAAATAAATGAAATAAATGCAAAAATAGATAGAATTGAAGGTAGGCTGAAAGACATAGAAGACTCCCTGACGTCGATCGAAGGCACTGTGACCGACGTGAAAAGTCAGGTCGGCGAGGTTCAGCCAAAAGTTGACCGCATGGGCAACATGCTTGGAGCATTGACTGAGGCTACCCTTTCGAGGTTCATCCTAGAAGACTTGAAAAGCGAGGGATACGTTATCCAAGGCTACACCAGGAACTACCGGCTGGATGACTATGATATCGACCTTCTTGTTGATGCTACAAAGAATGGTGAGCATGTTATGCTTGTGGTGAGTATCAAGGTTAAGCCTAAGCATAGGGATGTCTCTGAGGTGCTGGGGGCCGCGGATCTCTACGGATCTAAGTATAACGTGAAGGCCAAGCCTATGCTTGCCGGGGTTTGGGTGGGTAGCGAGGTCGAGGCTTATGCTAGGAGAAAAGGTGTTACCGTGGTTAGGTTCTAGGCTTGGAGTGTACTGGTGCACTGACCAGTGTATCGGCTGGTCAACCCTCCCGGGATAGCTCCTCCTCTAGCCTCTTCAGGCCCTCACGCGATAGGAGGTTCATCAGCTCTGTCCTGTGCCTGACCTCGTCTCTTAGCAGGTCCTCCGCCAGCTCCTCCGTCACAGGGTCCTTACCGTGTGTTATGTGGTATAGCTCCTTGTAAGCGTTTATTGCACATATCTCAGCCTTAACCGCTGCTATGAGCCACCCGTCTATGTCGAAGGGGTCCTCGGGTATAGGTGGGTACTTGCACCCGGAGATCTCGTAGAGCCGCTGGAAGTCCCTGGGCAGCTCTACGCCTAGCTCCTCCAGCCTGTCTGCTATCATCTTGGCATGCTTCCCTATCTCCTCCCTGGACTCCTCCATGAAGTGCTCCGCTATCTCGCCAGAGTTCGGCCCCTGTATTGTGTAGGCGGTGAGCATGTAGTAGTAGCCAGCTACCCACTCGTCTGCGAAGGCCTCTAGAAGCTTCCTCTTTATGAGATCCATGTCTGCATCCCCAGTTACCTCATGGCCATACAGCTTTGCCATGACCCGTCTCACCTCAATTATTCTAAGCTACATTGCGTAGTATAAATGCTTATGCCAATACATGTGTATACGCTATGTAGATTCAGTATACTAATCTGAAATTATTACTAATTAATAAAGGTTACACGAACAAAATAGGTAACGGCGGCTATGAGGAGGCCCCTACCCATAACCCTCGACACCCCGGGAATAGGTGCCGGGGGATGGGGTAGTGGTCCTTCACCGAGCCGCCTCTCAACAATCGGGTATAAACACCTGTGATCATAACTAGCCGATAGTAGTGGAAGCCCGGGGTGCATGACGATGCTGGAGCTGGCAGTAGTAGTTACCAGCGACAAGGTGTACCGGGGGGAGAAGCCAGACAAGGTAAGGAGGCTACTATCCGAACTAGAAGCCCAAGGCAAGCTACAAATAGTATACTACGCCGTAGCCCCCAACGACCCGGGAGAGATAAGGAGGAGGATCCTAGAGGCGACATCGACATCCAAGATAGTACTCGTGACAGGAGGCACCGGGGTCAGCCCTAGGGATGTCAGCGTGGACGTGGCCAGGCAACTAGCCTCCAGGGAGCTACCAGGCTTCGGCGAGGCCCACCGGAGGCTGAGCATGGAGGAGATCGGCCTCCGAGCGGTAATGTCTAGGGCCTCAGCATTCATAGTAGATGGTAGCCTAGTAGCCGTATCCCCGGGGAGCAGTGGGGCCGTCAGGATAGCCCTCGCCATACTAGAGGAGATACACGAGCACCTAGTAGAGGAGCTGGAGGGCAGAGGGCACAGAAAACACTAAATAAGCGCGCCACTCCAACGCCAACCCCTTGGGGGCCCAGTGGTGGAGGACAGGATCATAGGAAAGCACGTATACGGCAGCCTCTACGGCATACCAAGGGAGAAGGCCACTGACGAGGAGTACCTACGGGGACTCATAGCCAGGGCCGCAGAGGCTGCTGGGGCCACCGTGCTAGAGGTGAAGAGCTGGACTATACCGGGCGAGAAGGGAGGGGTATCCGTGATAGCACTGGTGCTGGAGAGCCACCTGGCCCTACACACCTGGCCCCACTACGACTACGCAACGTTCGACGCCTACACCTGCGGTGACCACACGGATCCCTGGATGGCGTGGAGACTAGTGGTTGAGGAGCTGGAGCCCAAGCACTATACGGTCCAGTACGCTGATAGAAGCCAGGCCCCCAGGGCCACTGCAGGGCTAGCTAGTAGGTAGCTCGAAGGCTATCGCCATATACATCCTACCATTGAACTCCGTGAAGACCGCTAAGTATAGGCTCTCCGGGATAGGGTTCACATCCGTGGGGGAGTCCCAGTCGTCCACCTGTATGAATATGAGGAGTGTCCTAACCTCCCTTGGGGCCAGCCTGAGCTCTAGCATGGGTATATTCTTCGCTAGGGTCACGCCAGCGACCCTGCTAGACAGCTCCGCTAGACTGGGCGGCTCCTTGGATAACATTATAATGTCGGGGTCCACCCACCTCATGGCTAGGGCGTTGTTAAGCGTGGTAGCGTTACCCCTGATATCGCCGCAGGCGGGTGGCACGGGGTATAGAATCACGCCTCCCTGCCCGACTATCTCCATCTCGCCATTCCCGTTGGAGTCTGTGAACCGGTAGAAGTATAGGTTGTTACCGTTCGAGGCCGTGTTCTGGTCCACGGGTACAAGGCTTATGTTGCTGGTCGGCATATAGTAGCCGCTGGCCTGTTTGGCTATGGGCAGCACGGTTATCCAGAAGACCTTATCCTGGTCCCCTATATTCATCACGTCAACATAGTAGCATATAACCGTGGGGGAAGACTGATCGTCGCTGGTCCACGATATTGGGGAGACGTCGATCATGGAAGCGGTATTTGCTATCTCCAGTGATAGGAGCCTGTCCTCCTCAACCTGCGTCGCCCTACCCTGGAAGTACGCGTATATCCCTAGTGCTAGGGCCAGGGTCGCTGCAACCATTATAGCCACAGTGATAGGGGTCGCCTGGCCCCTCCTGGCTCTAGGCTTCACACTACACCACCATCCAGTGCCTACACCTAACGTTACTAATATGTCCCGGTGCATATATAGATATTATTGGCCTAGCCGGGGCATCTGCATGTTACAGCAAGGATATATATGCCTCCAGCATCCACATTATCCTAAATAGTATGGTGATCTATAGTGAGGCTAAAAAGCCTCCAGAGGGCCAGGAGGGGCCAAGCCGAGCTAATAGGTGGCCTAATAATCCTGACAATACTCCTAGTCATAATAATGCCCATGCTAATCAACTCCTACACAGACACAACCAGGCTAGCCGAGCAGGCTAGGAGCGTCGAGAATCGTGTAGACCTGAAGCTCAAGGAGAGGCTAGCCATACAGGGCGTAAGACAGGAAATCGTAGGCCCCGACCTATGGCCAGCGATATGGGTAAACAACACGGGCACAGTCCAGGTGACACTAAGGGTGCTCTACCTGATCGATATGGACACGGGCATGATACTGGCAGCAATAGACCTAGCTAACGGCAGGCCCTCAACCAGCAGCCTAATAGACTCCATGTACCTCAACCCAGACCCAGGATTCACAGCCTTCGATCCGCTACCACCAGTCGGAACCCCTATAATCCTCAAGCCCGGGGACAAGCTATTCATAGTATTCAACGACGCTCACCCAGCTGTGACAAACCCAGACAAGACTATAGTGAGGATACTATCAGCAGAGGGCGTGCTCCACCCCCAGGCCGGGGCTGGGGAGGGCCAGGGCGAGCTAGTACCCCCACCAGAGGTGGCAGACATAGAGCTGGAGCCCTGGAAGGGCGCCTTCAACCCCTACGCAGGCTTCAAGATGGTCGGCCCCGAGCTAATAGATAATGGTGTGATAAAGGCGTTCAGGCCCCAGATAATACTGACAAGCCCGATCGACACCAGGTTCTACTCCACATTCATCTACGACGACGACACTTATCCCGGTCTCTACAAGGTAGTCCTACAGCCTAGGGGTGGTCTATGGATTTCTACGAACTATGGATATTGCTACGCCTGGTCAGGCAGTACTATAGAGTTAAGGGGCTTCTTAGGCACATACCACTTCTACACATCCTCTGGCAGGGAGTACGTCTACATAAACGGGTATGCAGCCCAAATACTAGTAAGCGGGAATGACTGCTTCGGGGATAGGGGCCTGAGGAACATAAATCCTGCTGGCACATACGAGATCTCAGACTTCGATGCGAACGGCGTGAATGAGCTAGTCTTCTACACACTGAGGAACGGGCCAAACTACGGCTACTCAACCAACCCCAACGCCGACGGTGTCGGGAACGCTTATGACGATGCAATAGTATGGAGCTATATGGCAACTAGGGACATAAGCGGCCAAGACTTTATAAGGATAACGGTCAAAATAAACTATTATTGGACTAAGATAGCGCTAGCAGGAGCATTTCTAGATCCAGCTAGGGACCTAAGAACCTTTATGGTTGCAGTGTGGGAATACAATCCTTCTACCGACTCGTGGATTTTGAGGCACTACAAGGACTTCAGCTATACCAGCGAGAAGCCTAAGCAGTACCAGTTCTCAGCAGTCTTCCCCCTAGACAACACCAAGACCTATAGGGTAGGCATACTATTCTTCGACAATTACAGGCTGCTGGAGGAGGATGGAACAGACGATACGGCCCTAGAGTTCACCTATACTATAGAGTACATAGTCGTTGAGTACGGTAGGTATAACCCGCTATTCAGCACCACCCCGCCAGTATACATAGTGGCTATACCAGACCCAGGCAAGATACGGAATATAGGCGAGAGCGAGTATGCCACGCTCTATGGTATAAGCGTGCTAGACGCTAGGGTCGAGGCCCAGAGGGACCTACTAGGCATGGTCAGGCAGAGCCTAGAGGATGCTGGCCTAACAGACTACGTAGTTATAACCACCACCAACGAGCTATGCAACCTGCTATTCAGCACACCCGCCAGCGGCCTGCCTGACACTCCGCCGAAGAGAGCCGTGATTATATGGCTTCAGGGCGACATGGACATAAGCACAGTATCCGAGGGATGCGCCGATAACAACGATCTGAAGAGCTATGTGGAGAACTATCACTGGGTCTTCGCCCAGATCTCTGGAGACCCGCTCTGGGGTAGCCTAAGTACCTTCACCGGCAGCAGCTCCGCCATAGCAGTGTTCACCGGCTCCGAGCTACTCAATATAACAGATGAGGGTGCCTACGCTAGGCTACTCTACAAGGCATTCAAGATACCGATAGAGGCAGAGTTCGCCTATACCCTAGCCGTATATAACACAGGCTGTATGGTTGCCAACGCAACCTTCTACCACAACGTGACCTACACGCCCGATAGGTATGGCACCCTAGGCTTCTGGTCAGGCTGCAACGCCGACCCGGCCAGCTCGGGCATATACGTGGTGAACCCCGTCGATATAGACTGGGCCCAGGACGGCGGGGGAGTCTTACCTGAGGCTGTGGCGGAGATCGTGACGTATGCGGCACTGGAGGCCTACAAGTACCTAATACCCTAGCCCCTACCCAGGGTTTAACCCCTAGCATAAACCTTTCCAGGGTTAAATTGTGGTTAACTCAACCTGGGCATGGCTGGTGGTTGAGTTAACCGGGCCTTAACTAAACCACCCGTAATACCCCGGCCAGGCCAGGCTCCCGGGGGAACGTGTGAACAATGATTCCTAGTGTAATGTAGTATGTATAAGGTAATACCTATGAGGACCTAGCCGCCTAGACGGGAGCCCGGGCTCGGGGGTAAATGTGCTTACAATACCCCTATAGGAGATGGCGGTATAACCCGGCCAGCAACCTTATCCCGCTTCCAGGCTTGGGCCCTCCTAGGGGTCTCCTCCCTGACCCCAAGACCATTACATAAAATAAACTAAATAATAAATATTATATATTAAAAATATTAAATAAATAAAACGTTCCGCCAACAACACCAGTATCTTCATTATAATATATTGACTATAATTATTAGATTATAAACCATACTATAATAACTATCATATAT
>WAKG01000003.1 GCA_015523445.1 Desulfurococcales archaeon | reverse complement strand
CCGAGGACCCCCACTAGGCACCACCCCCTCCCGGTGGCGTCCTGGTGGGGGCCCTGGAGGGCCCCTGAGGCCCCCAACCGGGGGCAGCGATGACAGCGGCCCTCCCGGTTGGCCTCCTCATACGGTCTCCCTCGCTTAGTGCACACCTTGCATACTGCAGGGGGTGTTATGGCCCCCTTGTGAGGGGCCTGTGAATGGCGCCGCGGCCGGGATTTGAACCCGGGTCACGGGCTTGACAGGCCCGCATACTAGGCCAGGCTATACTACCGCGGCGCTCCGGTGGGTTGGTTCTCCTCTACGGGTTTTTATGGGTTTCCCCGGAATATTAGGGGGTGACCCTCTCAGGATCTCTAGGTAGGAGTCTTGCCTCTCTTATGTTGTCTAGACCTAGGGTCTGCATCACGATTCTCTCTAGGCCCATGCCTGCTCCTCCGTGGGGTGGGGCTCCGTGTTTGAAGAAATCTAGGTAGAACTTGAATGACTCGGGATTCAAACCTTTGTCCTTGAGATTGTCTAGAAGAATGTCGTATCTATGCTCCCTCTGTCCCCCGGTTACCACTTCTAGCCCCTTGTAGAGTAGGTCGAAGCCATAAGTCCACTCTGGCTCGTCCTCCATCCTCATTGTGTAGAATGGCCTCACCTTCCATGGGTATTCTGTCACAAATATGAGGTCTGAGTCATAGTGTTTCCTTGCATAGTCTCCGAGTAGCCTCTCGGCCTCGCTGTCCAAGTCCTCACCGTATGGTATCTTCTTCCCATACTCCTTCTCTAAGATCTTATAGGCGTCCCTGATAGAGATCCGGGGCACCTTCTTGGGAACTAGGATCTCGACGTTGAACTCGTCAAGTATAGGCTTGAGCTGGGAGTCCCGTTGCAGGTTGCCTAGCAGCTCCTTGAAGAAGCCCTCTACATAGTCCATGACATCCTCATAGCCATCTATGAAGCCGAGCTCTATATCTAGGCTATGGTACTCCGTGAGGTGCCTTGTGGTATGGTGTGGCTCGGCCCTGAACACGGGGCCAATCTCGAACACCCTCTCCAGGCCCCCGATAACAGCGAACTGCTTGTAGAACTGTGGGCTCTGGGCTAGAAAAGCCTCCCTACCAAAGTAGATGACAGGAAACACCTCAGCCCCGCTCTCGGTACCAGCAGCTACGATCTTTGGGGTGAATATCTCGACGAAGCCCTGGCTACGATAATACTCCCTAAACTGCCATGCAACCCAGGACTCGAGAAGGAACACCTTAGTCACTCTGGGGTTCCTAAGGTCGAGCCACCTGTAGTTGAGCCTGGTAGCTAATATACTATTGGTACTAGTGTCAGGCTCCAGCGGAAGGGGTTCTACGGGTGTTGAGAGGATACTTATTGAATTGACCTTAATTTCCACTCCCTCCTTAGCCCTTCCTTTAGCTAACACACCTTCTACGCAAACAACGCTCTCCAGCTTTAGCTTAGACGCTTTCTCCACAGCTTCCCCAGGGGCCTCTCCAGCCTTTACAACAGCCTGTATAAACCCGGTCCTGTCTCTAAGCACTAAGAACTTGATCCTGCCCACGTCCCTAATATTATGGATCCACCCACATACTCTAACCTTAGAGCCTATAAGGTCATCCCTCGCCAGCAGATCTCCTATGAACAGGTGCTTAAGCACTGCCGTACACCCTTCTATCCTACCCAGGTTAGTGGCGAGTGTGAAGGATACTAGTATATTACCGATTCGCGTTAGCCCTCCTAAGCCTTCTAGCCCCAGCCTCAATACTGCCAGCCAGAAGACCAGCAGCCGCTGAGGAATACCTGACAGTCTGATACACGACAAAACCTATAGTAATTACCGGGTCCTCCAAAAACCTCCTCCAATTCCTCAGATATGAAGGTCTGACAGGGCTGATCTGAGCGACGCCACGCCTTCCATTCTTAGCTATAAACCTGCCTATAGTCCTACCATAGTAAAAATGCTTCTTGGCAACATCTAAAAGAGTTCGGGGCTCGCCTATATGGACCTCTCTAGACAGTATCTCCCCGATCCTGTACCCAGCCTCAACGATTCTATTATGCAAGTCATAATCCTCCCCAGCAACAAGGCTTTCATCAAATCCCCCGACACTAAAAAAGACCTCACGCCTCATAAAACGCACGGCAACATTCACCCGATCCCCAATATAGAAATCCCTCTCAAACTTCCTCACGCGGGCCCAGAAGCTGATAGTAGGGTCAGACGTGTTATGAATGAGTACTGCATCATAACCCTCAAGCTCGCACTTACTCACAGCCTCCTCGACAACCCTAGGCTCTAGGATGAAATCTGAATCAACAAAGTACAGGTAATCACCCCTAGCCTCCCTAGCTCCTAGATTTTTCTGTTCACTTCTCTCTCTAACCCTAACAAGTAGAACCCTAACCCCAAAACTCTCGGCAATCTCTACAGTAGAATCACTAGATCCTTTATCAACTACAATAACCTCAATATTATCATAGGTCTGTCCAGCTATAGAGTCCAGAGTGCGACGAAGGGTACCTGCACTATTATATGTTGGAATTATTATAGATACCAGTGGGTTCCCTCCCAATACTCAACCCATCAGGAAACACTGACCCAGCGGCGGCTAATACGGGTTTGCCCGGAGAAGGTTTTAGATTCCATCCGGCCTGTTTAAATTCTATGCAATAAACTACAATGCAGCTGGCGAGGTGGGATATGGTGAGAGTAAAGGACGCGCTTGAAAGAATATATAGGGACTTCGCGGAGGGAAGGCCACGCGGAGTAATGTTAACAATACTATCCATATTGAGATTGAACAGTAGGAGGGAGCATACAAGCCCGGAGGCCATAGCCAAGGAAGGAAGGAGAATCATAAGGGAGACTAAGGACAAAATAGACTGGGGAGTAGCTGAGGATGCCTATACAAGAGAGTTTGTCGAGGATATTCTAAGAGAGCTTGCAGATAAAGGTATAGTGGAGGAGTTAGAGCCAGGCAATTATAGGATAAAGAAGGAGGAAGATCTTGTTGACGAGATTTATAGAAAGATAGGAATAATATTCTCTCTCAGATGTTGCTAGCTCTCTATGGGAACTAACTCGTAGGTTAAATATCCCTCAGGATCCCTCCTTACAACCTCTAGCCTTACCTTCATCCCAATCTTTAACTTCTTAGGATCACTCTCTCTAACCCAGGCTAGGACCTGGACACCGTTGGACAGTCTGGAAACACCTACAGTATAGTCAGGGTAATGGCTGAATGTGTAGGGCTTTGTATATATCACCGTATAGGCTACTAGCTCTCCCTCCCGGGGTAGCTCTATCCACTCCACCTCGCTATCGGGAACCTCGGGACAATCAACCTGTGGAGGGAAGTAGATTTTACCAGTTTTCTTGCACCTAGTCGCTAGTATCTTGCCCTCACTGAGGGCTTCGAAGAACTTTTTGATCCTCTCGATGCTTATAAAGAATCGTAGCTTGAGTTCACGCTGATCAAACCAAAGTGCAGTCCCTGTCTTCTGATCGAAAACCAGGGGTAGACCCATGCTTTGCTTCATCATGTTAGAAAAGTCTTCAACCTGCTTCATGAAAGCGTCTGCCAACTCCTTCTGACTCATAATCAGGTACACCCTGGGATAGTGTAGCTGGCAGGGGTATAATAGTTGTATCTCAACACTACACACAGGCATATTAGCCATCTACAATAAATCTAGACTACAGATCCAGGTTTAATATAGTCATGGACATAGTATTGTATGTGCATGTTAACTTTAACGTGGATAAACCGGGAAAGCTTTACCCAATAACTTAGGGTGGGCTAGTTGGAGGAGATAAAGAGTAAGCTCCTAGAGATCTTCGAGAAGGCTAAGGATAGGATGCCAGAGGTAAAGACTTGGAGCAAGGTATACCAGTTCGTTGTGGAGGGAGACGGCGAGTTTTATATTGAGATAAAGGATGGGAAAATGGATGTTAAAGAGGGTAGGCATGCGAGCCCTATAGCAACCCTATCAGCAACACGGGAGGTATTCGAGAAGATACTAAACGGGGATCTAGACGCAATGAAGGCATTTATGACTAGGCAACTCAAGATAACCGGAAACGTTCTGGATACGATGAACCTAAAGAAGCTAATAGATGCTGGCCTTGGCAAGACCTAGCAGAGATATGCTACCTTCATCTATCCTAGCATAGAGCGTACCTGCTCCAATCCTTTTTAGTAGCCAATAATAGGGATCCCCAGAGTCTCCAGGACTAGGATGATCTAGGTGGAACAGGAGGAATTTAGCCTTACTACCCTCAACTATTAGCCTAGGAGTAGAGCCAACAATCCTATATCCACCCACTAGTAGTGATTCAAGGATCCACCTTGCAGATCTTTTAATTCCACGAAGACGCATTAGAAAGAGGAGCGTTCGGGCTTCTTCCCATACGTCAGGGGGGATCCAAGAAGCGTTATCTGTCCCGATCCCCACAGTCACTCTGGACTCCATAATGTCCACTAGAGGGGGAATGCCTATGCCGTGCCACATATTACTCCTAACACAAAGCACAAGGCCTACGCCATGATGCCTCATATACTCTAAATCACCCCTGTCAAGGTAAACCCCATGAACTACACCGTTGAATCCATAGTGTAGAGCAAGCTCTAGATCACCACTAATCCTAGAAGCCCTAGTCTCGGCAACATGGGCCATAGCAGGCTTATATTCTACCAGCGAGGCCAGCTCCGACTCCTCATAATCCAATGGAGACGATATGCCTAGGCCGTCACAGCCATGAGGCCATCCAGGGCCTGGCCTGCCTAGGATAAGAACCTCTAAACCCCTATCCAGCTCCTTTAAAGCCTCCTTGGCTGCCATGCACCCTATCCCACCCAGCTCTCGAAAATCCGCCACAAGTCCAACTCCGAACTTCCACGATTCCCTATAGAACTTCCTAGCCGAGTCTACAAGCATCTCGCGGCTAGATGATGCTAGGAGCCTGTGTTTAAGTCCATGGGGAGGGGCTACAAGCTCTTCTAGGCTTAGGTCTATGCCATACTCTGGATAAATATAGTCGGCTGAGTGGACGTGAGCATTAGCTGGCTGGGGTACTGCAGCCATAGATGGACCTCCTGTATAGCTTCTAGGACATGAAGCGCTGGACTCTATAGACTCTACTACCCCATCTCTGACCCAGATACATGCATTCCTCTTAGCCTCCAGCTCCTCACCTGCTAACGCCAACCCTACCCTGAATGCTGTAATCACTTCCTATATCCCAGGAATGCCGAGGTTGCAAGCCAACCTATTATAATGGTGGTTCTTACGCATAGACCACGTGGGGCCTAGGATGTCGTATATAGAGAACATGAGGAGTAGGCTGCTAATGGGTCAGGCGTTCGTAATTCTCTACAGCCTTCTAGCGGCAATCTTGGGTAGGGAGACAAGGACTTTCATTATAATATTCATATTGTTCATTGTAGCGGCTATAATCCAGTCTAGAAGAGGCAAAGGCCCTCTGGGTATTAGTAAAGCCAAGCCGGAGGAAATACTAGAGGGGAAGAAACTCTATTCAGAGGAGAAGATTAGGGATATACAGTTAAAAGATGAGAAATTAATGGAGGACCTTCAGGAGCAGTCCAGGTTCAGTATGTACACTAGCGCATCTATGTTCGTTGGTATAGCCTATTTCTTCCTGCTATGGCCTCAGATAGACTCTCTATACGAGTTCTTCCTAACCTATACTGGCAACAGCGAAGTGATGGCCCATTTCCTAGCATTTCTAGTCTTCTTTGAGGGTCTCTTCGTTATAAATCAGGCTGCTATGATAGTTGCCATGAAGAAGGCGGGTAAGATGCCGGTGATAAACATACCACAGTCCTACACACTAACCGATAAAGGGATTGTGATCGGAGGCCTAATAGGGAAGAGTGGGATAAAGTTCCCCCTACCTAGCGATGTCCAGGTTAGAGTAAACACTAAGAGAGGGTTCGTAGAGCTAGTTAGAGAGGGTAAGAGGAGTATAATGAAGGTGAGACTCTATAGTAGGAATCCCAAGAGGCTATATGAATTAGTTAAGAAGTATGGGGCGCAGAGATCCTCTGAAGACTAAATCCGATATCAACTTGCTCCTCTACACCTAGAACCCTGATTCCAAGCCTCTTGGCCTCACTAAGTATAAGCTCTTTCATGGAGGAAACAATCTCCTCCAATCTATCCTTCCTCGTAGCCTGAGTGTAGAATCTTATCTTAGGCTCAGTCCCGCTGGGTCTAACAAGGATCCAAGTCCTATCTTCAAACGTAACCTTAACGCCATCCAGAGTATCTACAGTTGCACCCTCCCTAGCAACCTCGGAGAGAAGTCTTGTAGAGACAGCCTCGTATAGGCTAATTCTATCCTCCCTTCTGGCCAGCTTCACAGAAACTCTGGCTGACGGGTAGAACGGAAGCCTCATTAGCAAGTCTAGCGGGGTAGCCCTCTCCTCTACGGCGATCTTGGCTATCAGTGCCGCCTGATATATCCCGTCCACCCAGGGACCCCAAGAAGGATCTATAAGCTTCCATGGCTCAGCTGCCAATAGGGCGGCGGGCACCTCCTTGAGCTTCTCATGCAACTTACCCAGCTTAGCCCTAACAAGCTTACCACCCATAGCCTCCACGATCTCCTCAACCTCTATACCCACATCTACTGACACTATAATTACGCCCTTCTTATCCCTCAGTTTATGCATAGCGAAGAGTGCTATCAAGAGGTCCTGTTTGACAAAGCCAAACCGGGGTATGGCTAAGGCTAGCCTATCCGCGTCTCCATCATGTGCTAAAAGAGCGTGGAGGTTCAGGTTTTCCATACTACTTATGAAACTCTTTAGCACGTCTGGCCTAGGCTCTGGAGGCCTGCCAGGGAACATGCCGTCAGGATGACAGTTGAAGCTGACTATTCTGCCTATGCCCATGTGCTTTAGAATCTTGGGTGTCACGTTGCTAGCTGCCCCATTAGCGCAGTCCACGGCTATCTTCATCCATTCCCCCCTACGCCTGGGCTCCATGACAGTGGTCAGGTGCCTGATGTAGTCGTCTAAATACTCCTCAGTGTGTATGAGTGAGCCGACCCTATCCCATTCAGCGTGGAGTTTCACGTTATCTCCATTCAGGATAAGGGCCTCAAGGTTCTCCTCCATAGAGACTGTGTACTCCATCCCATCACCACTGAAGACCTTTATACCATTATCAGGGGGAGGATTATGACTAGCTGTAATCACGATGCCAGCCCTGCTCCTGCTCCGCGGCACACTATAAGCTACTACGGGTGTAGGAGCCAAGCCTATATAGAGAGCATCAACCCCGCCAGCCATGAGTCCTGCAGCAGCCATTTGTGCCAGCAGAGGGCTAGTAGTCCTGACGTCATGCCCTATAACTGCCGAGCTCTGGCCACCTATATAGGATGCAACAGCCAGGCCAACCCTATATGCCAGCTCTGGTGTGACGGTTTCTAGGTATCTCCCCCTGATCCCTGCTGTCCCGAAGAGGCGGGGCATACCTCATCCCCTTAGCTTGGTTGTGGAAAGGATCATAGAGGGGGGACCCACGAATATTGCGGCTGAATATCTGCCCCTTATCTTAACAACCTTCACATAGACTAGTATGTCTGGATTACTTAGGTTAACAGGCCTGTCTACACCCTCAGCTATCTTGACTGCTGCGTCTCTCCTATGCATAAGGGACCCATCAACATCTCTCAGGTAACCGTCAACCTTCACAGCGAAACTTCCAGGATCAGCCTGAAGCAAGAGGTCGTCCACCGCACTCTTTACAGCCTCAATATTGGGATCGACTACTCTATAAACAGGTATAACTCTCAAGATTACCGTATCCTCTCCTATTCCACCACGGATTCTCGAGATTGCGTCATCGGGATCCCTACTTCTAGCGAAGATTATGTTGGGTGCAGTTGCTACGATATCTACTTCATCCCTGAGAAGCCTTCTAAGCTCCATTATGGCCTCCCGCTTGGCAGGGCTTCCTGGCAGGTGGGTCACGATCAAGTTAAACCATCTGGCCAATCAGCATCCTCCCAGTAAAGCAAGTTGGCAATTCTTAGGTAATATAACCTAGCTGGGTAGCGGAACGTTATATAGGCTATCTGCTACAGGCCGCAGACGGTGGGAGGCTTGGGCAAACCCAAGCTATACATGGCAACAACAGATGACATACTATCTGGGCTAGCGACCGACATATACTTCTTGAGGACTAGGAGGATCTTGGAGAAGGCAGGCCTACAGGATCTACTGGTCAGGGCAGAGATTCATGCTTACAGCTTGCCTGAGGGATACCACTGGGGAGTTTATGCTGGTCTGGAAGAGGCTCTAAAGCTTCTGGAGGATATTGACGTTAAAGTCTATTCTATACCCGAGGGGACAATATTTAGGAGAAAAGACCCTCTAATGGTGATAGAAGGTAGGCTATACGACTTTATAGCGTACGAGACGGCGATCCTAGGTATATTAAGGTACTCAACTAGTGTGGCAACTAAGGCAGCTAGAATAAAACTTGCTGCAGGAGGAGATAAGATAGTGTTATTCTTCGGCCTTAGAGCCGCCCATCCAGCACTCCAGCCAGCAGCTGATAGAGCGGCCTATATAGGTGGAGTAGACGGTGTCTCAGGGGCTCTTTCAGAGGCATACCTTGGGCTGAAGCCGCGGGGAACCATGCCGCATGCGTTAATAATAGCCATAGGAGACCAGAGGAAAGCATGGAGGCTATATGCGGAGCTTTATGCTAGAGAAGCCCCTGTAATTGCCCTTGTAGATACGTTCCTTGATGAGAGGGAAGAGGCTTTAATGGCAGCCAGGGAACTGGGCGAGATCCTGCATGGGGTAAGGCTCGATACCCCTGGTAGCAGGAGGGGTAAGATGAGGGATATAGTAGAGGAGGTAAGATGGACTCTAGACATACACGGCTACAAGCACGTAAAGATATATGTTAGTGGAGGGATAGATGAAGAGCAAATACAACAACTGAAAGACGTTGTAGACGGGTTCGGTGTAGGAACAAGTATTGCATGGCCACCTAACATAGATATAAGCATGGACATAGTAGAAGTTAATAGAAACGGTCAGTGGATCCCAGTAACAAAGAGGGGTAAGCTACCTGGGGCAAGAGCATTATATGAGTGTAGCGGCGACAGGGTCATAGGCCTCTTAAGTGATCCGCCTAAGAACTGTAGATCCATAACAAGGATATACATGAGGTCTGGAAGTGTTGTTAGCGACCTGCCAAGCATAGATGAGATCAGGCGCTACGTCCTAAACCAGCTCAAGGCTCTATCTTCTAACGAACCTGGATGATACAACCGAGGCCAGTAGGCTAGTCACCACCACAGTACCCATCAAGATTATATACAGGTCCTTACCGATCAATCCTAGATTAAGGCCAACATTACCAGCTATAATAGTGACTGTGAGAAGAGGAACCTGACTAGATGAGAGGATAATAGCAACCCTGCTACGGGCTCCAGAGATCCTAGTGAAGTACAGATAGGCTGGGGCCATCTTCAACACAGCCACTACAAGGCCCAGGCCAGCAACAACCATAATATTATCAACTAGAAGCCATGGATCCACGCTCATGCCAGATACTATGAAGAAGAAGGGAGTAAAGAATCCGGTTGCAAGACTCTCAAGCTTCTCCTGGAAAGCCTTACTACTTCTAACAGTCTCAGAGGCTACAACCCCAAGTATGAAGCTTGTTAGTACTGAGTGCATTCCAAGTATCTCACTAAGGACTCCAAGAATAATTATAGTCATTGTTATAAGCCTAACCTCGAGTTCGAAAGGAGCTCCGCTAACCCTGGGGAGCAAGGGGCCCAGTAGCAGGGCGGAGAGCAGGATCAGCACGTAGAGGCCTATAGTTGGATCAATTGAGGCCGTAGCCAAGCTGAGAGCTATCATACCAATAATGTCAGCTACCATAGCAGCGGTTAGCGCTAGCTGTCCATGCCGGCTAGCTGTTAAGCCACTGTTCTTAAGTATACTATAGGTGAGGGCCACACTAGTTGCGGAGAAGCCTGCCAGCATTATTAGGACGGGGGCCCCAGATAGTCCATATACCATTGATAATCCCAAGGCTAATAGGCCAGGTGACATGAACCCCAGGAAGCCTAATAGGAAGGCGTGAAGGGCCCTCCTTCTAAGGAGTTTCACGTCGATCTCTGCTCCAGCCATGAATAGGAGTAGGTTGGCCCCAATATTGGAGAGTAGTACAAGGCCCTCGCCTGGCTTGGCCCCGAAACCTGCAGCAGCCATTCCCAGTATGATCTCTATAATGGCGACGGGTAGAAGCAGGATAGATGCTATGTGGCCTGAGAGTAGTATAAGGAGCGCGGCTAACCCTAGAGTTAGGACCTCATGCTCTTCTCCGTGAACATAGCTGGACAGGGCTTTATAGGATCCTAGGGCTAATAGGGCTATACCCAAATCTACTATTAGCCTTCTTTTCCCAGTCATGGCAGTGTCCAGGAGTGTATGGATCCTCCTTAACAATGGGCTTGCCCCCTGACAGCTCTCGCTGGGGTCCTAGTTCTATACAGGTTATTCTACTTGAGATAGGTATCTATGTAACCTTTAATTTTCTTCTCTAGTTTATCCTTAGACATTGTGCCGACGATCGAGTCAATTACTCTTCCCTTATATAGTATAAGCATTGAGGGTATGTGATTAACACCGTACCTATCAGCTATGGTAAAGCTCTTATCAACATCAACCTTGCTCCACAATATTCTGGGATCTTCTAGAGTAGCCGCTACCTCTCTTATAGTAGATAGGAATGTTATGCATGGACCGCACCACTCTGCAGTGAAGTATAGGAAGACTAGGTCGTGGCTAGAGAGTATTTTATCCAGGTTGCTTGTGTTAACCTCTATAACAGGGTCCTTGGACATCCTCTCTATGAGTGATGCTCTTGCCCTGAGTGCCTTGGCTAAGTCTGCAGCTATTTCACGTGTTGACACTATACTCTTCACCAGCACTAGGCTGGGTGTATCAGGGGACTTTAAAGTCTCCGTGGCCTGGGATCGTGTTGACATTGTTAAAGTAGTATTTTAGTGTATATATTTTAGTGTTGAGATCAGTGTGTATTAGAAGGTTCTTGCCCTTTCAGAAAGGGAAACCCTTATATATCCTGGACGATATTTTATTTTGTGAAACAGAGAAGAGTTCTACAGAGGTGTAGCCTGGTGGCAGTGGCAGAGAAGAAGGTGCTAAGGATAGAGAAGACCCAGACACTGCCAGCACCTGCCAGGCTTATACGTGAGAACGGGGAGGTATACGTTGAGATAGCTGAGAAGAAGATTCCAATAGGAGGCCCGATGCCAAAGCTGAGGGCTGGAGAGCGTCATGTTAGGGTAACCAGCAGCCTATGCCCCTACTGTATGAGGCTACTCCCAGCAAGGGTCCTCGAGAGGGATGGAAAGATCTACTTAAGAAAGATCTGTCCAGAACATGGTGAAATAGAAGAACTCTACTATGGAGATGCAGAACTATATAGACACATGATGAAGTTCGAAGAAACAGGTAAGGGGCCCGGGCTAGTAAAGGCGTACTTAACACTCTCAGCACCCTGCCCCTACAACTGTGGCCTATGCAGTATGCATGAGAACCACACAGCCCTAGCAAACCTGGTGGTCACAAATAGGTGTAATATAGCCTGCTTCTACTGCTTCTTCTACGCCGAAAAAGCTGGCTACGTATACGAGCCAGACCTGGAGAACCTGAGGTTCCAGGTACGCCAGCTGAAGAAGCAGGGCTTTACCATGGTAGTCCAGATAACAGGTGGAGAGCCAACGGTTAGGGAGGACCTTGTGGAAGTCATAAAGATGCTAAAAGAGGAGGGAGTAAGGCATGTCCAGCTCAACACCAACGGGATAAAGTTTGCCGAGATGTACTTCAACGATCCCGACTATGCGGTAGAGTACACTAGGAGCCTGAGGAAGGCGGGTGTAAACACGGTCTACATGAGCTTCGATGGTGTCACCCCCAAGGTCAACTGGAAGAACCACTACGAGGTTCCATTCACATTCGAGGTATTCAGGAAAGCTGGAATGACCAGTGTCGTCCTGGTACCCACTGTGATCAAGACGATCAACGACCACGAGCTAGGCGATATAATAAGGTTTGGGGTAAAGCATGTGGATATAGTTAGGGCAGTAAACTTCCAGCCAGTAAGCCTGAGCGGGCAGATGAAGAAGCACGAGAGGGAGAGGATGAGGATCACAATTGCAGACGCAATACATAGAATAGCTGAACAAACAGACAACCAGATACCGCCAGAGGCATGGTACCCCATACCAGCTGCAGCCAAGTTCGCTAAGTTCATAGAGTCAGTTGTAACAGTGCCCCAGTTCTGTATGAGTAACCACCCAATGTGTGGAGCAGGAACATACATATTCTTCGAGAGAGACGAGCAAGGCCTTCCCAAGAAGTTCATTCCACTAACAGAGTTCTTCGATGTAATTGCATTCATGGAGTGGCTTGACGAGAGAAGGATAGACATACTCAGTGGTGGAAGCAAAAAGCTAGCGATGCTAAGGGCAATGGTCGATCTAAAGAAGTTCGTAGACGTGAAGAAGATGCCAAAAGGTCTAAGCTTCGACAAGCTACTAGTAAAGGTGTTCCTAAAGAGGAACTACGACGCCCTTGGAGAACTACACTATCACATGATGTTCCTAGGCATGATGCACTTCATGGACCTATATAACTACGATGTAACTAGAGTCAGGAGGTGCAACATACACTACCTATCACCAGACGGCAGGATAATACCATTCTGCACCTTCAACGTGATGGAGAGCCTATACAGAGACTATGTACAGGAGAAATACAAGCAGCCACTAGAGCTATACGTGAAAGACCTAGAGACGAAGGCATTTAACCCAGGAGAGAAGTACAACAGGGCCAAGTATGTAAAGCTAATGAGGAACCATCCCATATATAAGGAGGCCTACAAAGGTATAATATTCTAGTGGTAAACAACCCTATAGCGGAGATGAACCCAACCCCCACACAATATTTTATTATAATATAGGGCAAGCCTAGCCCTAATACCTTTATCACCCTCAAACATAGACCTCCCAGCTCCAAACACGTAGGGAGCTATAGTAACCCATACCTCATCAACCAGCCTATAAGACAAGAGTGCATAGTTCAAGCCACCACCCCCCTCAACCATAAGCCTCCTAACACCCATCCCAGCTAAACGCTCAACAGCATCTCTAAGATCAACCCTACCCCTACCACTCTCCACAACAACTACCCCCCTCCTTCTATACTCCAAGAGCCTCTCACTACTATGGCCCTCTACCGTGACTAGAACCCCTTTGCCCGGAACACTGAAGACCCTAGCAGAAGGCGGTACCCTAAGCTTAGAATCTATAACTACCCGTAAGGGGCTCCATCCGCTGGACAGCCTGACGGTGAGCCTAGGGTTATCCATAATAGCAGTCCTACTTCCGACCATTACAGCATCCACTCTAGCACGAAGTGTATGTTGTAGGATAAAGTCCTCGATACAGCTAAGCTGTGAGAACCCGGTGGGATCTGCAATCCTACCATCCACAGTTTCTGTAGAGAAAACTATAGTATATGGCCTCATGAACGGGCTACCTCCACAGCTACTAGTGAGACTAGCCCCGTAGCTACTCCATGGTAGATTATGGGTGAGATAACCCCCAGAGGGCCAGCTAGCTCCATGGATATTGTCAGAACTATGGGCAAACTGCCAGTGTAGAGTAGAAATGCCAGATACGAGGAGATACCTACAGCCGCTCCAAGTAGAAATGCTTTTAAAGATCCCATGTGACGGGAACTCCTAGACACTAGGATTCCAGTAGCCACGGGAGCTGCCATTATGTTTAGTGGGCTCGGAGCTAAGTATACTATAGCGATGTAGAGGGCTACTCCTAGAACCGCTATTATGATGGATCTAGCCACCCTGACCATCCCCTGAGAATACAAGGTTAGCCCCGGCGTGTGTCTCCTCTAGATCCAGCCTGTAATACTCACCTGTTAGCCAGAAACTTCTATAATGATCGCTGTAATGCTTGCTGAACGGGTTTCCACTCTCACCCCCTGGAAGGGCTATGTGGAGCATGGTAGTTGATAGATCTGAGATCAGCCTAACACTAGGACCTACACTCACTGGAGCTCCCATGGCTGGGTCTATGCTGGAAGGAGGAGCAACGTTAACTGAATATGGACCTCCAGCAGCTGGATCTCCTGCTATATCAACCTTCAACACCGGATTTACAATTCTGTATACATGTATATCTCCATACCTCCAATCTTCGCCTTGAAAAATAGAGTCCAGAGTGCTAAGTGCTCTCTCAAGGGAACTGAGGGCTAGCTCTTCTAGACTGGAGTTCTTCAGGTATCTTCTGGCCCATGATTCACCTCTAAGATAGTTATCAACTAATGCTTCTAGATGCTCTATCTTAAAGAAGTATCTATTATCTGTGGACCCATAGAGTTCCTCCCATAATAACTCGTGGAAGTAGTATGTCCAAGCTAGTACTAGGGGAGTGACACTATCGTCTATATCTGTACTCGGGTTCTGGAGCCACTGGTTAAGCATATCTACATAGAGGCTTGCTTCGCCTTTTCTAGGGGTAACTTCGACCAATATTGAAGCCAGTGCCTCCAGTGAATAGTCTCTTGTATCAAGTTGGATCCGTGACATGTGATCTATGCTTAATGGTCCTATTCTAGAGAAGCTGTCCAGCAGGTCATATATCCTTAAGGTCCTAAACCTATCTGCATAGTTCCAGCCTAGGCCTGCACCGCAACTACCATTCCACGGCTTACTATTGGCTGTAGCTACGTAGGGTAGGTCTGGATTGTAGAGAACAGGTAGTTCATCTAAAGGTATAAATCCAGTCCACTCTCCTTCACCACGACTTCCATTGAAGGGTAGGAATCCTGTGTTCACGATCTTCCCATATCCTGTGTCTATGAGGGGTAGATTAGTCCTGGCAGGATAGCCTCCATTAGGTGAATATGCAAAATTACCTTTAGAGTCAGCTACTATAAAGTTCTGTATTGGGGCTATGAAGTATCTCTGAGATTCCAGCGCATCATCCACGGTGTCAGCTCTGTTAAGCATGTATATGAATACAACCTCCAAGCTGGGCTCAGATCCGGTGAACTTGACTGCAAAGGACTCCGTGCCCTCCTCTAATAGAGGGCCGTGTATTGTTGATCTAACAACAATCTTCTCTACTGTATAACTCCTAGACATGGGATCCCACACCTTAACATTGTACTCCCTATACTCGGGCTTCATCCATTCTCCCTTGTACAGGTACTTCCCCTCACTCCACTCATAGTAGTAGAAGTCTACGAAGTCACTGCCAACATTGGTGAATCCCCAGGCCACGTTAAGATTCCTTCCAATCACGATGAAGGGCACACCAGGTACAGTAACGCCTGCAACATTCATGTTAGGAGTCTTGATATGGAGTATGAGCCATATAGGGGGCGCGGTGAGGGCTAGATGCGGGTCATTGGCAAGCAACGGCTTTCCACTACTGCTAGCCCATGGCGCGACGACCCAGTTATTGGATGCATCACTCCAAGTGGAATAGATGCTTGATAGTTTAGATGCTAGAAGAGCCGATGGAGGTAGAAGCGATATATTGACGCTATCAGTCCCCACTATACTGCCTAATTTAAAGGCCTCGCCGCAAGGGGCATGGGCAAGGTTCCTAGTCCTATTAACTATATCTAGATTCACGATAATATCGGGTCCATGCCTCCTAACAAGCTCGTTTAGAACAAGATCGTCAGTATCCCAGGCTAGCATGAGTGAGAGCAGCTTAGCTATGGATAGGGAGTGTATAGGGATCCAGGGCTCAGGCTCCAACCCTAGAACTCTATACTCAGCAGGAAGCAGATCGTTGGATTTGGCATACTCTATATAATCATTTACACCGCGAGAATAAGCCTCAAGAGCAGAAGCTACCCTGGAAAACTCTGGCTTAGACTCAATAATACTCCAAGTCTCCTCGATTGCCTCAGGAAGGCCAAGAAGAAGGGATAATCTATCGCTCTCCAGGCCAGCCTCCCCCACCAAACTGCTTAAATTGCCAAGGACAACCCTCCTGTGAAGATCCATCTGGAAGAGCCTTAGACTAGCAGATATCCAGCCAACCGCATAAAAACCCGCCTCGTCGCTAGTAGCCTCTATATGGGGAACTAGCCACTCGTCATAATATACTAGTGCCTCTCCATATAACCCTCTAACTGTGAAGGTCCCCTCATATTTATCAGGAGCCAGAGCAGCGCCCGGAAGGCCATTGATGGGATCAAGGAAGGGAAGAAGGGCGGGAAATACTACTGGAACTGCTAGAATGATAACCACTAGGATTGACGAGATAACTACAGCCCGGGACAATGCAAGCCCACACCAGGTAAAAGCATGGAACACGGGGCTATAATAACTTGAGAATATAACTCTAGCTGATCCTGCTAGCCAATGGGCACGTAGGGATGCATGTGGTTAATGCTAACGACGTGTGGAAGACTATCAAGAGAAAGACCATCCTGAGAGGAGCGTCCCTAACAGTTGGAGAGGGCCAGGTATACGTACTAGCCGGTCCAAACGGCGCTGGCAAGACAACGCTAATCCGCATACTAATGGGACTAATAAGCATGGACTCAGGTAGAATAGAAGTCCTAGGCTGCAAGCCCGGAGATCCAGACTGGGATAAAGTTAAGCTAGACATAGGCTACCTACCAGAGGATGCAAGCCCCTACGACAGGCTAACGGGCTGGGAGAACCTAAGGTTCTACGCAGAGCTCTACAGCCAAGGAGACCCATCTAAAGTAGAGGAGTACCTAGAGAACGCAGCCGCCATAAGCGGGTTAACCCGGGAAGAGTTATCCAGGAGAGCTGGAGGCTACAGTAGGGGGATGAAGAGGAGGCTACTCATAGCAGCAACTCTAATGCACAACCCGAGACTAGTTGTTATGGATGAGCCAACCAGCGGGCTAGACGTGTTCGCAGCCTACAGGGTGAAGAGGACTATACGAAGCATGGCAGGAAAAGGGTACACATTCCTAATAACAACCCATGACATGAGCGAGGCTCAAGAGCTGGCCACCCACATCGGCTTTATCGAGTCGGGTAGAATAATATTCCAAGGCACAGTAGAGGATGCTCTCTCAGCATACTCGGCAGAGAGTCTTGAAGAGGCTTTTGTGAGGGCGGTCGGAGATGGGAGGAGCTAGAACAGTTCTATGGAAAGAGTTGAAGGACCTATCTAGGGACTATAGAACCCTCGTAGCAGTAGTAGTTCTACCCCTTATAGGGCTACCTGGACTAGCACTACTGACAGGAGTTCTAGTAACGTCTCAAACAATAAGCCTAGCCATAGTAGTAGAGGACCCGTTCATGGCACAGAACGCTGACCTGCTAGTAGACGCGGTAAATTCGTCATTACAACTATATGGAGTAGCCGCTAACATAAGCCTATACACAAATCTAAGTGAGGTAAAGCCAGGAGAAACAGATGTACTGGTATATATACCCAACGGGTTCTACAATAACTTGTCAAAGATAGACGGCCAGGCACGAGTGATAGTTAGCATACTTATAGGTAGCCAAGCAAGCGAGCTGGCTAGGCAGGCTGTTGAGACAACCTTCAGCCTGCTATCCCAGAACATAGTCAGAGACAGAGTACTCAAGCTAAGCGATATGGCAAGCGTAGAAATAAACCCGGAAAGCCTATTGAACCCTATAGTAGTCCAAAGAGGCTTCCACAAGGTTACAGGAGCACCAGCGACAGGTGTAGAGGCCTCAGTAGCGCAGGCAGCTAGGATATTAGAGTTTAGCCTATTCTTCGTAGTAAATCCAACTGTTGTGTTCATGACCGATTCTATAGTTGGAGAGAAGGAGAGGAAGACGATCGAGAAGCTACTCATGGCCCCTATATCTAGGAGGAGCCTATTGCTGGGGAAGCTAGCAGCCTCAGGGATACTAGGGCTACTATCGGCAATTGCAGACGGGATCGGTATCATAGCATTCTTCCAGATCTCAGGAACAGAATTCACCCTTTCACCAACAATAATAATAGTATGGTTCGCAGCGGTTGTCCTACTGGTACTGACAACTGCCCCCCTAATAGTATTCATAGCATCTAGAAGCGAAAGTGTAAGGGCGGCCCAGAACGCCTCGTTCCTAGTGGTGATGATAGCCCTAGCCATATACTTCTCAACACTAATGGTAGACCTCTCAAAACTCCCAGGACCACTATCACTGGCATTATCCCTAGTCCCCTTCACCCATGCAGCACTTATGATCCATAACTATGCCCTAGGAGAGGTAGAGGCTGCTCTACTTAACGCCACACTTATGGCAGGATACTGGATACTACTTACACTGATAGCTGCCAGGAGCTTTAGCACTGAGAAGCTTGTTATGTACAAGAGCTAGCGGCTAGAGAAGGTCCTAGCTATTATGGTGAAGAGGGTTATCAGGGGCTTGAATAGTGTATAGAAGAACTCGACTATGAAAGCTAGGAGAGCGTGTATGATCCCCTTACTCCTATACACGTCATACAGCCTCTTCCAATCCATAGTTAAGACTACATAGGATAGTACAACTGAGCCTATAAGGGCGCCAGCTATAAGAACCTCGAGGCTAACAGGAGCAGTACCTCCTCCCATAAACTTGTCAAGAACCCCCCTATATGCTTTGCCTAGGAAGACTGCTATACCCGTCATAACCACCTTTCCAAGCACTACGGCTATCACGAAGGGAACAAGCCTATACCCAGCAATGCCAAGAGGTATGTAGAGTAGGTCGTCTGGCAGAGGTAACGCTGCGAATAGAAACACTGTTAGGAAAACACCCTTACCAGCCCTTCCAAGGAGCCATTTGGCCTGCTCTCTCCTCCTCTGTATACTCTTAGACTTAGACCCTAAATAGTTGGAAACCAGGAAGACTAGGACCTTGCCTAGACCAGCACCCACGCCAGCGAGGACTAATGCAGCTATGTTAGCATACACGTTGTCCACCAGAGCAGCATAAGTAGCTACGAGTGCTAGGTAGACCGCGGGGAAGCCAGGGATAAGGTTACTGATAAACGCTGCTAGGAAAAGGCCTAGAGGCCCCTGGTAGTAGAGAGACTCTATGAACCCGGCTAAGTCCCCGGCGCCAGTAATCGTCGCATTAGCTGGCTCCACTTGCTCGGGCAACCGTTATCTACCTCCATGTGGGGTTCCTATCGCTCCAGACCCTCCTCATAGCTGGGGGGCTCGGGACGTCCCTGCCTAGACATCCCCCAGTACCTATCGCTCCCATGCAAGGGTTTAAACTACTTAGTTAGGACAAGCATATCAGGAGCATCTAGGGGCTTAGAGTATTGTCCACTGCATGGCTGTTCGACTCGAGGGCTGTAGAGTATGATTCATGGTATACAAGGCACAGGATCACAGCGGAGAATGAGGCTAGACTCGTTGTGGACATGCTCCGGGATGCACCTACTCCCTGCATGGAAGTAGGAGTGGGATCAGGGTTCTTCGCGCAGAGGGCTGGATGCGTGTTCGGGATAGATCCTAGCCTGGAGATGCTCAGGATAGCATTGGACAGGGGGATAGAGGTTGCAGTTGCCCGGGGAGAGGCCCTCCCAGTTAGGAGCCTATCTCTGGGCAGCATACTTGTCGTCGTATCTATATGCTTTATGAACGATCCACATAGGATGATGGAAGAGGCATACAGGGCACTAAAGCCTGGAGGAGTCATGGTAATATGCATAGTACCCAAGGAGTCACCCCTAGGCAGGTACTATTCTACCCTAGCAGACAAAGGGCATCCATACTATTCTCATGCCAGATTTATCAGTATAGCCAGCCTTGTAGAGATGGCTAGGGAGGCTGGATTCACTGTTGACTCTATAAAGGCCACCATAACATACATGCCGTGGGAGAGGGAGAGGCCGGAGGAGCCTAGAGACTATACTGGCAAAGAGGGCTTCGCCTGTATACGGCTAATCCGGGGGGAGTGATGTGGCTCGAAAGGGCGGAGCCCTATAGTTAGGGTGGTGAAGACCCCGCGCAGGGCTGACCCCCAGGATACACCATATTATACCCTCTCAGCAGCAGGAAAGTCTAGTGGGTGAATAACGTGCTAGGAAGAGATGTAGTAGAGGAGATCTCTAAAACCGTTAGTAGGAGAGGTGCAACAACTAAGAGTAAGAATGGAGTCCTCGAAATTATAGTTCCCGACGAGCCCATATACATAGAGGTCTACCCCACTGGGGATACCATTGTTGTGGAGATGAAGGTAGGTGAGGGGCTAAGGGAGAGGGTTGACGAATATCTGGACCACGGAGAGGATCCGAGAGAAGCGCTAGAGGAGGTCCTAGAAACTCTGGTATCTATAGTTGACGAGATAGATAGGATACTAAGGCTACACGGCTTCAAGGTTGAAAGGAAGACGCGCGAAGCTATACTTGACGTATATGATGAGCTGGAGTCAAGGGTGGAGGAGGTTTAGCTAGACAATAGCCGTGAGGCCTCTAGAAGAGTGGCCGCTAGCCCATATACACCCTTAAACACCCTATCATACCTGAGTCCTAGCATAGACCTCAGATCCTTCCTAAGATACCTATAGTCTAAAAGGAAAAACGCGGCTTTATCACTAGGGCTCCTTCGGGCCCTGCCCAGGGCCTGCTTAACCTTAACTATAGTAAGATACCTGTAGACATAGTCTCTGCCACCCTCCTTGCCTAGTCTGGAGGAGACCACCTGAAGCTGCTCCCTGGTATAGTCATCAGGCTGAGGGAAGGGGACGCCTACCACCACTACAACCCTCACAATACTATGACCGTTAATGGTAAACTCGACACCCTCAACAAGTTTACCTCCAGCTACCGCATTGATTAGTACACGGTCATCTGGAGACAGGGACTCTGTTAGTGAGTCTATACTAGTACCCCTATCCTCAGTGTGCATCTCAACGCCTGCAGGCAGCTTGTCTAGTATGCTCCTCATAACTTCGTAGCTCGGATATACCACCAGTTTGGGGCCCGGAAGCCTAGTGTTGATCACATTAATATACGATGCTATCCTAGAATAGGTAACCCTATTCCTCTCTACATATCTAGTGGATACGTCGGATGCTACAGCAGTATATACAGAATCCTTTCCTACTCTATTAGTTACGGATAAATCCAGGTATTGGATGCTCCTCTTTAGCCCTATTATCCTACTTAGGAACCCATGGGGGGGCAGGGTCCCGCTCATGAGGACGGCACTGCGTACCGACTCTAACGGTTCTCTAGCTATCCTTGCCGGATCTAATAATGTGACGAGTAGCAGGGGCTTAGGCTCCCCACTATAGAAAACCCTAGAGTCGTCAAGCACGATGGTCTCTACCCAAAGTGCAACAGAGTACAATGGACTCCTTATAGACACCATACTAGACGCATCGCCACTGGCCAAGGCTTCACTAGCTGCCCTAAACCTGGACTCCTCTGCCGCATCCAGTATGAGCTGATGGTCACCCAGTGCCTCGAATACGATTTCTTTATCTATTAGCCTAAGCCCCCTAGCGCGCCTCTCCATAACCCTAGATATAAGGTTCTTTAGAGCTATTAGACTATCCAAAACCTCTTTATACTCTGGAACTCTAGATTTGATCTCCTCCACAGCCCTATCTAGCATGTCTAGGGTCAGGCTCCTCTCAGTTATAGAGTGGATAGATAATATGGAGTGCGCCTCATCGATCACAACACTAAGATCCCCATAGGACACCCCCATCTCAGCCACGACATAGTCAAACAACTCCTTCTTGAAGAAGTAGGGATACGTAGCTATAATGAATGCTGTATCCCTAACAAGCCTCCTAGCAGTGAAGAAGGGGCAAGAGCCCAGCTTGGAGCCTATTAGCCTGAGGCCCGAGAGGGAACTAGGGCTATTTAAGAGGATAGTAGATACAGAGCTGGGATCAATAGAGTCAACCTCCATATAATAGAGGCAAGCGCCGCGGAGCCTTGCTATCCTACAGTTTTCCCAGAAGTCTTCTACTGGTACATGACTGGAGGACCCTCTTAGTAGGGGACAGGTTCTGCGGGGTGAGATCAATACTGTATAGTTGACTCCAAACCTCTTCAGCTCTCTAGCCACAGGCTCTACCTCATTAACAGTCCTAACTAGGAAGAGGACCTTAGGCGCCTCAGCCAGTAGGTGGCCATAAATAACTGCAGCAGTCTTTCCGAATCCTGTAGGGGCCTTTACCGCAAGTATACCTCCGCCACTAACCGTCTCTTTAACAGCCTCAGCAAGCTCTCTCTGTCCAGACCTAAACTCCCTGTAGGGGAACACTGGCTCCTCCACTACTATACCCCTCTCATCTAATGGGTCAGACAGCCGCCACTAGATCATCCCCTCTATGAGGGGGTCTCAGATCCTGTTCGGGGTGGTCGTCATCCCAATGGAAGGCTTATGTGTTAGGAGCCTATATAGACTAAGTTGAGCCTCCTACGCCTAGGCCCATCCATCTCTAGTAGCATAACTCGTTGCCACGTGCCGAGCATAAGTGAGCCTCTAGCTACCGGGATCACCCTGCTATCACCTACCAGAACCTGAGCTAGATGTGCATGGGCATTATTGTCAATTCTATTGTGTCTCCACCCCCCTTCAGGCCTTGTTACCTCTCGTAGTAGGTCTAATATGTCCTTCATAAGCCCTGGCTCGGCCTCATTCACTATGACCCCAGCTGTAGTGTGCGGGCTATACACAAGTACTATCCCGTCTCCAGCGTTAATAGAGGAGACCCAATCCTGGATCATGCTGGTAACATCGACTAGCTGGAACCTTGATGAGGTAGGTATAGTAATGTGAGTAGATTCGATCCTAGTCATGCTTCCACCACCATGAATAATATGGATGCTTTAAGGGGTTATAGGGTAGGGCCCGACCGGTTATATATCGGATTTAGATGTATAGGGATGGGGGCAGTAGGGGTGGAGCTTGGGTACCTGCTGGCATTTGCATCTGGATTCAGCTTCGCACTAAGCGATGTGCTGACAAGGATGGCCTCTAAGCATGTTGATAGGAGCATACTGGTCCTGATAAGCCTGTTGCTGGGAGCTCCATACCTATGGCTCATAGGGCTAGCTGTCGGGGAGCAGCTACCACCTACAGGCCCAGCACTTGTCTTCGCAGCGATAGGAGTAGTACACTTTGGCGTCGCAAGATACCTATTTTATACAGCCATAACAGGACTAGGAGCAAGCAGTGCAGCCGTCATAGTATCACCTGTGATTATAATCAGTAGTTTCCTAGCATGGCTACTCTTAGGCGAGGATCTAACTATAGGAAAAATAGCCGGAGCGACGCTAGTCGCACTAGCAGTATTCCTGGCCGCAGATAATCCCTCGGGAACCCCGCTCCAAGGAGTCAGCAGGAGGAAGGGTTTAGCAGCTGGGCTGACGGCTACCATGATCTTCTCTATATCATCAGTCGCAGTCAGGTATGCAGGGGCCGCTAGTGGATCACCCATCCTGGGAGCAGCTATCTCCTATACCGCAGCCATACCCATACCGCTGGTCATGATAAGGGGTACCTTCCAACAACGTAAATTGCATAGAAGAGCCATGCTCCTTGCAGCACTCTCAGGACTAGTAGTCACCTCGGCCCAGCTCTTTAGGTATACAGCATTGAGCTTAGTGCCCGTGGTTGAAGCCCTGGTCTTCATAAGCCTATTCCCGGTCCATACCGCGGTCCTAGCATCTATACTATCAGGTGAGAGTGGTGAGAAGGTGAGGCCGATACATGCCTTAGCAGCTGGACTGGCTGTGTTGGGAATAGTATTCGCTATCAGGTACTAGGCCTGGCTCAGGTACCTCCTCTGCTCCTCTGTTAACTCATCGATCCTGATACCCATCGATTCTAGCTTTAGACGTGCAACCTCCTCATCCTGGCTCCTAGGCACCTCGTAGACCTTGGGTTCTAGCTTGCCCCTGTTCTCTAGTAGGTATAGCAGGGCTAACGCCTGGTTTGAGAAGCTCATGTCCATAACCTCGCTGGGATGGCCCTCAGCAGCTACGAGGTTGACTAGCCTACCCTCTGCTAGGAGATATAGCCTCTTGCCATTTCTCAGCCTGTACTCTGTCACGTTGCCTCGTATAACCCTCTTCGACTCGGCCATGGACTCTAGGTCATCTATATTTATCTCTACGTTGAAGTGGCCTGAGTTTGCCAAAATCGCACCATCCTTCATCACATCCATGTGCTCCCTCCTAATTACATCTCTATTTCCTGTAGCGGTTACGAAGATGTCTCCTATTCTGGCGGCATCGATCATAGGCATGACGTCAAAGCCGTCCATAACGGCCTCCAGAGCCTTGATGGGGTCAACTTCAGTCACTATAACCCGGGCCCCCATGCCCCGTAGTCTCAGTGCTATACCCCTGCCTACCCATCCATACCCTGCAACTACAGCCACCTTTCCAGCCAGGAGAATGTTTGTAGCCCTCAATATGCCATCAACGGTACTCTGTCCAGTTCCATATCTATTATCGAACATAAATTTAGTCATAGCATTATTCACAGCTATAACAGGATAAAGAAGCTCACCTCCCCTTTCCAAGGCTCTAAGCCTTATTACTCCAGTAGTTGTCTCTTCAGCTCCACCTATCACGCTACCAGCTATACTCTTCAACTCCCTGTTAAGTAGGACATGAAGATCCCCGCCATCATCTATAACAAGGTCTGGCTTTGCCTCAGCAACCCTCCTAATTGCCTGGAAGTACTCCTCAGTAGTCATACCTCTCCACGCATAGACGTGAACACCGTCATCCACAAGTGCTGCAGCAACGCTATCCTGCGTGGATAGCGGGTTACTAGCGGCTAGGTACACATCTGCCCCCCATACCTTAAGGGTCCTCACGAGGACTCCGGTCTCCTTAGTCACGTGAAGAACAGCTGAAACTCTGAGTCCCTCTAGCGGCCTATCGCCACGCCTAGACTCCCTCAGCCGAACCAGCACGGGCATGTGCATCTCAGCCCAGTCAAGCTGAATCCTACCCTCGCTAGCTAGGCTAAGATCCTTAACCTTGTAGTCCTCCACACGCATACACCTCCTCTAAGAGGTCCGCAGACCCGTGAGGCAGCATTTAAGGGCTAATAGGCTAGCGCTATGACACTTATAAGCCCGGCAAGGTTAGTAGTGATATACATGAAAGTAGGGGAAACTACGGGCAGCCAGGCGGAAACACTCAGAATAGCCTGGGGCAACCCTCAGAGTGCAGGTATTTAGAGCTAGTGGAGTGGGGTGTAGGGAGTAATGGAGAGCAATGGAAAAGTAGTATTATGCCCTAGATGCAGGATACCCATGGAATATACACTTGAAACAGAGAAGTCAAGCAACGGTCACAGGAGGCTAATAAGATACTACAAATGCCCAGCATGTGGTACGCAAATCACAGACGAGATAATAACTATAGAGTCTAATGGAAGCGCAGAAATAATACTAAAGATAGCAGACGAGAAAAGAACTATAGTCAAGAGGGCAATACCAGTCAAACGTAAGAGAAGAAGGTAATGGCCCTCCTAGGGCCTCTATTCTTTACCAAACTCTTACCAAATCTAAACTAAATTCTAAAAGTAATAGTGTTTACATGCGTCATATACTACTGTTCCTATTCTAGAGAGCTTCAAAGTTTAGGGAGTATATGACACTCCAGCATGTAGCTTGTAACTCCTTGGATAGACTCTGATCGACTCCAGGTTCTCTGGGACTATAACCTCTGGGGGGGACTCGAAGCCCATCCTGCTCCACTTAGTCTTTATTGCAGAGGCTAGACTTAGTAGTGCTGGGGGCTCGCCGTGGTTGAGTAGTATAGTCCTAGGCTTCGGCTTCAGGTACCTCAGGTACATTTGCAGCTCGCTCCTAGTGGAGTGGCCAGTGAAGCCTTCTATTCTAACTACCTCCATGTTAACCTTTATCGTCTTCAGGTGGCTGTCCTCCTCCATCTGTATCTCTCTCTCACCATCCATTAGGCGCCTGCCCAGAGTCCCTTGAGCCTGGTAGCTTACGAAGGCTAGTACGTTCCTGCTATCCTCTGCTAGATGCTTGAAATAGTCTATAACGGGGCCACCCGTCATCATGCCGCTGGTTGCCAGTATTACTGCGGGACCCTCACTGTACTTAACCTCATCTCTGCCCTGTTGGTCGTTGACGTATACTGTGGTTGGGCCGAGGAACGGGTTCTCTCCGTGGTATAGTATAAGGTCTCGTATAGGCTTGGCTAGGAGTTCTGGGTATGCAGTGTAGATGGCTGTAACCTCGTATACCATGCCGTCTACGTATATGGGTATCTCAGGGATCTTCCCTTCCTTCAAGGCTCTGTTTATCACAACCAGTATCTCCTGGCCTCTTCCTACAGCCATGACAGGTATCAGTATCTTACCACGGTTCTTGTAGACCTTATTGATCATCGTTATTAGGTCCTCCTCGGCTACATGCCTAGGCTGAGTCTCGGTAGCGCCATAGGTGGCCTCCATAATCATGGCTTCTACCCTGTGGAATTCGTCGTTAGCTGGTGGCAGGAGCCTAACGCTAGTGTCACCCTTGATCCTGTAGTACTTGAAATCCGCGGTGTAGAGGACGTTGAAGAGGCCCTGACCTATATGGAGGTGTACTAGGGAGCTACCTAGTATATGGCCAGCGTTAGTAAATGTCAGTTTTATATCTGGAGCGACATCGGTAACAGTGTTATAATTCACCACTATAGTCCTAGTTAGCATGGTCTGTATATCCCTCAGCTCATATACAGGCTCTACTCCCTCTCTCTTGGCCAGCTCTATATAATCCTTCAGTACCAGCAGCATTATGTCCCTGGTAGGTGGTGTTGCGTATACAGGGCCACGGAAGCCGTACTTGTAGAGTAGAGGCAGCATGCCAACGTGGTCCAGGTGAGCGTGGCTGATGACAACGGCATCCAGCTCTTCTATCCTGAATTCTGGGGCCATGAAGTAGGGGAACGCTGAGGGGCCAAACCCTGTGGGGGCCGCTCCTGCGTCTAGAAGAACTTTGCTCTCACCTGTATCGAGTAGTATAGCTGATCTGCCGACCTCACCGAAGCTGCCTAGACCTATTAGTCTAATGTATTTAGTGCCCACTAGCGTGTCTCTAAATATCCTCTCTCCTATCTCCCTTAGAGCCTTCTTTCTCTCAGCGGATGCCCTGAATAGATGGCTTAGTATAGAGTTGAGAGTGTGGCTTCTTAGCGGCGGCTTTCTATAAACCTCTAGCCTCCACCCTGTCTCGGCTAGGACCTGGTTCCTGAACGTCCTGTTTTTCCCTAGTAGTAGGCCTGGCTTGTCTGCGAGGACCCTTACCTCTCCTAGAACTTCATCGAATAGTAGGCTCTCCGTATCTATGCCAGCTTCACTGGGTGCGTGTTCCACTATGTATTTAGTGGTTTCCGTTCTCCCCTTTCTTGATTTTGGGTCTGTCCTAACCACTACCCTCTTCCTAATCTTCTTGGCTAGCTCCTTGATCTTATCCTCGATCTCTAGTAGATACCGGGGATTCCTGACATAGACGGCTATCTCGGGGCCCTCGAATTCTATGCTAGTTATATCGGCTCCACCTAGGACCCTATAGATCTCGAGGACTAGCTTCTTCCTGCTGTCGAGGGTGGCTTGAACCCTTCTAGCCTCCTGAGCCGCCAATACCGGGTCACCTACTTTACCCGTCCTCTAGGAGGGATCCTAGGCCCTTTCGGGGGTCGAGGACTTTTACCCCCACTACACTACTATCCTGGAGGCTAGGAGTCACCCCTTAAAGGGTATAAATCTTTCCTCGTACACGTTTCTGCCTATGATCACAACATCAACCCCGTCTCCTGTGGCAACATCTCTCCTTATGGCTGATCTAACAGCGCTAGCCGCAACCTTGACTGCGTCCTCTAGGCTAAGGTTCTCTCTGTAACTATCTTCTAGGACCCCGTAGGCCACGGGAGATCCAGAGCCTGTAGCTGTGTAGACTTCCTCCGTTAGGCTACCATAAGGGTCTAGAGTGTAGAGCCTAGGCCTAGTGTCGTAGCCGCCGACGATCAGTTGGACTAGGTAAGGGAACCACTTGGATGAGAATAGTAGGTTTGAGAGTAGGGTTGCTATCCCCCTGACGCTTAGCCTAACCCCGTTGGATAGCTCATACAATCTAGTCTCCTCCCTGACTAGCTCTGCTAGGGCCTGGGCATCAGCCACTAGGCCGGAGACAGTCATGGCAGAGTAATCTGTTAGCTTTACTATCTTCTTCACGGTTCTACTGGCTATCAGCATGCCAGCTGTCGCCCTCTTATCTGCAGCTAGTATAGTGTAGTCTCCTGCTATCAGGCCTACCGTGGTGGTGCCATGGATTGCCTTTATAGCCTTGCCTCCAGGTCCTCCCCAGTCAGGATACATGCCTCTTAAACCCCTCCAACAGGGATAGTGGCTCCTATAAGCCATTATAGGCTTATCGTAATATACTATCCCTTGCATGGGGGCAGCGTGCGGGATGGATAGGCACGTTATAGACCTGCCACGTAAGGTGGTGGTTGGCCGGGGTGTTATAGGAGAGGTTGGAGGCTACGCCTCACAGCTATATGCAAGAGGATCCTCCATACTGGTGGTCACAGGGCCTAGGGTCTATAGCCTATACTATCCCCGTGTCAGGCAGTCCCTCGAGGAGGCCGGGTTCAGCGTTGAGAGTGTAGTAATTATCGATGCTACGGTGGATACAGCGGAGAAGGTGGCCAGCCAGGCCCGAGAGAGTGGTGTAAGGGCGCTTGTGGGCCTAGGCGGGGGCCGGTCTATAGATATAGCGAAATATGCCTCTAGCCACGCGGGGGCCGGTCTTATAAGTCTGCCAACGGTGGCCAGCCACGACGGCATAACCTCGCCCTTTGCCAGCCTCAAGGGGTTCGATAGGCCTATATCTAGGAGGGCTAAACCCCCCGATATAATTATATTGGATGTGGATGTTATTTCGAAGGCGCCACGAAGGTATAACATAGCTGGGTTCGGAGATCTCATAGGAAAGTTCACTGCAGTGCGGGACTGGAGGCTAGCACATAAGCTACGGGGAGAGTACTATGGCGAATACGCTGCTAGCCTAGCCCTTATGAGTGCTAGGCACGTGGCATCATACGCCCGGGAGATAGGGCTAGGCACAACAGAAGGATATAGGGTCCTCCTAGAGGCTCTGGTTAGCAGTGGAGTTGCGATGTGTATAGCTGGTAGCTCTAGGCCAGCCAGCGGCTCAGAACATCTATTCGCCCATGCCCTATCCATTATAGCCAAGAGAAAGCCTCTGCACGGAGAAGCAGTAGGTGTAGGAACCATAATGATGTCATACATACACGGGATGAAGTGGAGGAGGATCAAAAGACTCATGCAGGAGGCAGGAGCCCCAACCACGGCCAGAGAGATAGGAGTGGAGGATGAGGAGGTAATAGAAGCCCTAGTCCTAGCAGCCAAGATAAGGCCAGAACGCTACACGATACTAGGTGAGAAGGGTCTAACAAGGGATGCAGCAGAGAAGGTTGCAAAGGATACTGGAGTAATAATATAAGCAGTGGCAGGGAGCCACAGTGCCCAGTAAGGTCCTAGTCGAGGGGATAGGTCTCCGAAAACTCAGGCGCGGATCGTCCATAATCTATAGGAAGTGGGTACGCCCGGAGCAGGGGCTCAGGCCTGGAGAGCTTGTAGAGATACACTCCAGCGAGGCAGGCCTGGAAGCCTGTGGGCTATGGGAGCCTAGAGGCCCTGTAGCGGTGAGGGTAGTAGAACATAGTGGATGTAGCTACACAACTCCTCAAGAGGTGATAGAGGATAGACTGGAGGATGCTTATAGGATTAGAGAAAGGCTGGGATACGCTCCAGAGCATGGGATGAGGCTTGTTAACAGTGACGGGGACCTACTCTCAGGCCTAATAATAGATGTTTACGGAGACGTGGCTGTACTGCAGTCTAGCAGCTGGGCCATAGACCCCCATATAGAATACATAGCAAAGGTCCTATCCAGGCTAGCAGGGTCAAGGCATGTATTTAACAAGAGCACCCAGAGAAGTAGGAAGGATATAGGCCTAGAGCCCGTGGTTGAATGGATCATAGGAAGGAAAAGAGAGGTTATAATAGAAGAAGCCGGGGCTAAGTTTATAGTAGACGTGGTGAATGGACAAAAGACCGGGTTCTTCCTGGACCAGAGAATGAATAGGCTAGAGCTAAGGAGATATGTAGGGAGCAAGGTCCTAGACGTTTTCTCCTATACGGGGGCCTTTGGCATACATGCAGCTATGGAAGGGGCGAGAATAGTGGTCTTCGTGGAAGAAGACCCTACCGCAGCTAGAATTCTCAGAAGAAACCTAGAGATTAACCGTATTGAAAGATACAAAATCTACAATACAAGTATATGGAGTATGAGGAGGCTCGAGGACAGGTTCGACACGATAACAGTAGACCCTCCAGCCTTTATTCAGCGGGGAGACCAGGATAGCATAAACAGGGGGATTAAAGCGTATAGGAGAGCATACAGTTGGAGCCTAAAACACTCAACGCCCGGCTCCACGGTGGCATACCTCAGTAGCTGTAGCTACTTCCTCACTAGAGACAACTTCCTCAAAATAATATCTGAGGTTGCTCTAGAGGTTAACGATAACTATAGGATACTAGGCTCCCTTAGGGGAGCCTCCCCTGACCATACTATGAGGGGGGAGGAGTACCTAGATTATCTGAAAGGAGCGTTTATATGGATGTAGGGCTAGGCCACCACGATCCTAACCCCAGGTAGGGATATGGGCTGGAAGGGAATCCCTGTTCCACTATAGAACTTGCTGAACCACTCGTAGAAGTGCAGCCTTATACTGTGGGCGTAGGATAGTATGCCCTCGAGCCCGGCAGCGAGTAGATTACCCATAATGTAGATCAGCACACCAGCCAGCAGGCTTAAGATCCCATCTCCAGCAACTACGTAGTAGAGTTCTGAGAAGCCTAGCATTAGGCTGGCATGAGCAAGGCTTAACGCCATGATCCTAAGGAAGCTGGGTATGTTCCCCACCGCCATTAGGACAAGCTCATACACCTCAAGGAACCCATGGCCCAACCCTGAGAGGGGCGACTCCTTGTGGATAATGGCCTCGACAATATTTCCTATGAAGAGCCATAGTAGCCCGGCTATCGCTCCGTAGTAGAGGAATGCCGCCACAGGGTTGTCTAGATTGCCCTCCAGCAAGGCGCTCCTCAGCACAGCTCCTGACTCGCTTATGTTAAAGTATACTAGGAAGGGACTAGTGACTGCGGCGAAGAATAGTAGCTTAGGCGCCTTTATCAGGATGGCCCCTATCTTGTCTCCCTTGAGTAGGGCGTCTATCACACCCAGCAGGGCGCCTAGAGTCAGCATAAAGCCTCCTATCCATAAGGCTATAGTTATGGACTTATAGAGCAATGTGACGGATAACTCTATTCTCTCAGGTCCAGGCGGGTATAGCTCGGAGGCCAGAGTGGGAGGTGCTAGAGGCGGGGTCTCGAACCCTAGACCCTCCCATATCTTGTGAATACCGATGGCCTTAGATACTAGAGGTCCAAATATCTCCCCTGCGAGAAGGCCCGATATTATGCTAGAGGCACCTAGTATAGAAATGATCGTACCCCAGTCCCTGTTCCTAGGCATCACGTAGAGTAACCCAAATAGGAGAACTAGGAGTCCATGACCAGCATCGGGAAACATGAGGGCAAATGTTAGGGGCAAGGTTATCACAAGGAAAATTGTGGGGACAATCTCATCTGGATCGGGCTCTCCATACATCCTAACAATGTTATGAAAAATCCTGAGAGGGCCGGGTAGCCTGACCTTGGTAGGTGTCTTACCTGCAGCCCTCTTAACGCCCAGGCTAGCCATTATAAAGGCGCCACCAGTGGCCTCCCTGAGGACCTTCTCAAGACGGCTCCTATCCGCCACGTCCACGAAGCCCCTAAAGGTCCTAGTTGACTTGGTCTTCAACGTGTTTACTAGGAACTTAAATACCTCCCTGAATGCTAGGACCTTAGTATAGTACTCCTTAAGCTTAGAGACCATATCCTCCCTAGCCAATAGAGACCGTATATTGTCAGCCTCACTCATAAGCCTTTGGATCTCCACGCTTACTGCTTCAAACGCCTTAGCAGGAGATCCGGGTAAGCTAATTGGTATTGAGAGGGGGCTCCATTTATACCTAGCCAGCTGGGATACCACCGACCTAACAGAGGGATAGTCACCAGCCACAGCAACTAGGCCCTTTTCTTCATCGATTTTCTCATACGCTATCATAACGTTATACTTCTTAGCATACCCTTCTAGCTTCCCCTCAGCATCCGCGCTTACAAAGCCTATGGAGAAGCCTAGCCGCGTGACTTCCATAGCTGCCCTTATATCAGTGTCAACATGTTTAACCTGATAAAGGACTGCTTTGAGCGCCTGGAGTTCTCCCAGCTGGGACTCTATCTGGAGTAGCCTTGATACTCCTCTCTCATACTCCTCGTGGATATCCTTATATTCCTTAATTACCCTATTAAAGCCATCAATCCACTTAGATACCTGTATCGTAACTCCCTCCACGGTCTGCGGCTCCAGGCCAAGGACTCTGAAGAATGATTCTAGCTTGGAGGTGTACTCTGAGGCTAGGGAGAGGGCCCTGACGTATTCCCTATCAACGTTACCCTTGAATCCGCTGGGAGGAGAGTCTATGTGGAAGATGCCCTCCACAGCCAGCTTGGCTATCACCCTGTCGTAATGCTCGTCAACCAGAGTCACTACTACCTCTTCAACCCTGCTGGAAATCAGCAACTCCTCCAGCACCTCGCCCTTACCATTATACACCCACTTGGCATTTGGCCGTATGTCGAGTTATTAAAGCATGGCAGGCCGGGGATCAATGATAAGTACCCTTCTACGAGGCATAACTGGTAAGGGACTGAGGGTTGGGCGAGTATAAGGTTGCAGTTATAGGTGACAAATATAATAATCCCCTCTTCAGGAGCGCCGGGCTTATAGCCATAGAGGCTTATAGCCAGGATGACGTGGTGAGGAAGGTTATAGAGGCCTCTAGGAGGGATGACATCGGTCTTATAATAGTGCTAAAACACATGGTCGAGGATGAGGACATGTTCAGGGACAGTATAAAGGAGGTTGATAAGCCAGTATTGGTTCTACCGACAAGATGGGCTACAGCGGAGCCCATAAACGTTGATAAGCTACTAGCCAAGGCCCTAGGGCTCGGGTAGCATTGGGGGTATATGGCGATGAGGATCTACGGAGACCCGGAGGCACTCGCTAGGGCTATAGTCGAGAGGGAGGAGAAGAACGCTCAGTCAGTTATAGATGAGTCCTACCAGGCTGCCCTGAAGATTATAGAGGATGCCTACAAGAGGGCGCTTGCAGATGCCCTGAGGAAAATTGAAGATGAGTACCAGAGGCTCGTGGAGGCATTGACCAGCAAAAGATCCTCACTGGAGCTGGAGCTAAGGAATAGAGTTGCGGAGGTTAAGAGCAAATACATAGATGAGGCTATCTCAAAAGCTGTAGACGCTGTTGTGGCTAGCAAAAACGAGGAGTGGTACCCCAGGTTTATGAGGAGGGTGCTAGAGAGGATAGCGGAGGAGGCCCGTAGGCATGACCGTGTCATAGTTAAGGTGGCTAAGGACGACTTAGAGCTAGCTAGAGGCATACTGCAGACATTGCATGCAAGGAACATAATACTATCGCCCGAGCCAGCCCCCATAAAGGGTGGGGCCATAGCTGAGTCGGAGGATGGAAGTATAAGAATAGACTATAGCCTAGACCTGATACTCAGCCTAAACGAGGCCAAGCTAAGGCTAGCAGCATCCCGCGCCCTCTTCAGAGAGACATAACACTCCCTCCTCCTAGTGTAGCTAGATTTAAAGTCAAGACTTGTTGCCATGTGGATTGTGGGTTAGCCAGAGGGGTTAGATTTGCCGGTTAAAGGTAGGATTGTGAGGATCTCCGGTCCACTGATAATAGCGGAGAACATGCAAGGAGCACAGATGTTCGAGATGGTCAGGGTTGGAGAGGATAGGCTTATCGGCGAGATAACTAGGATCAGGGGAGACAAAGCCTACATACAGGTCTACGAGTCAACGACGGGGCTCAAGCCCGGAGAGGTGGTTGAGGGCACCGGGGCTCCACTCAGCGTAGAGCTAGGCCCAGGCCTCCTAGGTACGATCTACGATGGAGTCCAGAGGCCTCTACCTCTGATAGCGGAGACAATAGCGAGGGACTTGCCCCACAGGAGAATGTTCATAGAGAGGGGGATCGATGTACCCCCGCTACCCAGGGACAAGAAGTGGCACTTCAAGCCCCAGGCAGAGCTGGGCGGCAAGGTTGAGGGAGGCGACGTACTAGGTATAGTAGAGGAGACAAGCCTAATCACACACAAGATAATGGTGCCACCCGGCGTCAGGGGCACCCTAACCTGGCTAGCAGTAGAGGGAGACTACACGGTAGACGAAGTCATAGCCCAGGTACGTACAGACGGGAAGACAATCGACATAAGGATGGCCCAGAGATGGCCAGTAAGGATACCCAGACCATTCAAGGCCAAGCTAGACCCCACAGAGCCCCTCATAACTGGCACCAGGATAATAGACACCCTCTTCCCAATGGCCAGAGGAGGAACCGGCGCCGTGCCTGGAGGGTTTGGCACGGGGAAAACGGTTACACTCCATAGTTTGGCTCAGTGGAGCTCTGCCAGGGTGGTTGTCTATATAGGGTGTGGTGAGAGGGGTAATGAGATGACCGAGGTCCTGGAGAGGTTCCCAAAGTATAAGGATCCGTGGACGGGTAAGCCGTTGATGGAGAGGACGATACTGATAGCGAACACCAGCAACATGCCAGTGGCGGCTAGGGAGGCTAGTATATATGTTGGGGTCACCCTGGCAGAGTACTATAGGGACATGGGGTATGATGTCCTCCTGGTGGCAGACTCGACTAGCAGGTGGGCGGAGGCTCTTAGGGAGATAGCGGGTAGGCTGGAGGAGATGCCTGCTGAGGAGGGGTATCCGAGCTATCTGGCATCGAGGCTGGCGGAGTTCTATGAGAGGGCTGGCAGGGTCGAGGCTCTGGGCTCCCCGGAGAGGATGGGGAGCGTGACTATCGTGGGGGCAGTAAGTCCGCCGGGAGGCGACTTCACCGAGCCAGTGACAAGCCACACTAAGAGGTTCATAAGGGTCTTCTGGGCCCTAGACACGAAGCTAGCCTACAGTAGGCACTACCCCGCGATCAACTGGCTACTAAGCTATAGCGCCTACACGGATCTGGTTGCTGAGTGGTGGCATAAGAACGTGGATAAGAGGTGGAAGGAGTATAGAGACGAGGCAATGGAGATACTCCTCAGGGAGGACGAGCTACAGGAGATAGTCAGGCTAGTAGGCACTGAGAGCCTGGATGAGAAGGATAAGCTGGTCCTAGAGACCGCTAGGCTCCTCAAGGACGGCTTCCTAAAGCAGAACGCGTTCGACCCGATCGACGCGTTCACTACTCCAGAGAAGCAGTTCAAGCTACTCAAGATGATACTAGACTTCCACAGGAAGGCAGCGCAGCTGGTCGAGCACGGAGCCACTGTTGCACAGATAAGGGATGCCGTAGGGAGGCTCTACGTGGAGATGGTCAAGGCCAAGTTCAGCATAAAGAACGATGAGCTGGAGAAGATAGAGGAGCTGAGGAACAGGGCCCTTAAAGCCCTGGAGTCCCTCGAGGCAAGGCTCGGGTGAGGTGGTACGGGATGGGTATGGAGATAGCAGGTATAAGGGAATACTCCAGGATCACCGAGATCAAGGGACCCCTACTCATAGTAGAGGGCGTAACAAACGTGGCCTATGACGAGATAGTTGAGGTAGAGCTACCAACAGGGGAGAAGAGGAGGGGTAGAGTGCTAGATGTCGCCCGGGGCGTGGCAGTCGTTCAGGTATTCGAGGGCACCACTGGCATAACCACCACAGGCACAAGGGTGAGGTTCCTAGGCAAACCTCTCGAAATACCCGTAAGCGAGGACATGCTAGGCAGGATATTCAACGGCCTGGGAGAGCCTATAGACGGTGGCCCCAAGATCATTGCCGAGGATGAGAGGGACGTCAACGGGGCTCCACTCAACCCGGCTGAGAGAAGCTATCCCGAGGACTTCATACAGACTGGTGTAAGTGCCATAGACGGGATGAACACCCTGGTAAGGGGGCAGAAGCTACCCATATTCAGCGGCTCCGGAATGCCGCACAACATACTAGCCGCACAGATCGCGAGGCAGGCAACTGTCAGGGGTGAGGCCGAGGAGTTCGCAGTCGTGTTCGCAGCCATCGGTATAAAGTATGACGACTATATGTTCTTCAAGAAGTTCTTCGAGGAAACTGGGGCCCTGAACAGGGTGGCTATGTTCGTTAACTTAGCGGATGAGCCGGCAATGGTTAGGCTCGTAACTCCAAGGTCAGCCCTAACTCTTGCAGAGTACCTTGCATACGAGAGGGACATGCACGTCCTAGTCATACTAACAGATATGACCAACTACGCCGAGGCGCTGAGGGAGATAAGCGCAGCCAGAGAAGAGGTTCCCGGCAGGCAAGGATACCCTGGATATCTGTACAGCGACTTGGCAAGCATATACGAGAGGGCCGGGAGGGTCAAGGGCAAGAAGGGGAGTATAACGCAGATGCCCATACTAACAATGCCAAACGACGATATAACACATCCGATACCAGACTTGACGGGATACATAACAGAGGGCCAGATAGTCCTAAGCAGAGAGCTGCACAACAAGGGAATCTACCCGCCAATAAACGTGCTCATGAGCCTATCCAGGCTGATGAAGGAAGGGATAGGCCCAGGCAAGACGAGGGAAGACCACGCTGAGGTCAGCAACCAGCTATACGCAGCCTACAGTAGGGGAGTGGAGCTGAGGAGCCTGGCAGCTGTGGTGGGGGAGGAGAGCCTAAGCCAGACAGACAGGAAGTACCTAAAGTTCGCAGACCTATTCGAGCGCCGCTTCCTAAGCCAGGGACCGAGGGAGAATAGGACTATAGAGCAGACCCTAGACATAGCATGGGAGATACTAGCCACGCTGCCGGAGGAGGAGCTGGTGAACATAAAGGAGGAGACAATAAAGAAGTACCACCCCAACTATAGGTCCATGTAGGCTAGTAGAGATGGACCCGCTAAACCCGGTAACCCAAAGCCTATTAACCCTAGCAGGTCTATTAGCTGGCATCCTATCCTACCATGACTACAAGGCGGAGCTGAGGAATGCTATATGCAGTGTAGGGGAGGAGCCGGGTGGGTGCAAACTGGTATACATGCTTCCAGAGGCGCTAGTGCTAGGAAGAGTGCACCTATCCCAGCTAGCCCCCATATACTTCGCATTCCAGCTACTATTATTCTCGTCATACCTAGCTACAGGTAGCCACATAACGCTATTGGCCTATAAGATCCTCTGGATAGCTGGGGCACTACTGGTCCCCTACCTAGTCTATCTGGAGCTAGTAAAGGCTAGGGCAGTATGCCTATGGTGTACAATAATGCACATCATAATCCTACTCCAAGCTATCGTATTAACGCTAGCTTAGCGTATCTCCACGCTGACATTAAGTGTAATATCATGCCAGACTCTATCAATCTCCACGCTAGATTCTATAGAAAAGACTCCCTTAAATGGCGTCACCACGATAAAACCATATACAGTCTCAGAGAAACTGCCTGGCAGCAGCTTGCGCATAACCAGTGCAAGCTGGCAATACCCACCATAGCCTAGGACAACCTCACCCTCAAGAACCTTAAACTCCAAGTAAGCTACGGGCTCCCTATGAACAACTAGGGGAACTAGGCTTGAATCCTCTAGATGCTCCAGATTGTAGCTCTGGCCACACAAGGGGCCCGGGCCCCCAACGCTCACCGGAGCTAAGCCAGTATTGGAGATCCTAGCCACCACTGCTATAACCGCTAGCCTACCCTCTCCCGCATACCTCTCCAGCTCGCCAGGATCAACATCACACACATCCCAACCACCCTGCACATCCTGCTTCACACAATAGTCAATAATACTATCAATAGCCCTAGCCAGGCTATCACCATCCACATTAACCCTATAGACCCTAAGCCTTACAGAAGCAGATGCCAACCCAGACTCGAGCCTCTCCTCATCCTCGCCGAGTAGGGTCCACCCTCCAAGCCCCCTCTTAACTGGAGACAGCACACCCAGGTAGACTGAATACAATGTAGATACCAGGATTACTGCTGTAAGCAATACCGCCACTCGCCTTGAAGCCGCCATGCGGCCCCTACCCCTTCATTTAAACTAACCCTAATAGTATCGACTCCGGATAAGTCTAGAAGCTAGAACAGCCCCGGCTAAACCAGCATATATCCCCCACAAGCCAATAATACATACAGGAGCGATGACTGGCGCTCGATGACCGAGCCCCCTAAGGGTGATGAAGTTAAACGGGTCTGAGGAGCCCCTCCTATCAAGGCCGATGAAGAGCCATGTAAGGGCCGAAGCTCTGAAATGTGGAATGACCAGGCTCCCGAGGCACACCGTAGCTGGTTAACCCTGTTAACTCACAATACGCGGTATAAGCATACATGACTTATCCTTCTATACTCAACACAGTCAGCCACTAGGACTAAGGATACAGGGAAACCATTAGGCGGTTGTAAGGCATAGGCTAAACCTGAAAATATAGACCCGTAGTGAATCCACGACATAAAAGTCTGGTAATGTACCAGAACCGTCTAGCAGGTCCTAGCACACTATAAGACATCTTCCATGGACATACACTTAAACAATACACATGCCACAAACAATAGCTATAAAATCGAAACCAAGTTGAACTTAATTAGCTAAAGACTTTTTAACTAGATCACCCACTACCTGTCTCTTATACACATCT
>WAKG01000002.1 GCA_015523445.1 Desulfurococcales archaeon | reverse complement strand
CATATATTATAATATATATGTAATTCGGGTGGTCATACTCGCGGTCGTGCCCAGCGCTAACACCCCTATAAACCCCCCGGTATACACCTAGGTAGAGGGATACAGGTAATATGCCGGATAGGGAGACCCACGCAAGGCACTCGTATACGCTAGCCAGAGTACTAGGCCTACGCGTAGACCCAACAATCATACCAATAATAGACAGGATAATAGACAGTCCCCACACGCTCCCAAGAGGTATACTAGAGAAGCTAAGGACCTGCAATGATCCAAGGGCTAGGACACTAGCCGAGACAGCGCTGGCAGGGCTAAGATACTCCCAAGCCCTACGCCACGACTGGGGCCTAAACAGGCTCCGCCGAGGCCGCAGCCCTGAGGTCCTAAAATCCGTGGTCAAGTGCCTATACGGGGATGACGCCGTGGTGCTAGTGGACCTCCACAGTAGCCTAGATATGATACACTCGAGGGGCATGAGTCCAGAGGAGTACCTGGATTGGGCTAGGGTGAATGGTGTAGACGGGAGGGTTATAGGCTACATTCTCTCCAAGTTCCTATCCCAGGACCTAAACCCGGGTTAACCCTTAATACCCAGAGGACAGGATAATTATATGTTAGTGATGTGGATCAGGATGACCGAGAAACAGGTTCTAATATGGATGGGCGGCGATGTATCTGGATACGAGCTAGTCACGTACAGGCTAGGCGATAAGAGAGGCACCAGCTTCCTGGCAGCGGCGGCGCTCAGAGCCCTATACAATGGGAATATCGACAGGCTAATTGTTATAGTACCGGAGACGCTATTCGAAGACAGTCACTGCAAGAATTACAAGCTGCTACTGGAGGCTAAATCCGGGTATAGGGGCCTCAGGCTAGCCAAGAGGGCTCCTCGAGGAGAGAGGGATGTCACAATAGTAGACAGCTCTGTATATGAGCTCCTAGAGCATGGGATAGAGTGCGTCACCACGCCCCACCCGGGGGTTGCAGGCCCACTACGCCTAAACAGAGGGGAGGATAAGGTCCTTGTAGAGTACGGGGAGAGCAGGGAGAGCCATGGCACGTTCAACTCGCTCGTAAACAAGGTATACCTAACCTTCAGGCAGCTAGTCCTAGAGGACTACAACATGGTTATAGACCTGACCCACGGCACCAACCCGCTAGTATCAGGGGCACTCCTAGCAAGCTCTATGATTGCAGCGGTATATGAGATCCCCATAAGGATCTATATGGCACCCATCATGGGCAGGCCCTCACGGGATACAGTAGTCGAGTTCATAGACATGACCGAAGCGTCCTCAATGGTAAACACCATAGCATCAGGCATAAACGCCTGGAAGTTGATGGATGAGAGGCTCCTACCAATAGATGATATAGCAAGACTGGGCAGGAGCCTAGGGCCGAGATACAAGAAGACCTATGGGGATCTAAAGAAGGCCGTGGAAGGCTCTGGAAACCTTCTCTGGACACTGAGGAGCGGCCAGATCCCACTAGTGCCAAGTAGCACGGCCACACTCAGAGATACTCTATCTCGGGCCAAGAACTCCTTCGATGAGATAGTCAGAGACGAGAGTGCAGTCAGGGAGGATACAGCGTGGATCCCCCTGGCAGATGCTGCAATAACGCTCACAAGCAGGATCGTACACGAGCTACAAGCCACGAGGAATATTGACGTCATGATTGCCGCGCTAAAGAAGTTGGCCAGCAGCGGAATGCCAGACAGGGTTCTAGGACCTGCAAGGGAGCTGGCAGTAGTAGCGGTACTGGCTGCTAACATGGGTGAGGGAACCTATAGGGTCGGGGACCAGGCGTGGGAGGGGGCTGACAGGCTACTCCGGGAGTGCGCAGGCCAGAGGCGTGAGTGTAACATTAGCGATGAGGATTGTAGGAGGCTGGGCCTCGACCCCGAGATGCTAGGCGACTTTGAAAGGATCAGGCAGATCAGGAACAGGCTAATGCATGGCAGGATAAGCAGGGATGACGGGGCAGTGATAGAGGTAGGTAAGGATGATATAAAGGTGAAGCTAGGGTCTGATGTGATTAGTAGTGGTGATATCAGCAGTATAACAGGAGGTATGCTATCCTTTATAGAGTCTCTAATCAGGCCTAAGAAGGAGTGTTAGAGGGGTATTTAGACGGTTCCTGGCCAGCCATATATGTGGGTGGAGGGGTTGAAGCGGAGGAGGCCTGCACATGCAGGTACATTCTATCCTGCAACTAGGAGGGAGCTGGTGAAGGCGATAGAGGATAGCTTCACCCACCCCTTGGGCCCTGGGAGGCTTCCGGAGGGCGTGGGGGAGGGTAGGGCTAGTGTTGGCTACGTGGTGCCCCACGCCGGGTACATGTATAGTGGGCCGGTGGCAGCACACTCCTACTACAGGCTGTCGAGGGAGGGCAGGCCTGAGGTTGTGGTTATAGCTGGGCCCAACCATACTGGGCTTGGGTTGATGGCCTCCGTATATAGGGAGGGGGTTTGGGAGACGCCCCTAGGTGAGGTTGAGGTTGACTCGGAGGTTGCCAGGCTAATAGTATCTTATACCAGGATGTTTGGCTTCGATGAGGATGCCCACCTGTACGAGCACTCGGTAGAGGTGCAGGTGCCGTTCCTCCAGTACATCTACGGCAAGGACCTCAGGATTGTGCCCATAGTGATAGGGCTCCAGAACCCAGACACCTCGAGGGACCTAGCCAATGCCCTATACAAGATCATGACGGAGAATGGCGTGGACCTGGTATTCCTAGCCAGCACAGACTTTAACCACTACGAGCCCCACGACGTCACAGTGAAGAAGGACATGACTGCCATAGAGAGGCTCCTAAGCCTAGACCTGGAGGGCCTATTCCGGGTGATAGAGGAGAAGCACATAACTATGTGTGGCCCCGGCCCTGCGGCGGCGCTGGCAGAGCTGGCATCCAGGCTAGGCGGGGCGGAGCCGGTGCTACTCAAACACGCCACCTCGGGCGATGTTACCGGGGAGAAGTCCTGGGTTGTGGGGTATGCTGCTATAGAGTATCCTAGGAGATGAGCCTTGGAGAGGAGGGTAACCATAAGGACGCCAGCGATACTGCTGGGGGTACCTATACCGGGTAGCGAGAACCCCTATCTAGCCGCTCCGACGGGCTCGGCCACGTACAGTGTATCCGTGGAGGATTGCAATAGGCCGGAGCTACGTGCGGAGGATCTGGTGTACTCCAGGAGTCTAAGGGAGCTTTGGATATCCACTCTAAGAGGCATGGGGCTAGGCGCATGCGCCTCCATCAGGCTAGATTATTCTGAGGGGGTAAGCACCAAGGCTGGCCTATATGCATCAGCCAGCATAGCACTTCTCTACTCCCTCTCGAAACACTACGGCGAGACACTGTCGTCCATGGAGCTAGTGGAGCTTGCCAGATACGGGGATCCCCACTACACGGGGGAGTGGGGATACGTGCTAGACGCCCTCAGGTACTCGGCAGCCGAAGGGGGGCTTGTAGCCTATAGGAACGATGAAGAACACTATACAATATCACGCGACGTAGATGCAAGGATAGAACTGCAGGGATCCAAGGACCTAGGGGAGCCCAGGGTTACAAAGGAGAGCCTAGGCTCAGACGTCTACAGCGCTATAATACACACAATGGGGGTCACCGTCCTAGAGGCTTCCCTAAGGCTAAACGAGGGCGCTAGCCTAGTGAAGGTCCTAGGGGACCTAGCCCCCGTCCACGAGGGGGTGATGATGATTGTCTGGGGCACAGGCGAGGCCGGAAGGTGCATATCATCCCCAAGCATGCCCCGCAGCGTGGAGGTGATCTGCCTCGAAGTGCAGGAGCGCAGTGGTTAAGCTGGGCGGCAGCCTGATCACAGTGAAGGATGAACCCTATACTATTAACATGGAGGCGCTGGAGAAGGCTGTAGGAGAGCTGGCAGGCTTCCACAGATCTGGGGGAAGGCTTACTATAGTGCATGGGGGAGGAAGCTTCGGCCACGCCGCCGCCAGGATGGCTATGGAGAGGAGGGGTGGCAAGCTACTAGCACTAGATGCACCTGAGATACAGGAGGCTATGCTCAAGCTGGGCATAATGGTTGTAGCCACCCTCAGAAGCCACGGGGTCCCGGCTACTATGCATCCCCCCCACACTATGTGCCTAGAGCTTCCCTGCAGGATGGAGCCTATGGTAAGAGACCTGAGTCAAGGACTAGTTCCTGTGACCTATGGAGACGCACTCCCTATCCGGGGTGAGACTATTATTGTTAGTGGGGATGACCTGGCTGCATGGCTAGCGGTAGAAGTGGGGGCGGATTGCCTTGTATATGTGACCCGTGTACCGGGGGTTCTTGGTCCTAATGGAGAAGTGCTCCAGGTAGTGGAGGGCCTGGGGAAGCCTGTAGGGGGAGGTGAGGGGCTGGATGTGACTGGTGGTATGAGGAGAAAGCTGGAGGCAGCGCTGCGGGCCTCGGCTGGCGTAGCTACTGTTAGGATAGTGGGTTTGGAGGGGCTAGGTCCTGCGCTTCGGGGCATGCCGGTGGGTACTCTTGTTAGGAGGCCAGCTCGGCGGCCTTCCTAATGACCTCGTCATAGTCTGGCTCCACTCTGGGGTCGTCGCTGTACCAGACCCACCCTATAGTGCCGTCGGGCTTCACTATGTAGACAGCCCTCTTGGCCAGGTTCTTGAGTCCAAGGACCTCGGGGAGGACTATGTCGTAGAGCTTGATCACCTCCCTGTTATAGTCGCTTAGCAGGGGGAACTGTAGCCTGTTCTTCTCCTTAAACTCCTTCAGGCACCAGGGGCTATCCACGCTTATCCCAACCACGGTGGCATTGGCCTTCTCCAGCTGTGCCATCTTATCCCTGAAGGTGCACAGCTCTGTTGTACATACCGGGCTGAAGGCGGCGGGGAAGAAGACTAGGACTACGGGCTTCCCCTGGGAGAGGAGGCTTGACAGGCTAACCTTGTTGAAGTCCTGGTCTGGGAGCTCAAAGTCAGGAGCCTTATCGCCGGGCTTGAGAGCCATGATCATCACCTATGGCTAGCAGAGGGCCGGGCCCAGAGTAATATGTTAGTAATAAATATTCACATAATATAGACTACCTAATATATATGCACCAATTAAATAGAGCCCGGCGAGTCCTATAGGCTAGGATACATGGTAATCCCATGGGGTGGAGCCCTTGCCATTAAGAGACCTGCTACTCCTAATAGGTGGCCCTCAAGGCTCGGGCATGGAGACCAGTGGACAAATACTCACATCAGCCCTAGCCCGGAGGGGATACGGGGTCCTATCCGATAGGGAGTACTACTCCAACATAGTTGGAAGGCACAGCTACGTCCACATGAGGATATCATCATACACCATACCAAGGAGCCTAACCTACCCCGTCCACATGGCAGGGTTCATAGACGCTGAGTCAGTCTTCACCCACACATTCGACATTGCAAGCGGTGGATGGCTGATCTACGACGCCGGGACCGACCCTATAAAGATAACTAGGGTACCAAGCATGGAGCCCCAGGTCAGGGACAGGCTACTCGAGAAATATAGGAGCCATGGGATAGGGGAGTCTATCAAGGATGTCGTAGAATACCTGGAGAAAGAGAAGGGGGTGAACGTCGTCCCCCTAAGCTTCAAGCTAATACTAAACACGCTAAGGCAGAAGTACAATATGACCCTGGGCCAGGCCCAGAGGTTCAGGAGTACTATAATATTCGCAGCCATGGCAGCGCTCCTAGGACTAGACCCTGATAGTGTAAATTACGGTATAGAGAGGAGGTTCAGGGGCAGGGAGAAGGTTATAGAGATGAACAAGTTCCTAGCCTCAAAGCTTATAGAGGATATAAGGGGCGACTACGGCACTCCCCTAGCCCTCGAGCCCTCATCAATAGAGATTGAGAGGCTACTCATAGCCACCGGTAACGACATGGTTGGTATGGGCAAGATCGTGGGCGGCCTGCGCTTCCAGTCATACTACCCGATAACCCCGGCGGCTGATGAATCCACATTCCTAGAGTCTCATGAGTCCCTGGTTATTGATGGGGAGAAGAAGGGCAACATACTAGTGTTCCAGACCGAGGATGAGATAGCTGCCATAGCATCAGCGATAGGGGCAGGCCTCGCCGGGGCGAGGAGCGCTACAGCCACCAGCGGCCCCGGCTTCAGCCTGATGGTGGAGGCCCTGGGCTGGGCCGGGATGAACGAGTCCCCAGTAGTTGTAACCTACTACCAGAGGGGAGGCCCCAGCACCGGGCAGCCTACCCGCGGTAGCCAGAGCGATCTCCTCTTCACAATGTTCGCCAGTCACGGCGAGTTCCCTAGGATCGTGCTGGCTAGCGGCGACCCGGAGGAGGCGTTCTACGATGCTATAAATGCTATGAACTATGCTGAGAGGTATCAGGTACCTGTGATACACCTCCTAGACAAGTTCCTAGCCAACTCCACCTTCACAGTGCCTCTACCAGACTGGGGCAGGATAAGGATAGATAGGGGGAAGACGCTGTTCGAGGCTGACGGCGACTTCAAGAGGTTTGATAAAAGCGAGCCTATAAGCCCTAGGCCAGTTATAGGCTCGGGCGCCATAACATGGTATACCGGGGACGAGCACGACGAGTACGGCCACATAACCGAGGATCCGATCAATAGGCTGGAAATGTATGAGAAGAGGATGAAGAAGCTGGAGATAGCAGACAGGGAGATACCGGAGGAGGAGAGGGCCAAGCTGTACGGCAACGGCAAGGACTTCCTTCTCCTAGGCTGGGGCTTCGTGAAGGGCACAGCCCTAGACGCCCTGGAGGCTCTGGAGGAGAGGGGGCTCAAGGGCGCCTACCTTCACCTTAGAATGTTCATCCCATACCCGTCCAGGATGGTTAGGGAGATACTGGAGTCCTATGGGGTGGGGAGGGTGATAGCTGTGGAGCATAATATAATGGCTCAGGCCTCGCTGGCCACTACGATGAACACTGGATTCAAAGTAGGAAAGTATATACTCAAGTATACAGGCAGGCCAATATATCTAATGGAGCTAGTAGACGCGGTCCAAAGGATAGTAGAGGGTGGAGAGGACAAGGTGGTGTTGACCTATGGCGAGTAGCGTTGCAAGGTATAAGACTGATGTCTGGTCAGACTGGTGCCCCGGATGCGGGGACTTCGGAATAGTAGCGGCGATGCAGAAGGCCTTCGCCGAGCTAGACCTAGACCCGGCTCAGACGGTTATCGTATCGGGCATAGGATGTAGTAGTAAGACTCCGCACTACATACACGCGAACGGCGTTCACACCCTCCACGGGAGGGCCATACCATTCGCCACGGGCATAAAGCTGGCCAACCCCAGGCTAACTGTCATAGTCAATGGCGGGGACGGCGACCTGCTAGGCATAGGGGCTGGCCACTTCGTGGCGGTGGGCAGGAGGAACGTTGACATAACGGTGATACTACACAACAACCAGGTATATGGGCTAACCAAGGGCCAGGCTAGTCCAACCCTGAGGAGGTGGGAGCAGGTAAAGAGCCTGCCAAGGCCAAACATACAGGACGCCGTTAACCCGATAGCACTAGCCATAGCATCAGGCTACACATTCGTGGCTAGGGGATACTCGCTATGGGTAGACCATCTCAAGGAACTGATAAAGGCAGCGATAAGGCACAAGGGTACAGCACTCATAGACGTGCTACAGCCATGCGTCACATACAACAACCTATATACAGCAGACTTCTACAAGGGTAGGCTGTATAAGCTAGAGGAGGAGCCTGGCTGGGATCCAATAGTGCACGAGCCCAGCATAGATGAGATAGATGAGAAAGTGGCTAGGGCGTGGGAGAAAGCCCTAGAGTGGGGGCAGAGGATACCCGTAGGAGTATTCTACGTGAACCCCCACGTAGAGACCTATGAGGAGAGGATCGCAAAGCTAAACCCACTCTACCAGGAGAAGCCCATAGCGCTACAAGAGATAGAGGAGGAGGGGGCCCCGGCCATAAGCAGGGAAGACTTCATGAAGTTCTTCAGCAAGTATATAGTGGAGGTCGATAGGAGATAAGCACCAAGATATTCCTAACAAGGGCAACGATATACAAGGCAGAGTGTAGGGGCCTCGAGGAGGCCCAACAACAACTACAATCCTTTATAGATGACCTCCTAAACACAGGTGGGAGATCCAGGGGCATATACTGCATTATAGAGGATCAAGTGGATGTTCTAGGCCTATACACGCCCTACCGGCAGGGAGCAACCCACAGGAGAATAACGGGAGGTCCACCACTAAAATCCCAAGGGCCCATAGCATACCTTGGCATAGCAATAGTCTACCCACCACTACTCACATCACTACTAGGGGATGTAGAAGATGCAGCCAGGAGCGCGGGGATGCTCATCCACGGAGGAGAGCTAGACGCCCCTGGTGCAAGGGGGGTCGTAGGTGTGACAAAGCTGGGCAACGTAGGCGTTGTAGAGGTCCTAGCAGAGGGAGACGCTGAGGCCCCCCTCATCCTGGCAGCCAACATATTCAAATCCCACACGGTCAGGGAGCATAGCATAAGCGGTGATGTTAGAGCTAGTGCGGGGGGGTATAGGAGCCCAACGTGGGTGCGGTATGGAGGAGGCCCGACAAGGTCCCGGGGCGAGGCCCGGAGGGGCCCCTACTATATAGGCTTCACCGCTAACATGCACGACGTGTACCTGTCGGATGTCAGGGTCTACGGCAACTTCTACGCCTCTCCCCCGATGGAGCCGTATAACCTGGCGGTCAGGCTGGAGGGCACCCAGCTGAATGAGCTGATGTTTTACCAGATAAAGCTGGCCTGGAGGGATAGGGCGGAGCTGGCGGGTATAGATTATGAGCAGGTGGATGAGGCGCTAGACAGGCTCTACGAGGCCCTCGAGCTAGACGGTGGGCGGTAAACTGTTTAAACCCCTTAAGAACTGCAGTATATAACCGTAGGTGAGAATATTGAGGGTGAGGCTGGTATTTATACAAGAATTCTATAAAGCCGTGGGAAGGTTCCAGGTGGATGCAGACCTGCCAGAGGGATCCACGGTTAGGGATGCAATAGAGTATGTGGACAGGGAGGTATACAAGGGATTCAAGGATCTAGTTCTAGAGGGTGACGGCGTCAAGTACCCAGTTGAGATAGCAGTTAACGGGAGAAGGATAGACTTCCTAGACGGCCTACATACTAAGCTTAATGAGGGCGACCAGGTACTCTTCTCACCCAGAGCCCTATTCGTACTATAATACATACGGGGCTCTGGAGGGCCCAGAATGGCTAGAGTGAAGGTGAAGACCTTAGGGATCCTCTATAGGGTGACCGGGTCTATAGAGCACGAGCTAGAGGTTAGGGACGGAGCCACAATCGGGGAGGTAGTAGAGAGCCTAGCCTCCAAGTACGAGGGGCTCAGGGAGGAGATATTCGAGGAGAATGGAAGGTTCAGCAGCGACTACAGGATACTACTTAACGGTAGGGAGGTATCATACCTGGAAGGGGAGGAGACGAGGGTAAATAATGGAGATGAGATAGTGATTATACCGCCGGTAGGCGGCGGCTAGGAGACTATGTAGAGGAACTCGTCTAGGCCCAGCCTCTTAAGGGTCTCAGGCAGAGGCTTACCGTCCTCCCAGCCCCTTATCTTATAATACTCTGGCAGGTACTTCTCCAGCGCCTCCTTAGCTGTCTTACCCTTGGCAGGGCCGTCTGGCAGTGGCTCCTCGAGCAGCCTCTTTGGCAGCGTGTCCCTGTAGTTCGTGCCCTCCCTCACGGCGAATAGCCTCTCAGTGTTGTAGATCCTCTCGCCGGTCTCCAGCAGCTCCTCCACCGTGAAGTCCTCCCAGCCCATGGCGGCCTTCATCAGGTCCACGTAGTCCTCCGGGCCGGAGGAGAACGTGTTGAACTTACAGACTATTATCGAGTCTATGAATGAGAAGTAGTCCTGCTGCATCTTGACTAGCTGAACCTTCTCCATGTCTATGCCTAGTGGATCGAACTTCTTGGGGACGCCGAGGACGTCGAAGCTTACTGAGTAAGCCCTCAGGTGGCATCCTCCCCTGTTGCTTGTTGCATAGGCCAGGGCCATGCTGTTTATGCCCCTCGGATCATAGGCGGGCATCTCCATGCCCCTAACGTGAACGGCGGCCTCGGGCACGCCGAAGTACTCTGCT
>WAKG01000001.1 GCA_015523445.1 Desulfurococcales archaeon | reverse complement strand
GGCTGGGGCCGGGCAGGCAGTGCTACTAGGCCCGCCTAACTCGGGTAAGAGTAGCCTCCTAGCCAGGCTGACTAATGCCAAGCCAGAGATCGCCCCTTACCCGTTCACCACCCAGCTTCCCATACCCGGCATGCTCAGCTACGAAGACATTCAGATACAGCTGGTGGATACTCCTCCCCTGCTGCTGGACCAGCCTGACTCTCCGGTCAATAACAGGGTCTTGGGGGTTGCTAGGAACGCTAATATACTCATACTTGTCGTAGGCCTCGACGACCCTAACCCTCTCGAGACCGCTAGGAGGCTCCTATCCCTGCTAGGTGACCGGGGTATACTAGTTACGAGGGCCCGGGGGCTGGTTAGAATAATGAAGAGTAGGCAGGTTACCGGGGTGAAGGTGCAGGGGACTGGTAGGATGGTTGGTTTCACCGAGGAGGATCTGAAGAGGCTCCTGTCCAGCTACAGGATATACAATGCGGTGGTGGAGATCGAGGGTGAGGTAACCCTTGATGATGTGGAGGCGGCTGTGTTCCAACAGAGGATCTACAAGCCCTCCCTAATGATCCTGAACAAGGCAGATCTCCCCCACAGTAAGGAGGCGGTAGCTGGGATCAGGAAGCTGCTGCCCAGCGATGTACCCCTACTAGTAGCCTCGGCCAAGACCGGGAGGGGCCTGGAGGGCCTGGGTGAGATGCTCTTCAAGATGCTAGGGGTGATCAGGGTCTATACGAAGCAGCCCAACAAGGAGCCCGATCCCCAGCCACTGATTATAGAGAGGGGAGCCACTGTTATAGAGGCTGCTAGGAGGATCCATAAGGACCTTGCTAGGAACTTCAAGTATGCCAAGATATGGGGGAAGAGCGCGAAGTACCCCGGCCAGAAGGTGGGGCCCGACCACGTGCTAGAGGATAAGGACCTCGTGGAGATCCATACTAGGTAGGAGGGGTGCACCGGGCTGGGTCTGGAGAGGGAGATAATCTATGGCGTAGCCCTAGGGATATACGTCCTCATAGTCCTAGCCCTAGGCTACCCGATATACATGCTGCTAAGGAGGAGGTACCCCCACAACGTGGCGATATACTTCGTGAGGAAGTATATACACATGGCTGGGGGAGGAGTCGTGGCCCTCCTAGTCCCCCAAGCCTTCACAGGCCCCCTCATACCAACCCTGCTAAGCCTAGGCTTCGCCCTACTCCTACTAGCCGCCAGGAGGCTCCGCCTCCTATACTGGTTCCAGACAGGCGAGAACGCCTATGAGGTGAACTTCACCATAGCCTGGGGCCTCAGCCTCTACACGATCTGGAGCATAACAGGGGACCCTAGGCTAGCCGTAGTCCCGGCCCTACTCATATCGTTCGGGGATGGCGTGACAGGGGTGGTGAGGAACCTGCTCTTCAGGAGGAGGACTAAGCATTGGAGTGGTAACCTTGCTATGCTACCAGTCTCCGTAGGCCTAGGCTACGTGTATGGGGGCCCCCTGGGAGCGGTTGCCGGGCTCGTGGCTAGCGTAGTGGAGAGGCTAGAGGCTCCTCCCATAGATGATAACCTGATAATAGCGGCGGTCTCTACGCTGGTCATAATCCTACTCTACTAGATGCTCGCCCTCATATCGTAGCCTCTCTTCCTCAGCTCCTCTAGCACCTCCTCTAGGGTCTGCCTAGAGGGCACCTCTACTATGATCTTCACCCTGGTATGCCATGCTGGTGCCTTGTAGTCTGTTCGTTCGTGGATCACGTCTACTATGTTGCCCCTCCTCGACGCTATGATCCCGGTGATCTCGTGCAGCGTCCCCGGCGTGTCGGGAACGTAGCCCTCTAGGGAAGCGATCCTGCCCCTGCTACTAAGCCCCCTGAGCAGGATCCTATACATCATGTTCAGGTCTATGTTGCCTCCAGACACGATCACCACGGTGGGCCCGCTGGACTCTACCTTGCCTGATAGCACAGCTGCCAGGGGAGCCGCTCCGGAGCCCTCAGCCAGGACCTTACCCCTCTCGAGGAGGAGGTAGAGGGCCTCAGCTATCTCCTCCTCCGTCACCGTGACAACGTCATCCACAAGCTCACGTATTATATTGAATGTTAGGTCTCCCGGGGCCTTCACTGCTAGGCCATCAGCGATCGTGGGCTTAACCTCAACCCTAGTCGGCCTCCCCTCCTTCAGGGAAACCGTGACCTTGGGTGCATTGGCAGGCTCCACGCCTATGATCCTTACATCAGGATTAAGCCTCTTAGCAACAACCGCTATCCCAGATATGAGCCCACCTCCCCCTATAGGCACGATGATCGCATCCACTCTGGGGAGGTCCTCTAGGACCTCGAAGGCTATGGTGCCCTGCCCAGCCATTATCAGGGGATCGTTGAAGGGGTGGACTAGCTCGAATCCGAGCTCCTCGGAGAGCCTCACCGCCTCCTCCCAGGCCTCGTCATAAACCCTCCCATGGAGTACTACCCTAGCCCCGTATCCCTGGGTGGCCTCCACCTTCGATATAGACGCGGTCTCAGGCATTACTATGACCGCCTGGAGCCCGTAGACGCTCGCTGCATACGCTACCCCCTGAGCATGGTTCCCCGCGGAGGCCGCTATAACCCCCCTAGCATCTTGTAGACGGGAGAGCTTGAACAGGGCGCCTCTAACCTTAAAGCTCCCGGTCTTCTGTAGGTTCTCATACTTTAAGAACACGTCGAACCCGGCTATCCTGCTGAATGTAGAGCTATAGTCTAGCGGGGTCCTCCTAGCTCTACCTCTAATGACGCTGCGGGCCTCCAGGCTGAGCCTGTAGATCTCGTCATGCATGCCCACAATTATACACCATGAATATGATAAGGGCGTAAATGGAACCCTAAAAACCCCCCGGAGTCATGTATAGATCGCGGCTGAGGGCTCCTGGGTAGTGGATTTAAGTGGCGCTCCACCCCGCGGTTGATTGGATTGTTATAGTGATTGAGCGACGCGGGGAGTACGGTGTTGGCAAGGATACGGATACTGGGTAGTGGCAGGGAGGTAGGCAGGGCCGCCATACTGGTGGAGAGTGATGGGCGCGGCCTCCTGCTAGACTATGGAGTCAACTTCGACGAGATGGATAACCCGGTCTTCCCCGGGCACGTGAGGCCCAGGGACCTGGAGGCTGTGGTGCTCACCCACAGCCATCTAGACCACATAGGGGCAGCCCCGGGCCTCTACGTGAGCATAGCCCCCCCACTCTATGGGACACCCCTAACACTAGACGTATCCAGGCTACTCCTATACGACATGATCAAGCTGAACGGCCCCATGCTACCCTACGACGAGTACAGCGTGGACGAAATGCTAGGGGGAGCGACAAGCCTAGGCTATGGCGAGGAGGTAGAGGCTGGCCCCTTCCGGTTCAAGCTCCTGGATAGTGGCCACATCCCGGGAAGCGCCTCAGTCCTCGTCGAGGCCAGGGACTCTAGGATCCTCTACACTAGCGACCTAAACAATATACATACTAAGCTCGTCGGGCCAGCCAAGCTAGAAGGGGTAAAGGCCGACGTGGTAATAATAGAGTCCACCTACGGCGACTCCAATCATCCGCCCCGCGAGGAGACCGAGGACAGGTTCTACGGGTCCATCCGGGAGGTTGTCGAGGCCGGGGGCACTGTGCTAGTCCCCTCATTCAGCGTCTCACGTGGCCAGGAACTCATGGCCCTCCTAGCCGAGAGGGGGTTCGAGTATCCCGTGTGGATTGATGGCATGATCAGGCAGGTGACGGAGCTGTACCTAGCACACTCTGGCTACCTGGCTAGGCCCAGCCTCCTCGAGGAGGCTGCAATGGAGTTTAGGATGGTTAGGGGATGGCAGGACCGGAGGAGGGCCTACAAGAAGCCTGGCGTAATCATAGCTAGCAGCGGCATGGTGAAGGGGGGCCCCAGCCTCTACTACCTCAAGAAGATGGCTACCAATGAGAGGAACGGAGTCTTCCTGGTCAGCTACCAGGCGCCGGGGACCAATGGGAGGATGATTATAGAGAAGGGGGTCTACGGAGAGGAGGAGATACCCGTGAAGGCTAGGGTGGAGTGGTTCGACTTCTCCAGCCATATAGACCAGCGCGGTGTACTAGAGGTCCTTAGGGGTATCATAGGGGTCTCCAAGGTGGTCCTAGTACACGGTGACCCAGAGGCGCAGGAGGCCCTAAGGGCTAGGATCGAGGAGGAGCTGGGCCTGCCCGTAGAGACTCCTGGCCCCGGGGACACGGTGGAAGTGGAGTAGCTCCTCATATAACCCCCTCTCGGGGGCCCACTATCGTGGGTATGAGAGCCTTGGCTAGGATTAGGGAGGTCTGGATCCCCTGTAGCGGGGCCAGGTGCCACGGCCTCCTCTACACGCCAGATGACGGCGGGGGAGGCCCCGGCGTCGTCATGGCTATGGGGTTCGGTATGGTTAAGGAGGCACATGCAGACGACTACGCCGGGTACTTCGCCGACCGTGGCCTCACGGTTCTAGCCTTCGACTACAGGCGGTTCGGGAGAAGCGAGGGGGAGCCCAGGCAGGCGCTATACCCCATGGACCAGGTCTCGGATTATAGGTGCGCTATCCACTGGCTCCGGGAATCTGGACAGGTTGACCCTGATAGGATATGCGTGTGGGGCACGAGCTTCAGCGGGGGCCACGTTGTAACCCTGCTAGCCTTCCCGCCAACAGGGGTTAGGTGTGGGGTTGCGCAGGTGCCAAACCTGTACAGCTACAAGACAGCGCTAAGCTACTTCGGCAGCCTAGAGCCAGTAATGATACTGGCAGACCAGGGCCGCGGGGCCTGCTGCAGGGGCGAGCCAGGGTACATAAGCATAGTCTCGGAGTCGGGAGAGCCCGCTGTGCTAATGAGCGAGGAGGCCAGGAGCTACTATCTAGAGAAGGCGGCTCAGCTGGAGACCTTCGTGAACAGGATAACCCTAGACAGCCTAGACAGGATTCTGGCCTACAACCCTGGAGACTACGCCCCGCTAGTCAATAAGCCCATACTCATAGTGGTTGCATCTAGGGATAAGACCACCCCGCCAGAGCAGGCTAGGGAAGCTACCTCGAGGATGCCGGGCCCAGTAAAGCTAGTTGAGCTGGATGCAGGTCACTTCGACGTCTACAAGGACTCGCTCCTCAGCGAGGTTAGGAGGCTGGAGGCAGACTTCATGCTCCGCCACCTAGGGGGCTGACCGGCCTTGGAGTGGTATAGGGTTGAGGACCTAGGAGGCGGGGTATACGCGTTCATAGACGTTGATGGAGGATGGTTCAGAAGCAACTCCGTAGCCATAGACATGGGAGGCTACACCCTGCTAGTGGATACCCAGTACAACGGGCCTAGGACGAGGAGCCTGCTGGAGGCATTAGACTCCCTTGGCTTGTTCAGCCCCTCGCTGGTGGTTAACACCCATCACCACGGCGACCACGCCTTCGGCAACCACATAGTGAAGGCACCCAAGATAATGCATAGGAGGGCCGCGGAGAGGCTTGAGATACTAGCGCACATAGCACCCGGGATATACCAACAGCTGTTCCCCCACCTAGACTTCACCGACTCTAAGTACACAAGGCCAGAGATAGTCATAGATGACGGCCTAGTGATCCAGGGTGATAGGGGCATTGTCAGGTGACATACGAGGGACCAGCTCATACGGTGGGGGACCTGGTGGTATGGGTGGAGTGGGCTCGGGTAGCGGTGGTGGGAGACCTTGTATTCAACGGCGTTACGCCCCTAGCCATAGATGGGAGTGTGGCTGCGTGGGAGGAGAAGCTTGCAGGCTTAAAGGGAAGGCTGGAGGGGTGGACAATAGTAGGTGGCCACGGTCCTCCGGCCAGCGTAGAGGTTGTAGACTTACTGTCCAAGTACTTCCGCCACGTCCTAGGAGCCACCCGTATGCTGGTGGAGGAAGGAATAGAGGATCCCCTGGATATAGCGCTCAAGGCAACTCCAGGCCCCCTAGAGGGGTGGAAGGAGGAGGAGAGGCTCGTCCTCAACGTTGCTAGGGCTCTGATGGACCTCCAGGGCAGGCCTCCGGGGGAGCCTGTAGAGGATCTGCCGGGGCTGGCTGCGAGGCTAGCGGAGTATAGGCGGAGGGCCGGGGCCACCGTATAGCGTGGTATAGATTAAAATATATGAATAATACCATACATGATAAATACTCAGGGCTGGGGCGGCCCTGGAGAGCCCAGGCTATGCTCAGGAGGCTCAGAAGGTGGCTCCTCCTAAGGGATCCAGACCTCAAGTACATAGTCCAGACAGGCGTTGACAACATTCCAGAGGTGGAGGATCCCGTAACCCCCAAGGCCAGCCTGCTGGGGGCTGCCAGTAGCAGCCTAGATAGGGCTAGCCTATTCCTAGATAGTGAGGATGCGCTCCGCTACTTTATCCAAGGTATGGAGGAGAGGATGGAGTATACAGCTAGGCTTCTCGGAGCCAGGGGAGGCCTGATACTACTCCTAGCTGCATCACCCAGGAAACTAGAAGGCCCATGGCTATTGGTCGTGGAGGGGGAGGAGGGATGGGTATCCAGGCTCCTAGTATACAATGGGGTGGTAACCGCCGCCCAGGCCATGACAGCCACAGGCCCAGTCTATGGCAGGCAGGCCCTAGGCCTGATCGAGGATAGCCGTGGAGAGGCTAGGGTTGTGGCGATTAGGCTGAGGAAGAGGCTAGTGGAGTGGGACCCGGGTAGGCTGAGCGTGTATGTGAGGGGTATTGACAGGCAGCACATGTTCCTGGTTGCAAACCTGAACATGCTGTATCTGGGCCTGGTAGCAGGGGAAGATAGGGGGGCTATGGAGGAGGTGCTCGGCAACCTAGGGGAGTATACTAAGTTCCACTTTAGGAGCGAGGAGAGGATCATGGACAAGTTCAACTACCCCGAAGAGCTATTCTCTAGGCACAGGAGAGAGCACAGCGACTTCGTGGAGAAGGTTACAGGCTTCACAGAGAAGTACAGGACGGGGGAGGCAGAGATAACCCTTGACCTACTAGGCTTCCTAGCAGCCTGGCTACAAGGCCATATAGCTGGGACTGATAGGAGGCTGGGGAGGTGGCTTAAGTACGAGGCAAGGGTGCCAATAGTAGACTAGCCGCCGTCGCCCGGGAGCGGTATATACCTGGCCCTACACCCTGCCCTCTCCAGGTCCTGGTGAAGCCTAGAGATCCTGCCAGTATCACCCTCGACCACCACAGCCTCCACGCACCTCTCCCCGGCATGGCTATGGAACCGGGTGGACACTATGTCCCGGTACTCCTCCATAACCCTAGCCAGGGCCTCTTCAGCCCCGGATCTGCAGGAGAGGATCATAACCCCGCTACACTGGTGCGGCACTAGCAAGTGGCTATAGTCGTCTAGGAAGGCCCTAACAGCCTGTTCAACAAGCCTGCTCCTATCGAGCCCCAGCCTCTCGCTAAGCGTGTCCAGCATGGAGGCAAGGTCCTCTGGGAGGCTGACCCCGAACCTTCTCCTAGCCACTACGCGCACCCCCAAGTAGTACAAGGCTATAGCCAGCCATGAGTATGAGTCCAGACACAGCTGCCGGGGGGAGCCCGGCGGCGCCTCCCAATAGGAGGCCTCCTAGCCCAGCGGAGAGCCCTACTAGACCTCCAGCCAGGGTTGAAGTCCTAGCGCCCCGGCTCAGGGGGAGTATTAGTGCCCCAGGTATTAGGAGTAGTACGTGCTCTAATATGAAGCCTACAATCCTGATCAGGCCGACTGTCAGTAGTGCTATGAGGGTGTAGAGCGTTATATCATACACCAGCACCCGGGCTCCGCTTAGTGCCGCATCATCCCTATCCACCCCTATATACGCCATTACATCCCCCGCCCGGGCTAGGATTAGGAGGGTGATTAGCCCTAGCACAGCTACCGTTACAGCCTCCAGCCTAGACGCCAGGAGGGGGTCCCCGATTATGATCCCGGAGACCTGTATCCCTAGGCTGGAGGCAAAGTATAGGCCAGCAACTCCTAGGCTCGCAGTGAACCCTGCTAGTAGGCTGGCGGCGGTGTCGGGATCAACCCCCCGGTAAACAGCGTATCCAGCAGTATAGATGAAGGAGAGTCCCAGGACTAGGCCTGCAAGCACCGAGTCCAGGCCCCACGCCCCCAGAGCAGCGCCTATGCTAGCAGCTGCGAGGGCAGCGTGGGGTGCAGCTCCAGCCATGAATAGGAGCCTCCTAGCATATAGCAGGGGGCTTAGGGCCCCGTAGGCTAGCCCAGCACCGGCCAGGGCTAGCACCCACTCCGGAGGGTAGAGGCTTAGGGCAGCCCCGGCTAGGACTACCGCTATAGACCCCAGCACTGCTAGCAGCTTCATCCGTGTGCACCCTCCTCTCCCGCTAGTACTAGTCCCCGGGTGACGCTAGCTCCGTAGACTCTTTCCAGAACATGCTTCCTGAACACCTGGCTCGGGGGCCCCTGAGCCACTACACCCCTATCTACCAGCACCATGTACCTAGTATAAGGGAGTAGCAGGTTGGGCTCGTGGCTGGCCACTATGACAAGCCTATCCCTGGATAGCCGTGCTATCAACTTGGCCAGCCCAAGCCTACCCCCAGGATCTATGTTTGCTAGGGGCTCATCCATGACTAGTAGCCGGGGCCCAGGAGCAGTTGCCCTTGCTATGAATACCCTCTGCAAGGTGCCCCCACTCAGCTCCCACAGCCTCTTACCCCAATGCTCCCTACCTACCCCAGCAGCATCTAGTGCATCCTCGGCTAATCCCCGGGGATCCCTGTGCCCCCTCATCCTGAGGCTAGTCTCAACTAGTTCAAGCACTGTTACAGGCGAGAGCCTTGGGGCCCCGGGCCTCTGGGGCACGTACCCCACCATCCTGCCCGCCAGCCTAGGGGAGCCGGTAACATCTATCCCCTCGATGACTATCCTGCCCCTACTGGGCTTTACTAGGCCTAGGATAGCTCGTAGTAGGCTCGTCTTCCCCGAGCCGTTTGGCCCTATCACCTGGACTAGCCCTGGCCCTTCAATCCTCATGTTAACCCTATCCAGCGCCCTCACGCCGCTGTATTCCACTGTGAGCTCCTGGACCTCCACCCTCATGGCTCCCATCTCCTATGCACTATATACCCAGATAAGTAATGATACTGTGCACGGTTATAGTTATAATCTCCAAGATAGGTTAATATATTATACTATAACATGGAGATATAGGGTGGAGTTACATTGAAGAGTGGGGTGTATGCACGAATGCGTGGGGATTACGGGTTTATCGTGTACATTATAGGGGCTATGATCGTTGCAGGCGTAATCATACTAGCCATGAACGATGGGACCGGGGGCGGCGGTGGGCTCCTGGTGGCTGTGACGTATCCCAGCCTTGAAGAGGACCTTGCACAGATTATGTGTGATAGTGATAGGGTGGTTGGCCTCTACAGGCCGGGAGCCGATCCCCACGATCTACAACTGGACCCGGAGAAGGCGTCCATAGTGGCTAGGGCGGATATAGTGGTGACTGGGGGGCATACTCCTGTCGATGTTAAGGCGGGCGAGCTGGCTGGAGGGGTTGTTGTAGATGTGCTCGACTCCCCAGGAATACGGATCCTATATTTGCCGGGGGATGGACCTAACACCCACTACCCCATATATGATCCGGAGAATTATAGGGCCTTCATAACGCATGTAGCCGGGGTGTTGGAGAAGGCTAGGCCCTCATGCAGTTATACAGGGAACGCTGAGAGGATCCTTAAGGACCTATCCGATCTAGATGTGTTCAAGGATGTACTAGCCGGTAAGCCGGCTGTGATAGATCTGCCAGCAGCGCAGTACCCGGCGGAGTGGCTGGGGGCACAGGTTGTACTAGTACTAGCCCAAGGGTATGGACATGTAGGGGAGGCTATTAGCCCCGGAGACCTGGAGGAGGCTGAGAGGCAGCTAGCCCAGGGGGCTATTGCCTTTGTCACTGTTGATTCCCGGGGTACACCGGTGTCTAAGGCTGGGGACTGGCTCTTGGGTAAGGCCAGGGAGCTGGGCGCTAGGGTTGTACTGGTGAAGGCGCCCTACATGAGGGGCACGGTGCCGGAGAAGCTCGGGTATATAGCTGGCCAGATGGGAGGCCTAGGCTAGATACTAGCCGGGGGAGTATGGGCATATCCTCCTATAAATACATGATCTGCACCGTGACAGGTCATGCCCCGGCTCCGGAGGCTCCGGCGAAGCTAGCGCTGCCTTAGTCTTGGCAAGTAGCCTGAGCGCCCTGGCCTTGTGCGAATCATTTACCCTGTAGACCCCCTCCACGGTGACTATATACCCCTTAAACCTGGCTCTGTACACGTGTTCAGCCATGATAGTGTAGAGTGCTGCCTGCACCATGCCGGGCCCTTGGGGGCCTCCCCAGAGGCCCCGGGCCTTGTACTCCACGACAGCCCCAGGAGTAGAGCCGGGCTCGGCCAGGTAATCCACCTTACCCCTTAGACCGAGTACCGGATCCTCCAGGCCTGCCTCCATGACTATATGGCCCCGGTGGCCTAGGGCCTCCAGCATGGTCCATACCTCTAGGGGGTGGAGACCTATCCTTTCAACCCTGGATGCCGGGGGAAGTGTTAGCCTGGGGCCGTTGGCCTCTAGCCATGCAAGGGTTGGGCACCAAGTGTATGTCTTCACTATGCTGACCGGGGCAGGGTCATAGCCTGACGACCTCGCCATCCACGCTCCCCCTCCCCATCTTAATCGCCCTGGTGTAGAGGCTGTCTGGGAGGGTGAGTAGGAGTAGGGAGTCTGTCTCCGGATCCATGATCCTGGCAGCCCTCTCCAGGGTGGCCCTCTTGACTGCTTCGAAGCCTCTCCGGTGTATGTACACGCTCTTCTGCACCCTGCTGTAGCCGAGGGCTAGTAGCATGCGCATCATCCTAATCCTCCTCTCATCATCCCTTATATCGTAGGCTACCAGTATAACCGCCACCACTCTGTCACCCCTGCCTTGGAATTGTGGGGGTGTATGTCCCGTCACTCCTGAGGGCCGAGGCCAGCCTCCACGCATCTCCTTGTATCGCCTTGGCTAGCGTCACCTTGCTCCCCGGCACGTTCCTTGACATCTCCTCTTCCATCCTCGAGTAGAGCGCCCTCCTGGTGTCCCTGTCTAGCTTGTCCATGAATATGGTGGGTCTGAAGCCTGAGGCTAGGAGGGACAGCAGGGCCTTCTCCGCCGCCCACCTATACGGCTCCATATAGTCTAGGGTGAGGCTGGGCCTCCCGCTCTTCTCCACGTGCATGAACCCCATGTAGGGGTTGAGGCCCGCTATCCTCAATGCAGTGTGGCACCTAGACCTCACAAGGGCGTAGAGGTAGTCTAGGCTCTTATTCACCGGATCCCCGGCCCGGGGATGTCTCCCGGGGAAGCCTAGATCGCCGGGTATGAGCCCAGCCAGCGTGTTCCAGTAGGTCCTCCCCGCCCTAGCCTCCTCCTCCAGGAGGCCCCGTAGGCTCCCTGCAACCCTGATCCTGGCTAGAGCCCCCTCGAGCATGTAAGCTATATCCCTCAGCTCGGGCATCCTCCTCGAGGCGGCGAGGCGGCGGAGTAGCCACTGCCTCGCCCTCACCTTAGCCTCTATGAACCACCTGGCCGCCTCAAGCCTTCTAGCCTCGGATATCCTCCATGAGGCCTGGGCTATCATGGTCTCGGCGGTCCTATTCATATCCACAGGCTCCACCACGGCTAGGGCCTCGCCGCGGCTTGAGACTAGGTATACTGGGATCCCGTGGCTGGCCAGCTGCCATAGAATGTCGCCGGATAGGCTGACTCCACGTGTAGATACAACCAGTGCATCTACCTCGTTTACCCCCACCTGGTAGACGGTCTCTCCCCCTCTCCACACCGTTAGAACCCCGCCTCGGAAGCCGATCCTCGAGCCAGGCTCTGCCACCACGATACTAACCATCCCCCACACCCAGGCATACCTGCCTGTAGATACAGTGCTGGGGACACTCTGGGGGGAGGCCAGGATCGGCCTCCAACGCCTCCTCCCCCAGGGCGGCTAGCTTGAGTGCCTCCACCCTGAGCCTGTCATCTATACACACCTCCTCGACTAGCCCCTCCGAGAGGCTGGCCAGGAACCCTGTATCTATGGGGGCCCCGAGGCTGTGCTCGAGTAGCATAGCGTAGGCGGCGAGGACCAGCTTCTTCCTCTCCCAGTACCACCGAGGCTCGATGGAGGATACTAGCTCGAGGGGGTAGGGGCCCAGCACTATGTCTGGCTTACCCTGGCCGAAGCCCCCGCCAGGGCCTATGCTAGGCTCCACGCTCATCGGGGGGAAGCGGCCCTGCTGTATCCACCTGTAGCCCAGGGCTAGGGCCCAAAGGCCTCCACGGGTCCTCACCTGCTGGGCACTGGCTAGAAGCCCCTCCAGCCCCCTCTCCAGGGCTGACTCTATCACCGTTAGTGCCTCCCTATGCATCTCAGCGCCCCTCTTTAGCGCCTGAGTCTTGATCCTGACGCCGGAGACCTGGAGGTGAAGGCTCCTCATGGTGGGGCAGGGACTTGCTAGGGCTGACGGGGGCACCCTGCCGGGCTCGTAGTCCCAGCCCCTAATGTTTGGCCTGTTGCAGGGGCCCGCGGGCCTAGCTCCTAGGAGGTGGTGGGCTGTGTGGCTTCTATGCACCCCTAGCCCCCTCACCCTGGGCGGGGGCGGTTCGGGGTTATCCGTGTTTCCCATCCATGTTTATGGTCTTGGATATCCGGAGGTCTTGGATCGGTTGCTCCCTCTTTAACTGGGGGGTATATGCTGTGTATATGTGGATATCTGGGCCGGGTGTTTGTAGGGATACTTATATTACTTTTCCCGGTTTAGTTGTGGTAGTGGGCGTCTGCATTGGGATGCCACGGGTATCCGTCCTCCATGGCGGCTCCCCTGGGCTATCTGGTTGAGCATATTGTGAGGGCCCTCGCCTCCTGCAGGGTTGGGGAGCTCCTGCTTATAACTCAGGAGCCCGTTAACCGGGGGGTTGAAGAGGCGTATCGGGTCGCCTCCAGCATAGCGGGGGCTATGGGGGCCCAGAGCAGCCTGTATACTGTAGACCCCAAGAACCCCCTGGCCGTGATAGATCTTGCCCTCTTGATGGAGCAGCATTCCCCCGCGATACTTCTCCTGGGTGGAGGGCCTAAGATACTCAATATAACGCTCTATACAGCCGCAACCCTGATACGCTCCAGCATAGCAACGGTGCTAGTCTACAGCACTGTTGATAGGAGGATCACGGAGATACCAGGCTGGATACTATCCCTCTCAAGCAGCCACGAGTCCCGGGCGAGGCTGAGGATACTCAAAACCCTGGCAGAGATGGGCAGTGCAAGGCCTGGGGAGCTGGCGGAGAGGACTGGATATGCTAAGTCTACAATAACGAAGCATATACGCTGGCTTCAGCGGGCAGGCCTGGTTGATGTGAAGCTGGGGGTGGTTAAGCCCACAATAGACGTTGCAACCCTCAGGAAGGTCAGGGAAACACGTCCACCCTAAACTCGGATACCCCCAACCCGTTCAACAGGCTCTTCCCCACCCCCAGATACCCTGCAGCAACCTGTCTCTTATACACATCTCCG